>NZ_BADA01000525.1 GCF_000333395.1 Microbacterium sp. B19
GACCTTGTTGCCCTCGGCCGCGAGGAACGTGAACATCATCCCGCCACCGACGAGCAGCTTGTCGACGCGCGGCAGCAGGTGCTCGATGACACCGAGCTTGTCGCTGACCTTCGAGCCGCCGAGCACGACCGTGTACGGACGCTCGGGGTTCTCCGTCAGGCGATCGAGGACCTCGAGCTCCTTCTGGATGAGCAGGCCGGCCGCGGACGGCACGATCTGAGCGAGGTCGTAGACGCTGGCCTGCTTGCGGTGCACGACGCCGAAGCCGTCCGACACGAGCGCGTCGCCGAGTTCGGCGAGTTGACGTGCGAACGCCTGGCGCTCGGCCTCGTCCTTCGAGGTCTCCCCCGGGTTGAAGCGGAGGTTCTCGATGACGGCGACGTCCCCGTCCTCGAGCGAGGCGACGGCCTCGCGCGCGGACTCGCCGACCGTGTCGCGGGCGAACGCGACCGGCTGGCCGAGGAGCTCGGACAGGCGCTGCGCGACCGGCTCGAGGGAGTACTTCGGGTCGGGCGACCCGTCGGGACGGCCCAGGTGCGAGCACACGACGACGCGAGCGCCGGCGTTGATCAGGGCGTTGAGGGTCGGCAGCGACGCGCGCACGCGGCCATCGTCCGTGATGACGCCGTCCTTGAGGGGGACGTTCAGGTCACAACGGACGATGACGCGCGTGCCGGCCAGCGACCCCAGCGATTCGAGGGTGCGCAGAGCCATGGAGGGTCAGAGACGCTCGGCGACGTACTCGGTCAGGTCGACGAGACGGTTGGAGTAACCCCACTCGTTGTCGTACCAGGACGAGACCTTGACGAGGTTGCCGGACACGTTGGTCAGCTCGGCGTCGAAGATCGAGGAGTGCGGGTTGCCCTGGATGTCGCTCGAGACGATCGGGTCCTCGGTGTACTCGAGGATGCCGGCGAGGCGACCCTCGGCGGCGGCCTGCTTGTAGACCGCGTTGATCTGGTCGACGGTCAGGCCCTCGGTGGGCGTGACGATCGTGAGGTCGACGATCGAGCCGGTGGGAACGGGCACGCGGTACGACGAGCCGCTGAGCTTGCCGTTCAGCTCGGGCAGGACCAGGCCGATGGCCTTGGCGGCACCGGTCGAGGCGGGCACGATGTTGATCGCTGCGCCACGCGCACGGCGGAGGTCGCTGTGCGGGCCGTCCTGCAGGTTCTGGTCGGCGGTGTACGCGTGGGCGGTCATCATGAAGCCGCGCTCGATGCCGAAGGCGTCGTTGAACACCTTCGCCAGGGGGGCGAGGCAGTTCGTGGTGCACGACGCGTTCGAGATGATGACGTCGGTCTCGGGGTTGTAGGTCTCTTCGTTCACGCCCATGACGATGGTCGCGTCGTCACCCGTGGCGGGCGCCGAGATGAGGACCTTCTTCGCGCCACCGGCGACGTGCTTCTTGGCATCCTCGGCCTTGGTGAAACGGCCGGTCGACTCGATGACGATGTCGACGCCCAGCTCGCCCCAGGGGAGGTTGGCGGGGTCGCGCTCTTCGAAGACCTTGATGGTCTTGTCGCCGACGGTGATGGAGTCTTCGGTGTACGAGACGTCCTCGGACAGCACGCCGCCGACGGAGTCGTACTTCAGCAGGTGCGCGAGCGTCTTGTTGTCGGTGAGGTCGTTCACCGCCACGATTTCCAGGTCTGCACCCTGCGCGAGAGCCGCGCGGAGGTAGTTGCGTCCGATACGGCCGAAGCCGTTGATTCCGATCTTGACGGTCACGGAATATCTCCTGAATCAGTTGTGCGCGAGAAGCGCGTGATTGCGGTGTTCGCTGGCGGACAACGGCGTCCCGACGGGGTGTCCCGTCGGGACGCCCACGCCGTTTACGACAGTACCAGCAGACCCGCGGTCTTCTCACGGGCGGCCGCGAAGCGCTCCTGCGCATCGGCCCAGTTGGCGATGTTCCAGAACGCCTTCACGTAGTCGGCACGGACGTTCTTGTAGTCGAGGTAGTAGGCGTGCTCCCACACGTCGAGGAGGAGCAGCGGCACCGTGCCGGCCACGATCTGGCCCTGCTGGTCGAAGAACTGCTGGATGATCAGGTTCTCACCGATGGAGTCCCAGAAGAGACCCGCCCAGCCGGAGCCCTGGACGCCCAGAGCGGCCGCGGTGAACTGGCCGCGGAACGCGTCGAACGAGCCGAACTGGTCGTCGATGGCGGCCTCGAGGTCGCCGGTCGGCTTGTCGCCGCCGTTGGGCGAGAGGTTCGTCCAGAAGATCGAGTGGTTGGTGTGACCGCCCAGGTTGAACGCGAGGTCCTTCTGGAGGCGGTTGATGTTCGCGAAATCGCCCTTCTCGCGCGCCTCGGCGAGGAGGTCGAGCGTGGTGTTCGCGCCGTTGACGTACGTCTGGTGGTGCTTGCTGTGGTGCAGCTCCATGATGGTCGCGCTGATGTGCGGCTCCAGCGCGGCATAGTCGTAGGGCAGTTCGGGCAGCGTGTACTTCGCCATGTTCTCTACTTCCGAATCGGCGCTGCACCGAAGCCTCGGCGCAGCGAGGGTGACGTGTTCATCCTACTGAGCAGCAACGCAGCGGCTACGGGGTTGCTTCCCCAAATGACGCGGAGTATTCGCCCGGGCGCGTCGCCAGCGGCCGTGGCGCAGAAACGGAGAACGGATCCCAGGGCTCCGGCATCCGTTCACAGGTCGGCGTGGGTCAGTCGTCGGCGCCGACGGGCACGGCCGCCTCGGTGCCGGGGATGCCCTCGGCCTCGGCCTTCTTGTCGGCCATCGCGAGCAGGCGACGGATGCGACCGGCCACCGCGTCTTTGGTGAGGGGCGGGTCGGCGTGGTGCCCGAGCTCGTCGAGGCTCGCGTCGCGGTGCGCGAGGCGCAGCTCGCCGGCCTGCTGCAGGTGCGCCGGGACCTCGTCGCCCAGGATCTCGAGCGCGCGCTCCACGCGGGCGCAGGCCGCGACCGCCGCCTGGGCGGACCGGCGGAGGTTGGCGTCGTCGAAGTTGACGAGACGGTTCACGCCGGCGCGCACCTCGCGGCGCTGACGCATCTGGTCCCACTCCCCTGCGGTGCGGCGGGCGCCCATCTCGAACAGGGCGCTGCGGATCGCCTCACCGTCGCGCACGACGACACGGGGAACACCGCGCACCTCGCGCGCCTTGGCCGGGGATGCCGATGCGGTGGCCCGCACCCACGAGCGCCCATCGCGGTCTCGGACGACGGGGCACGCGATCTCGAGCGC
>NZ_BADA01000524.1 GCF_000333395.1 Microbacterium sp. B19
TCCCGGACGAGGTGCTCGCGGTGGTCACCGGACCCGCGCGGGCCGTGCTGACCGCCGAGCGGATCGGGGCTCAACTTCGTGCAGCGGATGTCGGGCATCGCGACCCTCACGAGCCGGTACGTCGCCGCCGTCGCCCACACGGGTGCGCGCATCGTCGACACCCGCAAGACGACGCCGGGACTCCGCGCGATCGAGCGGCAGGCGGTCCGCGACGGCGGCGGCCACAATCACCGGTTCTCGCTGTCGGATGCCGTGATGGCGAAGGACAACCACCTCGCCGTGCTCGCGGCCTCCGGTCTGCCGCTCACGCAGGCCCTGGAGAGCGCGATCGCGCGCCTCCCGCACACGACACACGTGGAGGTCGAGGTCGACCGCCTCGATCAGATCGACGCCGTCCTCGCGGCCGGGGTCGACACCATCATGCTCGACAACTTCTCGCTCGACGACCTGCGCGCGGGCGTCGAGAAGATCGCCGGGAGCGCCGTCGTCGAGGCCTCCGGGGGCGTGACGCTCAACACGGTGCGCGCGATCGCCGAGACGGGTGTCGACGTCATCTCGGTGGGCGCGCTCACCCACTCCGCACCCGCCCTCGACCTCGGTCTCGACATCCGCATCCGCACGACGTGAGCCTCTACCTCGACAACGCCGCGACGACCCCGGTCCGCCCCGAGGTCGTCGCGGCGATGGCGCCGTACCTCACCCGGTGGTTCGGCAACCCGTCGAGTCATCACGAGGTCGGCGAGGCCGCGGCATCCGCTCTCGAAGACGCCCGCGCGCGCGTGGCCGCGATCCTCGGGATGCGGTCGGGCGACGTCGTCTTCACCTCGGGCGGCACGGAGTCGAACAACACCGCGATCAAGGGGCTCGTGCTCGGCTCCCTTCCGCGCGGCAAGAAGCACTTGGTCACCACAGCGATCG
>NZ_BADA01000523.1 GCF_000333395.1 Microbacterium sp. B19
CCGCCGCTGCTGTACTCGGCCGCGCTGCAACTGCCAGCGATCGAGTTCCGCCGCGACTTCGCTCCGATCGCGGGGCTGTCGGTGCTCCTCGTCGTGCTGAGCTCGCTCGGCCTCGGCCTGTTCTTCGCCGCCGTCATCCCGGGACTCGGACTCGCGCTCGGCGTGGCGCTCGGCGCGATCCTGAGTCCGACGGATGCCGTGGCCACCTCGATCGCCAAGCGTCTGGGCATCGCTCCCCGCGTCATCACGCTCCTCGAGGGCGAGAGCCTCCTCAACGACGCGACCGCGCTCGTGCTCTTGCGGACGGCCGTGGCGGCCGTGGCATCCAGCTTCGCCTTCGGCGACGCGGTGGCCAACTTCGCCTGGGCCGTCGTGATCGCCCTGGCGATCGGAGCGCTCGTCGGGTGGGGGAACCTGCGTGTGCGTGAGCGCGTCAGCAACCCCGCGGCGAACACCGCGCTGAGCTTCACGATCCCGTTCATCGCTTACCTCCCCACCGAGCATCTCGGTGGGTCGGGGCTCGTGGCGGCGGTGGTCGCGGGGATCGTCACCGGGCAGGGCGCGGCCCGCCGCTTCACCCCCGAGCAGCGGCTCAGCGACCGACTCAACTGGCGGACGATCGAGTTGATCCTCGAGGGCGGCGTCTTCCTCGTCTTCGGCCTGGAACTGAAGGACATCGTCAACGCCAACCTCGGCCAGCACGAGGGCCTCTGGTACGGCACGTGGCTCGCGCTCAGCGCCCTGGGCATCTCGCTCGGGGTGCGCGCCTTGTACGTCGGGGGGATCATCTGGCTGCAGGGCCGGCGCAGCCGGAGGCGCGTCACCCACCGCAAACGGGCGGAGAAGATCAGCGAGCGCATCGACGAGATGGAACAGGCGTATCGTGCCGATCCCGCCGCGTTCGAGAGCCGGGTCTCCGACCCCGACCGGGCCAAACGCGGCTTCGGCCTGGTCCGCCGCCGGGTGACCCGAACCCTGGCCGACCTCGACTACTACCGCGACAGTCCCCTCGGCTGGCGGCACGGCATCATCATCGTCTGGGCCGGGATGCGCGGCGTCGTGAC
>NZ_BADA01000522.1 GCF_000333395.1 Microbacterium sp. B19
GCCGCGGGCGGCCAGGCCTCAACGCCGCCAGCATCCTCTCGCTCAGGGGCTCGGCGCCGGTCACGGCACCGTCGTGACGCTCAAGGCCGAGGGCGAGGGCGCCGAGCAGGCGCTCGACGAGCTCGTCGCGCTCCTCGAGACCGACCTCGACGCGCAGTAAGCGCTCTGCGCCCCGTCCCCCCTCGCGTTTCTCGCGGAGGACGGGGGACACAGAACACCGGATGCCACGAGCCCCAGGGGCCGTGGCATCCGGTGTTCTGTCTACGCGCGGTGCGGTGCGCGTGCCGGGCTCCGGAGAAACGGGCGAGGAGGGCCCGGACTCCGGCCGTGGCCGGAGGCTGAGTCGCGATTCCTCCGGAGCCCGGCCCGGGGCCCGGTTCAGACCTCGGTGGAATCCCCGGGGCCGAGGTCGACGAACGCGCCGCCGTTCTGCTCGACGGCCCACGTGAGACGGGCGTCGCCCATCTGCTTCCCGGCGACGGAGAGCGTCATGTCGTGCGTCGCGAACACGCGCGCGGGCTTGACGGCCAACACGTAGTCGATCGCTTCGGAGATCTTCAGCCACGGCGCACCGACCGGGGCCGCGAGGAGCGCGACGTGCGCCCCCTTCGGGACGGTGTATGAGTCGCCGGGGTAGAAGAACGCGTCGTTCACCAGGACGCCGACGTTGTCGACGATCGGGATCGACGAGTGGATCTCGGCGTGCTTGCCGCCGAAGAACTCCAGGTGGAACGGTCCGAGGTCGAGCGTGTCACCGGGGTGCACCGCGGTGACGTCGAACCCCGCGGCCGCCTTCTGCACGCCCTCGGGACCGTAGATCGGCACACCCGGGTGCGCCTTCTGGAGCCGCGTGAGGTGCTCGGGCGTCCAGTGGTCGGGGTGCTCGTGCGTGATGACGACACCGACCAGTCCGGTGAGCTCCTCGAGCGGGGAGGTGAAGACGCCGGGGTCGATGACGAGGGTGTGTCCGGCCTCTGTGAGAACGAGGGAGGCGTGTTCGCGTTTGGTGACCTGCATGCGCTCGAGTCAACTCCGCGCCGGGGGACCCTGCAACCGCTGGACGACGAGTCATCGGGATGCCACAGGTGAACGTCGCGGGTCGAGTGACGCGTTCCTCTTCCCTCCGGGCGGCGCGCGCGGTACGGTGGGCCGGACACGCCCGGGCTGCGAGTCATTCGCGGCCCGATTTGTCGTGCGCGGCATCCGTAGTGCATACTTGAACGGTTGCGACGCGGCCCCATCGTATAGCGGCCTAGTACGCCGCCCTCTCACGGCGGTAACGCGGGTTCGAATCCCGCTGGGGTCACCAACACGAAGAAAGCCTCGACCGAATGGTCGGGGCTTTCTTCGTGTCCGGGTGGCGCTTGCCCGTGCGGGTTGGGCCCCGACCCTCCGCGGAGTCGGGGCCGCCGTCGTCCTACGCTTCGTGCGACCCCCGACGCTTCCGCACGATGCGACGGACACCCCAGACGATCAGCACGGCCACGGCCGCCACGGCGATCCAGGGGAGCAGGAAACCGAGGCCGATCACGACCCCGTTGAGTGTCGCGATGAGCCCGTTCCACCCGGCGACCAGGCCGTCGCCGAATCCGGCGGGGTCGGCGGCCACGCTCTGCGAGCGCACGTTCAGCTGCACGTTCAGCGACGACATCGCCACCTGCGACTCGATCGACGTCAGCACCGAACGGTCGGAGTCCAGTTGCGCCTGGCGATCCGCGAGCGCGGACTCGGCCGCGATGAGGTCGGCGACCGACGAAGCCTGCGACATGAGCTGGGTCAGACGAGCGACGGATGCCTCGCCGGCGGCGACCCGGGCCCGGAGATCGACCGTCTGCTCGGTGACGTCCGAACGGTTCACGCTGGTCGCGGTGACATCGCCGACGGCGGACAGGCCGTCCATCACGGCCTGCAGGGAGGCGGCCGGAACCCGCACGGTGATCCAGCCGGACGAGGCCGACTCCGGCTGCACGACCTTGCCGTCGAGCGGGACCACGCCGTATCCACCGCCGACCTGCGACGACTCGACGTATCCGCCGGCGGAGGTCGCGGCATCCGAAATCTGCGTGATCGCCGCGCGTACGTCGTCGACCTCCACGGTGCTCGACCCGGTGGCGACGATGTCGCGGGTGCCGCTCGTCGCGGACGAAGCAGAACCCGACGCAGCCGAGGAATCCGCCGCCCCGCCGGCCGATCCATCCGCGGCCCCCTGGGGGGCGAGTGGCGCGCTCATGTCGCGCGTGCCGGCTTCGGAGCCCATACCGGGATCCACGGCACCGCCGACGGCCGACACGGACGATCCCGACGTCCCGCCCGAGGTGGTGAGTGCCGGTCCGACGACCGCCGCGACGACGAGCACCGCGGCTGCGGCACCGACGCCCGTCCAGGCGTTGCGGCGGCGCCGACGCCGTGTCTCGCGCTCGTCCGCGATCCGGGCGAACACGACCGACTCCATGGCATCCACGCGATCGGCGCGAACCGGGGGAAGGCTGGGGGTGGTCATGGGGTCTCCGTCTCCATCGCGGTGGCGCGCACCCGGGAACGGATGCGGGAGAGGCGGTTGCGGACGGTGCCGTGCGACACGCCGAGCGACTCGGCCGCGGCTTGATAGCCGTAGCCCTCGGCCGCGCAGAGCCGGAAGATCTCCCGGTCGAGGTCGCCGAGACCCTCGACGGCGGCGAGGATCGCCGTCACCGTCTCGGCTTCGACGACCTGCTTCTCGACGTCGACCAGCGCGGGGATCCGCTCGTCGAGCTCGGCGTTCTCGCCGTGCCGGCGACGAGACCGCAAGCGGTTCTGCGCCTGCAGGCGGCAGACCGTCGCGAGCCAGGGGAGCAGGGACACCCCCTCCAGCCGCAGCTTGGGGATCTTCCGCCAGGCGACGACGAACGTCTCCTGCACGACATCCTCCGCGTCGCTCTCGTCGTGGACGAGTCCGAACGCGATCCAGTACACCGGCCGCACGTACGCGCGGTACAGCGATCGGAACGCGGCGTCCGACCCGCCGGCGGCGCGCGCGACGAGCGCCCTGTCGTCGATGACGTCGTCGGTCATGGCATCCGTTCCCTCGTCCGCACCCGTGCGAGCACTCTCTCATTGAGAGGTGTCCGCTCGCGCGGGATCGTCTCATACCCGATTCCGGAGGGGATGCCGAGCCGCCCGGGGCGGTCGATAGACTTCAGCGTTTCCCCGAACGAAAGGCTCGTCATGGAGCTCCAGCTGGACCCGGTGTTCCAGACGGTCGCCCTCGCGGTGCTCGTGCTGATCCTCGCCGCGGATCTCCTGATCATCCTCGCGCGCCCGCACATCCCCTCGCCGAGGGAATCGGCGCTGTGGGTCGTGTTCTACGTCGTGCTGGCCCTGGCGTTCGCCGGGATCCTCGTGGTCGTGGCCGGGGGAGAGGTGGCCGGGCAGTTCGTGGCCGGATGGCTCACCGAGTACAGCCTCTCGATCGACAACCTGTTCGTCTTCGTGCTGATCATGAGCCAGTTCTCGGTGCCGCGGCGCTACCAGCAGCAGGTGCTGATGGTCGGCATCATCATCTCGCTCGTCCTCCGCGCGGTGTTCATCCTCGTCGGCGCGACGATCATCGAGAACTTCAGCCCCATCTTCTACGTCTTCGGCGCGTTCCTCATCTACACCGCGATCCGCCAGGCCTTCCCGGGCGGCGATCACGAGGACGATACGCAGCGCGAGAACCTGATCGTCCGGATGCTGCGGCGGGTCCTGCCGATCACCGACTCCTACGACGGCCAGAAGCTCCTCACCCGGGTCGAGGGCAAGCGCGTCTTCACGCCCATGATCATCGTGTTCGCGGCGATCGGCGTGACCGATCTGCTGTTCGCGATCGACTCGATCCCGGCGATCTTCGGGATCACCGAGAGCCCGTTCATCGTGTTCACGGCGAACCTCTTCGCCCTCATGGGGCTGCGCCAGCTCTACTTCCTGCTCGGCGACCTGCTCGAGCGCCTCCGCTTCCTGCACTACGGCATCGCGTTCATCCTCGCGTTCATCGGCGTGAAGCTGATCCTGCACGCGCTGCACGTGAACGAGCTGTCGTTCCTCAACGGAGGCGAGCCGATCGAGTGGGCCCCGGAGATCTCGACGTGGATCTCGCTCGCCGTGATCGTGGTGTCGATGGCGGTCGCGACGATCGCGAGCCTGACGATCCCGAAGAAAGCCGACGCGAAGGACTGACCGCCGCGGCGCTGCCGTCGTGTGTCCCAGGATGTGCGGGTTTCGGCGGTGGTTTCTGCACGAAGTGGGACACGACGTCGCGCGGCGCGCGCTATCGCTGCGGCGTGTCCCACTATGTGCGGGTTTCGGCGGTGATTCCTGCGCGAAGTGGGACATGACGCGACACGACACGACACGGCGCCGCGACGCGCAGGCGTGAGCGCGCTGCGCGGCTCAGAACGCGCGGAGGTTCGCGCCGAGTCCGCCGTCGACGTACTCCTCGCGCAGGATGCCACGGCGGCGGAGGATGGGCACGAGGTCGTCCAGCAGCCGGTGCACCGTGACCGGGTGCAGGTCGCCCCACAGCAGGACGCCGTCGTTGCCCCAGTCGCCGAGTTCCTCGATGCGGTCGGCGAACTCCTCCGCCGTGCCGACGAAGCCCGAGCCGTCGTTCAGGCGACCGAGCCGCGCGTGCGCGGCGAGGATCGCGCGCAGGGGAGCGTCGGGCTCGTGCTTCCCTACCAGGCGACGGATGCTGCCTTCCGACACGTGCTCGCCGAAGATCCCGCGGTCCAGCGGCGCGTCGAGGTCGAGGCCGGTGAGGTCGGTCTCGAGGTCGCTCGACTGCTTGCGGGCGATCGCCAGCAGGGCCGCGTCGTCTGGATCCGTGGATGCCGCGACCAGGCGGTCGGCTTCCTCCGACGACGCCACGAGCACGGGCTGGACGGCGAACAGGATCTTCACGTCGCTCGGCGCGCGTCCGGCGGCCTCGGCGGCGGCGTGGATGCGCGCCCGGTAGGCGCGGATGCTCTGCTCGTCGAGCGGCGCGAGGGCCAGCTGCACGTCGGAGTTGCGCCCGGCGAACGCGAGGCCGCGGCCCGAGCCGCCGGGGGAGACGATCGCGGGCTCACCGTCGGTGAAGGGCACGGCGTTGAGCGGACCGTCGAAGCCGAAGTACTCGCCGCGGTGCGGCGTCGCGGCCAGGCGGGTGCCGTCGGCGTAGACGCCGGTCTCCTCGTCCTCGACGAGCGCGCCGTCGCCCCAGCTCCGCCACAGCTCGCGCAGCCCGTCGACCCACTCCTCGGCGCGGTCGTATGCGGCGTCGTGGCCGAGCTGCGGACCGGTGGAGAAGTGCCGCGCGCTGCCGGTGTCGGTCACGATGTTGAGGCCGAGGCGGTGGCCGCTGAGGTGCTGGAGCGTCGCGAACTGGCGCGCGGCCGTGTACGGCAGATACGCGGCGGGGTTCACGGTGGGCACGACGCCGAGGTGCTGCGTCGCGGCGAAAAGGTACGGAGCCAGCAGCAGCGGGTCGTGCTTGGGGCCGCCGAACGCGTGCCGCACCCGCAGGTCGATCGTCTCGGCGCTGCCGAGCGACGGTGCGTCCTCGATGATCAGGAGGTCGAAGCCCGCCTGCTCGAGCGTGCGGGCGGAGTCCTGGTACAACCCCGGCTCCGTCCACCGGTGGTTCCACCGGAGGTACGGGTGCCCCCACCCGTGCGGGCCGAAGCCGCGAGCGAGGAACCAGCCGAAGTGCTGCAGCCGGCTCACGCGTTCACGACCTCGCGCACGTCGACGGCCTCCACGAACTCGTCGAGGGGGACGGATGCCGTGCCGTCGAGGGCCTGCGCGAGGTCGGCGATGAGGTCGTCGACGTCCTCGATGCCGATGGAGAGGCGGATCGTGCCGGGGAACACCCCGGCGCGCTCGCGCTCGGCCACGGTCCGGGCGGAGTGGCTCGTGCTCTGCGGGTGCAGCACGAGGGTCCGCACGTCGCCGAGGTGCGTCATGTGCGTGATGAGGCGCACCGACTGCACGAGGTGCCGCGCGGCCTCGAGCCCGCCGCGGAGGGTCACGGTGAACACCGAGCCGCTGCCACGCGTGAGGTACCGGCGACCGAGCTCGTGGTGGGGGTGCGAGGGCAGGCCGACGTAGTCGACGCGCTCCACCTCGGGCCGGGTCTCGAGCCACCGCGCGACCACGAGCGCGTTCGCGGACTGCCGCTCGACCCGCAGGCTCAGCGTCTCGACGCCTTGACCGATGAGGAAGGCGTTCAGCGGCGACGGCGACGGCCCGAAGCGCGGCGCGACGCTCTCCCGCAGGTACTGCCCGCGGGCGCGACGGCCGTACTTCTCGGCGTAGCTCGCCCCGCCGAGGCGGTCGGTCTGCACGAGGTGGGGGAAGAGGTGACCGGATGCCACCGCGTCGAAGCGTCCGTCGTCGACGATGACGCCGCCGAGCACGGCGCCCTGCCCGGCGAGGAACTTGCTCGCGGAGTGCACGACGATCGCCGCGCCGTGCTCGATCGGTCGGAGGAGGTAGGGGGGTCGTGAACGTGCTGTCGACGACGAGCGGAACGCCGCGCTCGGCACCGATCGCCGCGACGGCGGCGACGTCGAGCACGTCGTTGCGCGCATTGGAGAGCGTCTCCGCGAAGAGCGCCTTGGTCCGCGGCGTGATCGCGGCGCGCCACGCGGCGAGGTCCGAGGTGTCGACGAAGGTCGCCTGGATGCCGAGCCGCGAGAAGTTGTCGAGGAGGAGACCGCGCGTGCCCTCGTAGATGTGCTCGGACACGACGATGTGGTCACCGGCATCCAGGAGTCCGAGGAGAGCGACGGTGACCGCCGCCTGACCGCTCGAGACGAGGATCGCCTGGTCGCCGCCCTCGAGCGACGCGATGCGCTCCTCGACGGCCTGCACCGTCGGGTTGCCGGTGCGGGTGTAGCCGAAGCCGCTGCCGGTGGCGAAGTGCGCCGCCGACTCGTCGAGGTCGGAGAAGGTGAAACCGGCCGTCAGGTAGATCGGCGTCGCGCGCGGCGAGGCGGGCGCGGCGGACGCCCCCACGTGCACCTGACGGGTCGAGAACCCGGTGTCTTCCTGCGCGCTCATGCGGCACTCTCCTTCCAGCGGCGTCGCCACAGGCTCGCACGCGCTCCCGCCCGCCGACGAAATGTGCGGCGCCGTGTTACGCGGAGAGGGGCCCGCGGCCCGGTGGTATCGTGGCGAGGTGCGGATCGCCGGCCTCCTCCTTAGCGGCCGCGACGAGACCTTGTTCTAGGCCTTTCTCGTCGCGGAGTTCGTCGCGGGCCTCACATCCCATCCGAGGAGAAACGCAAGTCTCATGAGCACGACATCGATCGACGGCATCCACATTCCCGATCGCCCCCGGACCCTGGCCGAGAAGGTCTGGGACGACCACCTGGTCGTGAAGGGCGAGGACGGTCAGCCCGATCTCATCTACATCGACCTCCACCTGGTGCACGAGGTCACGAGCCCGCAGGCGTTCGACGGTCTGCGCGCCGAGGGCCGTCCGGTCCGACGCCTGGACCTGACGATCGCGACGGAGGACCACAACACCCCGACGCTCGACATCGACAAGCCGATCGCCGACCTCACCAGCCGCACCCAGATCGAGGCGCTGCGCCGCAACGCC
>NZ_BADA01000521.1 GCF_000333395.1 Microbacterium sp. B19
CGAACATGTCCGACATCATCCACCGGAGCTCGTCAGCCTCGACGCGCCCCTGGGGGCCGACAAGCAGTCGGTCATCCGTGCTCTGGCCGAGCGCGTCGTCGCGCAGGGCCGCGCCACGAGCGCCCAGGAACTCTTCGACGACGCGTGGGCCCGCGAGCAGAAGGACGAGACCGGGCTCCCCGGCGGCATCGGCATCCCGCACGCCCGCAGCGCTTCGGTCACCGAGCCGACGCTCGCCTTCGCGCGCCTGACCCCCGGAGTCGACTTCGGTGCTCCCGACGGACCCGCCGACATCGTCTTCCTCATCGCCGCGCCCGAGGGTGCCGACGAGGCGCACCTCGCGGTGCTGTCGCAGCTCGCCCGCAGCCTCATGAAGCCGGAGTTCACCGGCGGACTCCGTGCCGCGGCGACCGCGACCGACGCGGTCCGGATCATCACGGATGCCATCACCCCGGCATCCGCCCCCGTTGAGGCCGCGGCTCCGGCCGCGGCGACCCGCGCCGAGGCGCGCACGGCCACGGCGACGAAGACGACGAAGATCGTCGCCGTCACGGCCTGCGCCACGGGCATCGCGCACACGTTCATGGCGGCGGACGCGCTCACCGCCGCGGGGCTCGAGGCCGACGGCGTCGAGCTCGTCGTCGAGCCGCAGGGCTCGAGCGGCTACAAGGCCCTCCCGCAGAGCGTCATCGACGACGCCGACGCCGTGATCTTCGCGGTCGACGTCGACGTCCGCGAACCGCAGCGCTTCGCGGGCAAGCCCGTCATCCGCGCGGGCGTCAAGCGCGGCATCGAACAGCCGAAGCAACTCATCGCCGAGGCCGTCGCCGCCGTCTCCAACCCGAACGCTCCGCGCGTGGCCGGATCGGCCGCCGGAGCCTCCGCCGCCGCTCCCGTCGCCCAGCAGTCGGTCGGTCGTCGCATCCAGCGGTGGCTGCTGACCGGTGTCAGCTACATGATCCCGTTCGTCGCCGGCGGTGGCCTCCTCATCGCGCTGGGCTTCCTGCTCGGCGGATACCAGGTCACCAAGGACGCGGCCAACGTCATCATCCAGAACTCGCTGTGGGACCTCCCCGCCGGCGGACTGGGTCAGTACCTCGGCTCGGTGGCCTTCGAGATCGGCGCCACCTCGATGGGCTTCATCGTCGCCGTGCTCGCGGGCTTCATCGCCTACGCGATCGCCGACCGTCCGGGCATCGCCCCCGGTTTCGTCGCGGGTGCGGTCGCGGTGCTCATGAACGCCGGCTTCATCGGCGGCATCATCGGCGGTCTGCTCGCCGGTTTCATCGCGTGGTGGCTCGGTCGCTTCGACGCGCCCCGCTGGCTCCGCGGCCTCATGCCGGTCGTGATCGTGCCGTTCCTCGGCTCGATCTTCGCCTCGGGCCTGATGATCCTGTTCCTCGGCCGCCCGATCGCGTGGCTCATGGAGCAGCTCACGGCCGGTCTCACGTCGCTCGCCGGCAGCGGTGCCGGTGCCGTCATCCTCGGCGTCATCCTCGGCCTCATGATGTGCTTCGACCTCGGCGGCCCCGTCAACAAGGTCGCCTACGTCTTCGCCACCCACGGCCTGGCCGCAGCCACGCAGACCAACACCACGCCTTACATGATCATGGCCGCGGTCATGGCCGCCGGCATGGTTCCGCCGCTCGCGATGGCC
>NZ_BADA01000520.1 GCF_000333395.1 Microbacterium sp. B19
ACGAGGGTCGAGATCCGACCGAAGATGGACTGCTTGGCCATGCGGGATATCCTTCCTGAGGCGACCCTGTCGAGTCTGGTGCCGGTTTCTACGAGTTTTCTGTGACGACCCGGGGAGGTCGGGGGAGGAGCTTCAGAAGCGACCCCCTCCCGCGCGCGATCGCGATCCGCCCGACGAGAAACCGCCGAGCGTCCGCGCGATCCGCCGCCTCCGCCACCGAAGCCACCGCCGCCGAGCATTCCGCCCAGACCACCCAGCCCGCCGCCGCCGAAGCCGCCGCGCGATCGCGATCCGCCGAGGAGCGCGTTGACGGCGATGCCCCCGAGGATGGCGCCCATCATGTCGCCGCCTCCTCCGCCAATGCCGCCGCCGAACGCGCCGACGTCGTTCTGCGCCAGCGACGCGGCCTGCCCGGCCAGGGTCGCGGCGCGCTGGGCCGACTGCAGCGCGGCGGCGGGGTCGGCCGCACGCAGCTGCTCGGCCTGCACGAGCGCGGCGCCGGCCTCGGCCAGCCGCGTCCGCGCGGTCGGTCCGACCGCACCTCGCCGCGCCGAGATGAAGTCCTCCGTCGCGGACACCTGCGCCCGGGCCTGCACGAGAACGCCGTCGAGCTGCGACTCCGCGCGCTGACGCCGCTCCGCCTCATCTCGCGCCGCACCGAGCACTGCGTCGATCGCCGCGTTGCCCTGCTCGAGCGCGGCGAGCGCCTGGAGCGGAGCCGTCCGGGGCGGGGTGAGCGCTGCGCGCCCGGCATCCCGTTGCGCGCGCGTCGCCGCGATCGCTCCCGCGACGCGCCCGTCGGGGTCGGGCAGGGCAGCGGCGGCGGCGAGATCGCCCTCGATCTCGGCGAGCAGGTCGGCCGCGCGCTGTTCGGCGGCCGCGAGGTCGGTCGCGAGCGACGGAATGGCCTTCTCGAGTACTTCCGCCTGCGCGACCGCGGCCTCGCCCGCACGGATGGCGACCGCGGCCTCACCTGTGGATCCCGCGGCTATCGCCTGATCGGCCGCGGCGAACTGCTGCGTCGCCACGTCGAGGCGCGCCCGTGCCTGGCTCGGGTTGTCGGCGATCGTTCCCAGGGCGTCGTCGGTGTACCTCTCGCGGAGGGCTGCCAGAGCGCTCGCGGCGCCCTCGAGGGCGGCCGTCGCGACGGTCTGCCGCTCGCGCGCCCGGGCCAACGCGGCCGGAGCGTCGGCCTCCAGGGCGCGGAGCTCGTCGAACGCGGCGGCCTTGGCATCCAGGGCTTCGTCCGCGGAGCCGCACAGACGGAGGATCTCGGTGTATCCGGCGCGCCGTTGGTCCTCGGTCTCGGGGACGTCGTCGTCGAGCTGCTGCTGGATCGTGAAGGCGCGGTCGAGGTCGGCCTTCGCCTGGGCGAGCGCCTCGGCGTACGGCGCGGCGGCCGCGTCGCCGAACTGGGCGCGCGCGAATCCGAGCTCTTGCTCACTGGTCTTGAGGGCGTCGTCCGTCGCCACGAGCGCGGAGCCGGCACGGCGCGCGAGGTCGTCGGTGCTCTCGGCGGGGGCCGCCTTCGCGGTCGCCCGGCGACGGCGGAGGAAGAGCCACAGCAGCCCACCGCCCAGCGCCAGCACGAGGAACACCACGAGGGCGATCAGAGCGACATCGGGTCCACTGCCCGCCGGGGTGGGTGGCGTCGGCTTCGTTGCCTGGGCGGCCGCGGTGATCCCCGCCGCCGCCGCCTCCGCCGCCCCGGCGTAGTCCCCGGCGGCGAGAGCCGGTTGGACGCGCTCCTGCTCGATGGCGGTGAGCTGCTCGGCGGTGAGGGCTCCGCTCTCGACATTGCCCGAGAGGTAGTACGCGCGGCCGTCGACGGACACCGCCAACAGGTACTGATGGGGACCGAGGTTGTTCCGGTTGGCGGTCTCATTCGCCCAGTCCGCGGCGGCCGTCGGCTCGGTGAAGTCGTCGACGTAGACGACCCACATGTCGAGCCCGGTCTGCTCCGAGAGGCGCAGCATCCGCGACTGCACCTCCGCCTCTTGCCCGTTCGTCAGCACGTCGGCCTGGTCGAGGACGTAACTGGATCCGAGCGGGGGAGGAGCCACGGCCCATGCCGGTGCGGCCAGACCGAGGACGGACACCGCCGCGACCACCAGACCCGCCATGATCGACGCCGCCTTCGGCTTTCGCATGCATCCCCTTCGGCGCTGAGGCCCCCACTCTATAAAGCCCCTCGGACACCCGGGAAGGCTCGGCGCGTCCGCCCTGAGCGCACGCCCGCGGCGCATAGGCTCGGGCGTTCGGAGGTACCCCCATGGACGATCGCTACGGCACCGACGTGCTCGCGCGCGGCTGGCGCGACGCCGGCCGAAAGAAGGCCGTCGAGGTCCCGGCATCCGTCGATCTCGTCGTCGAGGTCGCCGGCGACGGATTCTGCGGAGCGGTGACCCGCCTCGAAGGCATGCACGTCGAGCTCGAGGACCGCCTCGGCAAGCGTCGGCTCTTCCCGCTGGGCGGTGGGTTCCTCGTCGACGGCGAGCCCGTCGTGCTCGTCGCGCCCGCGGCGGCACCGAAGGGACGCACCCGGACGGCGTCCGGGTCGTTCGCCGCCTCGGACCAGCGCGCCAGCACGGCACGCGCGAGCCGCATCTTCGTCGAGGGCAAGCACGACGCGGAGCTCGTCGAGAAGGTGTGGGGCGCGGACCTCCGCGCCGAGGGCGTGGTCGTCGAGTTCCTCGAGGGCGTCGACCTCCTCGAGCAGACCCTGGATGCCGAGCCCCCGACGGCCGAACGCCGGTACGGCGTGCTCGTCGACCACCTCGTGCCGAACTCGAAGGAGTCGCGCATCGCGGAGAAGATCGCGCGGGGCCGCCACGGCGCCCACGTGCGCATCGTCGGCCACCCGTTCGTCGACGTGTGGCAGTGCGTCACGCCGCGGGCGCTCGGCATCGCCGCGTGGCCCGAGGTGCCGCGCGGGATCGAGTGGAAGGCCGGGGTCTGCCGCGCGCTCGGCTGGCCCGCCGAGGAGCAGGCCGACCTCGCCCGGGCCTGGCAGCACATCCTGTCGCGCGTGACGACCTTCCGCGACCTCGAGCCGGCGCTGCTCGGCCGGGTCGAGGAACTCATCGACTTCGTGACCGTCCCGTGAGCGGCCGGAAGCCCCGCGAGCAGTCGCGCGACGAGCCGGGCGGGCCCGACGAGGCCTCGCCTACCCTGGACGCCATGGAGACGCCCGTGTACCGCGACCGCCCGGTATCGTTCGTGCGCCGCAGCGGCCGCATGTCCGAGGCGCAGGACCGCGCGTGGGCCGAGCTCTCGCCGTTCTACCTCCTGCCGGTGGAGCGGGATGCCGCAGCCACGAGTGTCCGGCCCGGCTCGGCCGTCGACCCGGTCGAGGTCTACGGACGCCGGGCTCCTCTGATCGTCGAGATCGGCTCGGGCCAGGGCCACCAGATCGTCGCGGCCGCGTCGTCGCGTCCCGACACCGACTTCCTCGCCGTGGAGGTGTTCTCGGCCGGGCTCGCGCGCACGATGCTCGATGCCGATCGCGCCGGGGCCCGCAACCTGCGGCTCGTCGAGGCCAACGCCCCCGAGGTGCTCGAGCACCTGCTCCCGGCGGCATCCGTCGACGAACTGTGGGTCTTCTTCCCCGATCCGTGGCACAAGAAGAAGCACACCAAGCGTCGCCTGGTCGCACCCGAGTTCGCGCGTATCGCCGCGCAGGCGCTGCGGCCCGGCGGCACGCTGCGGCTCGCCACCGACTGGCAGGACTACGCCGACCAGATGCGCGCGGTCCTCGACGCCGCGCCCGACTTCGAGCGCGCGTTCGCGGGGGAGTGGGCGGACCGCTTCGAGGGCCGCGTCCTCACCGCGTTCGAGCGCAAGGGGATCCGGGTCGGCCGCGACATCCGCGACCTCACCTACACGCGCCTCGCGCCGTGACCGCGCACGCCGTCCCGCCCGAGCGCGTCCGCCGCCCGTGGACGCCCGCGCTCGTGCCGGCGGTGCTCGTGTGTCTCGCCGCTCCCGTGCTCTTCGTCGCCCAGATCGTGTGGCTCGGCTGGATCGTGCTGGCGGTGGCCGTGGCATCCGCGGTGCTCGTCGACCGACGCGCCGGGACGCCGATCGTGCCGGATCGGGATGCCACGCCTCGGCCGAGCGTCGCGCGCGACGTCTTCCTCGTCGCGCTGGGGCAGTTCGTGGTGAGCCTGATCCCGTTGAAGGCCGAACTCGACGACGCCGCGTTCGTGCGGTTCACCCTCGGCCTCGGCGGCGCGGTCGTGCTGCCCTACGTGATCTCGCGGTTCGGGTTCCGCGATCGCGCGATCGGCTTCCCCTGGCGCGGTGGAGGGCGCTGGACGTGGTGGCAGTGGGCGTGGCTCGGAGGGGTGCTGGTCCTCGGCTGGCTGATCCTGCCGTTCTACTTCATCACTTCGGGTGTGTACACGAACTGGCCCGTGGTCGACACCGCGTCGCTCATCGGTCGCCTGTTCGTCGGCGTGGGCGCGGTCGGCATCTGGGATGAACTGTTCTTCGTCTGCACGGTGTTCGTGCTGCTCCGCCGTCACCTGCCCGACCTCACCGCGAACGTGCTGCAGGCGGTCGTTTTCGTGTCGTTCCTGTGGGAGCTGGGCTACCAGGCGTGGGGTCCGGTGCTGACGATCCCGTTCGCCATGGTCCAGGGTTTCCTCTTCCTGCGCACCCGTTCGCTCGGCTACATCGTGACCGTGCACCTGCTGTTCGACGCCGTCGTCTTCGGCGTCCTGGTGCACGCGCACAATCCCGGCTCGCCCTCGCCGTTCCTCCTCTGAGGCCCCGACACGACACCGCGCGGGCCCACTGACCAGGCCATTTCCTGAATGTCAACCGGGAAGACGGGTTGACGGCATCCGGTACGATTTGGGCCAATGCACTTGTCCGGGCCGGACACCGTCGTCAGCAGCCCACTTCTTCCTCCCTGTGTGAAAGGTTCCGAGTGAGCGCACCGCCGAGCGAGCTGGTCCCCACGGTCCGACCGGCCCCCACCGACGATCGCCTCGCGCCCCTGCGCGATCGCGGGCGGCGTCTCCTCGACTCGCGCTTCGCGCGCGCGCTGCGGCAGTACGGCGAAGACGTGCTGCGCGCGCCGCAGGGCGTGCAGCCGATCGAGCGCGGTTCCTTCACGCGCGTGCTGCTGCTGTGGGCCATCGCCCGCACGGTGAACTTCGGTCTCCTCTGGGGCTTCTACTCGATCGCCAAGGCCGCGCGCTGGGGCTTCGGTCCCGACGGTGAGCGCCTCGGCACGTTCTTCGACTACCTCACCGGGTGGGACGCCGATCGCTACGGCCAGATCGCGGCGCAGGGCTACCCCATGTCGCTGCCGATGAACGTCTCGGGCGACATCCTCCCGAACAACTGGGCGTTCCTGCCGGTCTTCCCGTACCTCGTGCGCGTGCTCTCCGGGGCGACGGGTCTCGGCTGGCAGCCGGTCGCGGTGCTCATCAGCCTCGCGGCGAGCCTCGGCGCGACGTGGGTGCTGTTCGTCCTGCTGCGCACCGTGACCAAGCCGCGCGCCGCGTGGTGGTCGGTGGTCTTCTTCTCCTTCGCCCCGATGTCGTTCTTGTTCGTCCTGGGCTACAGCGAGGGTCTGTTCATGCTGCTGGTCTTCAGCGGCATGCTCCTCGCGATCAAGCGCAAGTACCTGTGGATCTTGCCGCTCGGACTGATCGCCGCGTACACGCGCCCCGGCGTCCTCGCGCTCGGGCTCGCGCTCGGCATCCTGTTCCTCGTGCGGTTCTTCCGCCGCCGTGTCGACCCGTTCCCCGTGCGCGAGTGGGCGTCCCTCATGGCCGCGGGGCTGACGATCGCGGTCGCGGGTCTGTCGTGGAGCCACATCGCGCAGGAAGTCACGGGCACGAAGAACGCCTACATCCGCACCGAGCTGGGCTGGTGGCTCGATTACGTCGGCAACGACGGGTTCGTCCCGTTCACGCCGTGGTTCCGTCAGGCGGGCACGCACCTCGGTGCCGTGGGCATCATCCTGGTGATCGCCCTCCTCGTCGCCTTCGTCGCGCTGATGTGGTCGCGTCCGGTTCGCCGCCTGGGGCTGATCGTGGTCTCGTACGTCTTCAGCTACGGCGTGTACATCTTCGCCGTGTTCCTGCCGCAGCAGAGCACGTTCCGTCTGCTCATGCCGATGGCCCCGATCCTCGCCGACGACCGCTGGTCGTCCACGCCGCGGCGACGGACGGCGATCCTGGTGGGATGCCTCGTCCTCCAGGCCGTGGCGATCCTCCTGCTCTGGACGCGCGGCAACCCCTGATCGCGCGGACATCACGAAAGGGCGGGCGCTGAGGCGCTCGCCCTTTCGTGTTCCCGCGCCTCAGTCCGGACGCCCGCCCGGGTCGATGGCATCCACCATGTCCTGTTCGGCGGCGTTGTCCGCCTCGGGTTCCGCGGTCCCGGTCGGGCCGTCGGCCCCGTCGGCACCGGACGGGTCGGGCGACGGCTCGGGCGGGAGGGGGACCGTCGGCTCGTCGGGAGTCGGAGCCAGCGGTTCGGCGGGGATGCCGGGCGACGGCTCGTCCGGGGTGACGGGGGCGTCGGGAGCGGTGGGCGGGTCGAGGGGTTCGGGGGTGGGGAGAGTCATGCGTCCAGCGTTCGCGGCCGGCGGGCGCTCCGCGAGGGCCTACCGATCGACGGCCGGAGGGTGTAGCCGTGCCGTTAGGCTCGTCGCGGGGACAATCGCGAGGGAGTGCCGTGTCCACAGCTCACGAGGTGACGCGCCGCGAAGCCATCGACCAGTACCGCATCGTCGGGGCGCTCCCCGAACCCGATCTGCAGGGCCTCGTGGAGCTCGCGGCGACCGTGTGCGGCGTCTCCACCGCGGTCATCAACATCATCGACGACCGCGCGCAGCATCAGGTCGCAGCCGTCGGCGTGCAGGCGGCATCCTGCTCCATCGAGGACTCGATGTGCGCCGCGGTCCTCGTCGACCCCCGGCGCGTGGTCGTCCCCGACGCGCGCGAGGACCCGCGCTTCCGTGACAACGCGTTCGTGACGGGTGTCATCGCGTCGGTCCGGTTCTACGCCTCCAGCCCGCTCATCACGCCGTCGGGCGTCGCGATCGGCACGCTGTGCGTCTTCGACGACGAGGTCGGACAGCTCTCGGATGCCAGCGCCCGGGCGCTCGATCTCCTCGCGCACCAGGTGATCGACGTGCTCGAGCTGCGCCGGTTGACGCGCGATCTCGCGGAGTCCAACTCGCAGCTCGAGCAGTTCGCCGCGCAGGTGAGTCATGACCTCCGCAACCCCCTGACGGCCCTCTCGGGGTTCCTCGAGCTCGCCGCCGACAGCCCCGAGATGGTCGACGCCCCGCGGGCCGCGCGCTCCCTCGCCCGCGCCGAGTCCGCGGCCGCGCGCATGACGTCCATGGTCACCGACCTTCTCGACTTCGCCCGCGTGGGTGGCGCCCGCCCACGCTTCACCCGGGTCGACGTCGGCGAGATCGTCGACGAGGTGCTCGAGGATCTCGACGGCGCGGTGGTGGGCGCCGGTGCGGAAGTGGTCGTGGATGCCTCGACGTTCGTCCGCGCGGACGACACCCTGCTGCGCGTGCTGCTGCAGAACCTCATCGCGAACGCCGTGAAGTTCACGGTGGCGGCCGGCCGCACGCCGCGGGTCTTCGTGACCGTCCAGGAGATGCCCGACGGGTGGCGCCTCCTCGTCGACGACAACGGCGACGCGGTGGATCCGGCGCTGCGTGACCGGATGTTCGAGCCGATGCAGCGCGGACACGACGCCGAGGTACAGGGCATCGGCATCGGGCTGGCCACCTGCCGGCGCATCGCGCAGGCCCACGGCGGTCACATCGGACTGGACGAGTCGCCCGCGGGCGGCACGCGGGCATGGGTCGTGCTCCCCGCGGCCGCGTGAGCACCTAACGGTCCGTGTGATCCCGCGCAACCACCGTGACCGGGCGGTGCCCGCGCCCGTAACGTGGACGGCATCCGGTCGGGAGTCCGGGCCCCCCGCCGTACCTCCCCGTCCGGCGACCCGGAGGTGTTCCCGATGGCGCGCAACGTCCGCCTGCTCCACTGCTCGCCCGAGGCGGTCTTCGACGTGCTCGCGAACGGCTGGCTCTACCCGCTGTGGGTGGTCGGAGCGTCGCGCATGCGGGACGTGTCGGAGGAGTGGCCGAGTGAGGGCGCGGAGCTGCACCACTCCTTCGGCTCGTGGCCCGCGCTCGTCAACGACACGACGGTCATGCGGGTGTGGGATCCGCCCCGCCGGGCCGTTCTCGAACCGCACGGCGGTCCGATCGGCATCGCGCGCGTGGCGATCGACGTCAAGCGCCGGGGCGACGGATGCGTCGTCCGTCTCCAGGAGGAACCCGTGACCGGCCCGACCAAGCTCCTCCCCGACGTCGTCTTCGACGCGATCACGCGGTGGCGCAACGCCGAGACGCTGCACCGGCTCGCGTACCTCGCCGAGGGCGGGGCGCCCGGGACGACGGGCGGCGCGGCGGCGATCGGACAGGCCTCGACCGCGGAGAAGGAGCCGATCCAGCGATGAGCGAACGGTACGATGCGATCATCGTCGGCTCCGGGCCCAACGGCCTCGCGGCGGCGGTCACCCTCGCCCGCGCCGGGCTCTCCGTCGCGCTGTACGAGCGGCAGACCTCGCTCGGCGGCGCCGCCGCGACCGGGGAGCTCACGCTTCCGGGGTTTCGTCACGATCTGGGTTCGGCCGTGCACCCCCTGGCGCTCGAGTCCTGGTTCTTCCGCGAGTTCGGGCTCGACCGTCGCGTGCCGTTCGTCGTCCCGGAGGTCTCGTTCGCCCACCCTCTCGACGGGGGGCGCGCCGGGCTCGGATACCGCGACCTCGAGCGCGCGGCGGAGGCCATCGGACGCGACGGGACAGCCTACGCGCGCCTCGTGAAGCCGCTGGTCTCCCACGTGCGCGGAGTCGCGGACTTCACCGGCAACGCCCTGCTCCGCATCCCCGGCGACCCGCTCGCGGCGTTCTTCTTCGGCATCCGGTCCCTCGAACAGGGCGGCCCGTGGTGGAACGCGCGGTTCCGTGAAGACACTGCGCCGTCGATGATCACGGGGATCTCGGCGCATTCGATCCTCGCGCAGCCCGGTCTCGCCGCCGGAGGAGCGGGTCTCGTGCTCGCGACCTACGCCCACGCGCGCGGCTGGCCGATCCCCGTCGGCGGAAGCCAGTCGATCGCCGACGCCCTGATCGCCGACTTCCGCGCGCACGGGGGAGTCGTCCACACCGGCGTCGACGTCGTGGACCTCCGTCAGCTTCCCCCGGCGCGCGCCATCCTCCTCGACGTCACTCCCCGTACGCTCGTCGGACTGGTGGGAGACCGGATGCCGTGGGCCTACCGCCGCGCGATGGAACGCTTCCGCTACGGCGGTGGGGTGGCGAAGATCGACTTCGCGCTGTCCGCGCCGGTGCCGTGGGCCGATCCGGACGTCGCGCGGTCGGGCACGGTGCATGTCGGCGGGAGCCGCGCCGAGATCGCCGCCGCCGAGAACGCGGTCGTGCGGGGCGAGCTCCCGGACGCTCCGTACGTGCTCGTCTCGCAGCCGTCGCTCTTCGACGCCACGCGCGCGCCCGAGGGGCGCCATGTGCTGTGGGCCTACACACACGTTCCTGCCGGGAGCACCGTGGACCGGGAAGAGGCCGTGATCGCGCAGATCGAACGGTTCGCCCCGGGATTCCGGGACACGATCCTCGCCACGTCGTCACGGACGGCGACGGACATCGCGACGTGGAACACGAACTTCCCCGGGGGCGACATCTCCGCCGGAGCGCCGTCTCTCCTGCAGCTCGTCGGTCGTCCGGTCTACAGCCCCGACCCGTGGCGGACGCCGCTGCCCGGGATTTACCTGTGCTCGGCGTCGACGAGCCCCGGTCCGGGTGTGCACGGCCTCGCGGGATGGCAGGCCGCGCTGAGCGCTCTGCGGCACGAGTTCGGCACGCGCCTGCGTCCGGATCTCAGCCCGCGCCCGGACCAGCTCGCGCCGGTCTGATCCGCGCCCGGCCGTGTTGCGCGCACGCACACGGCCGAGCGGGCGGCGGGTCAGCCGATCTCGCCACCGGGCGACGCGTCGGTGTCGGCGGATTCGTCGGCGTCCTGCTGCGCGGCTGCGCCCTCGTCGGGCGACTCCGACCCCGCGCCGTTCGAGTCGGGGTCGGGAGCCGCGCCGTCGTCGGGACGGTCGGATGCGGTGTGGTCGGTCATGGGAATCCCTTCATCGAGCGCCGAAGACGGCGACCCGGGCGACGGTTCCACAGCGTCCGAGCGCTGTCCAGGGGGTGGTGCGGTCAGATCGGGGCGACGCCGTACCGTTCCGCGAACTCCGCGCGGGCGGCATCCTCGATGTCGTCCGCCTCGTCGCGGAGGTCGACGACCGGTGCGGCGCTCACAAGTACGGCGCGAGTGCGCCGGCGGTCAGGGCGAACGCGAGCGCGGCACTCCCGGCCGCGGTCGCGAGGACGACCGTCGCTCGTTCGGTCCGGCGACGCCGTTCAGCATCGGCCGGATCCGCGGTCGAGCGGAGCGAGCCCTTGGCCTTCTCGAGAGTGTCGTAACGGCCGATCGGCACGCCGTGCGCGTCTCGCGCGACGAACCCGCCGGTCACGCTGTCGACGCAGCCGTAGTACTCGCCGCCGCGATGCGCGACCCAGAATCCGGAGTCGACCTTGGCCCACAGGACGCGAGGCGCCGCGAGCGGAACGAGGGAGGCTGCCGTCGAGAGGGACATGTCACGCCGCCGATCGGAGAGTCGTGCGGCGGGACGCCGGCGCGGAGGTGCGCGCGGGCTGGGTCGCGGTCTCGGAGGGGATCTCGACGTCGAGCGCCACGATGAGGCCCGCGGAGGAGTTGGCCATGTCGGCCATGTCCTTCAGCGTCGGGGAGTGGAGCTGCTCCGGCTCCGCGCTCTCGAAGACGAAGCGGAGGGGGATCGCGGGCTGCAGCCACAGGGTGGAGCGACCGGGGGTGCCGTCGACGTGCGTCCAGCTGATCGTGAAACTCTCGCCGCGACGGAGTTTGGTCGCGACGACCACCTTGATGTGCGCGAGGAGGCGGTCCGGGATGCGGACAGGTTCCGGCGTGGTGCCGTAGTAGAGGTGACCCACGAGAAACTCCCTTCGTTGCTTTAGCTGCATGAAGAACATACTCGCTTAGTAACTAGTTTGTCGAACTATTTGTTTCGTTGTATGATCGGGGGATCGAGAGCAAGGGGCCACCACCATGACAGACATGCGTGCGGTGTCGCCGAGCCTCGCTCCCGGCGAATCTCGCGAGGCGAACACCTACTGGTACGGCGAAGAGCCGGCCGATCGGCGCGTTCGCAGCAAGGCGGTCCTCGAGGCGCTTCGCGTGTATCGGGCGGCAGAGCTCGCCATGCGTCGTCGCACGCGCGAGTCGATGTCGATGGGGGAGAACGAGCTTCTCGTCCTGCGTTACCTTCTGCGCGAGCCGAACCGGCAGGTGCGCCCGGGTGAGCTCACGCGCTATCTGGGGCTCTCGACGGCGTCCACGACCGCCATCCTCGATCGGCTAGAGCGCTCGGGTCACATCACGCGCGTGGCGAACCCCGACGACCGCCGCAGCATCTTCGTCCAGGCCACCGACCGCGCCCACGCGGAGGTCCGCCAGACCCTCGGCAACATGCACGACCGCATGCTGGCCGCCGTGATCGACATGTCGCCGGAAGAATCCGACGTCGTCGTGAACTTCCTCCACCGGATGAGCGACGCGGTCGACGGCGTGGCCGTCGACGCCGGATCCCCCGCGTCGCCGTGATCTACGTGCTCGTCGGCGGCCCGCGCGACGGACAGCATGTGGATGACCTGCCGCGGGGCTATCGCCTGAGTCTCGACGAACCGGCGCCCGAACGGTTCGCCGAGTTCGAAACCGTGCGCGCCGTGTGGTTCGAGCTGGATGCCAGCATGTTCCGGTCCGCGCAGCGGCGCGACTGATACGCGCGTATCCCACCGGTCGGGTCGGCGCAAGCCGCCCCCTCCAGTTCCGTCGGACGGACGACGCTGGAGGCATGAGATGCGTGACGTATGCCGGAGAAACGTGATCACCACGACGACGTCGCGACGTCGCTCGTCGAATTGACCGCCGCGTTGGCGAAAGAGGGGCAGGCGGAGGCCGTCAGCATCCCCTTCGTGACCGAGG
>NZ_BADA01000519.1 GCF_000333395.1 Microbacterium sp. B19
GTGCTCCACACCGAGCCCCAGACCCAGCCGACCGTGCGGCCGTACCAGAACCCGACGCGGCTGACGGGGGAGTCCAGCAGCACCGAGGGGATCACGCGGTCGAAGCGGCGGCCTCGGGCGACGGCGCGGTCGGCGCGCTCGCGCCACCCGGCGGGCGGACGGGGGATCGGGCTCACGCGAGCGCGCCGATCAGCCGGAGGATCGTGCCGAGGTCGTCGACCGCGGCGGCGGGCGACGACGGGAAGAACTCCGTGATCGTGGCGCCGGCGAGAGGCACGCGCTCGCGAAGACGGCGGACGGATGCCACGATCTCGGCCGCCGTGACACCGAAGGGCACGGGGCTCGCGACGCCCGTGATCTCCGACGGATCCAGGACGTCGAGGTCGATGTGGACGAAGACGCGGGAGGCGCCCGTCGCGGCGACGGCCTCGGAGAGAGCCTCGGGGTCGCCGAGATCTGTCACGCCGACCGTGCGGATGCCGTGCTCCTGCACGAACCGCTCTTCCTCGGCATCCCAGGCTCGGGTCCCGGCGAGCACGACGCGGCTCGGGTCGATGCCCGGGGCGAGGCGGACGACCGGCTCTCCCTCCCCAAGGATGCTGCGCAGCACCATTCCGGTGAAGGCGCCACTGGGGGAGGACTCGGCGACGTTGAGGTCGGGATGCGCGTCGATCCACACGACGGCGAGGTCGTCGCCGGCGATCGCGGAGACCGCACCCAGTGCGACTCCGCAGTCGCCCCCGATCGTCACGACGGGTTCGGAGCCCGCGCGGACGGCCTCCTCGATGCGATCGCGCATGCGCACGACGGCGCTCAGGCGGTGGATGCCACTGCCCTGGGAATCTCCGGCCTCCCGCGGGGCCTCCAAGAAGGTCGTCGAGGCGCGCGGCAGGTCGCCGGCGATGGCTTCGGCCCCGTCGATCAGCTGCATCGCACGCGAGGACGACGAGCCCTGCCACTGCGGGGCGATCACGAAACGCGTCATGGCCTGCCTGTCAGAAGGAAGGGAGGAGCGCACCGCCGGACGGCGGTGCGCTCCCGGGGTGATCAGATGTCGGTGCTGGGAGCGTCGATCGCGGCGCGCTGCGGGCCGCCGGTCTTCAGTGCGGCCAGACGCGCCTCGACCTCGGTGAGCTCGCCCACGTCCTCGAGGGCGTTGAACTGCGCGTCGATGCTCGACGCGGCCAGTTCCTGCTTGCCCGCCGCGAGGGCCTCCTCGCGGCGGATCTTGTCCTCGAAACGCCCGAGTTCGCTCGTCGGGTCGAGGACGTCGATCGACTTCACCGCGTCGTGGACCTTGTTCTGGGCCTCGGCGACCTTGGCGCGGGCGAGGAGCTCGCTGCGCTTCGACTTCAGCTGCTCGAGCTTCGTC
>NZ_BADA01000518.1 GCF_000333395.1 Microbacterium sp. B19
CCGCGTTGATGGCGGCGCTCTGGTCGGGGATGTAATCGAGCACGACTTCGGCCACGCCCGCCTTCTCGCCCCAGTAGGCGTCGTTGCGGGTGAGGGTCAGGCTCTGCCCGGTGTTCCAGGACGAGACCGAGAAGGGCCCGGTGCCGTTCGTCGAGGTCTCGAAGTTGGTGGTGTCGTTGCTCTTGAAGATCAGCCCGGCCCGGCCGGTGAGCGCGAAGAGGAAGTTGATGTCGGGCTGCGCGAGCGTGATGACGACCGTCGTCGGATCGGTCGACGCGATCGAGGCGACGCCGGCGAGGTCGCCGCTGCTCTGGACCGACGCGTCGTCCTTCGCGGTCTGCAGCGACGTGACGACGTCGTCGGCGGTCAGCGCGCTGCCGTCGTGGAAGGTCACGCCCGGGCGCAGGGTGAAGGTGTAGGTGAGGCCGTCGGGCGACACCTTCCAGTCCGTCGCGAGCTCGGGAACGATGGCGTTGCCGTCGTCGCCGTTGCGGGTCACGAGGCCCTGGTAGACGTTGTCGACGAGCGCCTGGTCGAGCGCGGCGCCGCTCGTGTGGCGGATGTCGAGGTTCGACGGTTCGAGCGACAACCGGACGGTCAGGGTGGCGTTCGGGTCGGGGACGCCCGTCGCCGTGGGCTGGGACGTGGTCCCGGTGCAGGACGTCAGCAGGAGTGCTCCGATCAGGAGCGCGCTCGTGGCGAGAGCGGTACGGCGCAGCATTGCGGGAGTGTCCTTTCGCAAGACCCACGGCATCCGAGTGCTGTGGAGCCGTGGGGTGGGGTGGATCCAGCCTACTTTCACCCGTCGCCGCGGGCGCCCGTGTGACTTCCCGCGACGCGCCCTCAGGCGCGCTCGAGCCGTTCGCGCACCAGCGCCGCGAGACCGGCGGGGTCCTCCTCCTGGACGTTGTGCCCGGTCGCCACCGTCCGCACATCGGCATCCTGCGCACGGCGGACGAGTTCATCGGCGTCGTCCGCCGTGACGAAGCCGCGCTCGCCGCGGACGAAGAGGATCGGGGCGCGGACCGCCTCGATGTCGTCCCAGCCGGTCGACGCGAGCACCGCGCGCACGGCATCCGGGGTCCCGAGGTCGGCGCCGCTCGCCGCGGCGGCCGCGGCCAGATGGGCGAAGTGGTGCTTCCACTCCACACGCCCGTCCGGGCGCACGCGCGAGTTGAGGAAGACGCCGCGTTCGGCGGCCTCGCGCGCGCCGCCGAGACCGAACGACAGCGCCTTCTCGACGAGTTCGTCGCGCGTGGCCCAGTCGGTAGGGCCGGCGAAGAAGGCGCGCAGCTGGGCCGGACCGCCGCTGGGATCGATGGCGGGCGTGATGTCGACGATCACGACCTGCGCCACGAGATCCGGACGGGATGCTGCCAGGGCCGCGGCCGTGAGGCCGCCCAGCGACTGCCCTACGACGACCTGCGGGCGGTCCGTCCAGGTTTCGAGGGCCGCGGCGACGTCGGGCGCGAGCACTCGGCCGACGTAGGCGGCGTCCTCGCGCCACGACGAGTCGCCGTGCCCCGCGAGGTCGAGCGCGATGGCCGGCACGCCCAGGTGGAGCAGTGTCGTGTCCCACGTGTGCGCGTTGAGTCCCGCACCGTGCAGGAACGTGACGACCGGCGGAGCGTCGCCCCAGCGCAGCCCGCTGAGCGTGCGTCCGTCCGGCAGCGTGAGGCTCACCCGGGCGACGGGCGGGACCTCGACGCCGGCGCCGGCGGCCTGGGCGGGCAGGAAGGAGAACTCGTCGGTCTCGGGCATGCCGCCCAGCTTGTCAGTGCGTTCCGCCGGTCGCCAGCGCGCGGACTCCGACGGACACACGGGGCCCTCCGGGGATCGGATGCCGGCCGGCCCGGCGTCCGAGGACGGCCCTAGGCTGTCCGCATGAGCGAGGAACGACGCGTGCACCTGTCGAAGAAGGCTCCCGAGGCGTATGCCGCGCTGCGGTCGTTCTCGAAGGCCGTCGGCGGTGTCGCGGCCGCCGCGGGCATCGACACGCGGCTCCGCGAGATCGTGCAGATCCACGCGTCGCAGCTCAACGGCTGCGCCTACTGCGTCCGCGTCCACGTGGACGGAGCCGTGGCGGCGGGAGTGGATGCCGACACGATCGCGCAGATCGCGACCTGGCGCGAGTCGGGGGTGTTCGACGAGCGGGAGCGCGCGGCGCTCGAACTCACCGAGTCCTTCACGTTCATCCACGAGGACGGCATCCCCGACGAGGTGTACGACCATGCCGGCGGCATCCTGAGCGAAGGGGAGTACGTCGCGCTGAGCTGGATCCTCGTGGCCATCAACGCCTTCAACCGCGTCGCGATCGCCGGGCGGTACCCGGTGCCGCCGCGCGGGGGCGCCGGTGCCGCGCCGTCGCCGGTGGCGCCGGGGAACGGGGGGAGCGCGTGACCTCGCTCGTCTCGGGTGCGCTGAACTTCCGCGACGTCGGCGGACTGCCCGCCGGCGCGGGACGCACGCGTTCGGGGGTGCTCTACCGCTCGGGCAACCTCGTGCGCGTCGACGACGCCGGACTGCGCGCGCTCGACGGCCTCGGCCTGCGGCGGATCGTCGACCTCCGCGACGACGACGAGGTCCGGTGGGAGCCCAGCCGGCTCGACGGCCTCGACGTCGAGGTGCGACGGGTTCCCCTGTTCCTGGGGTCGGTCGAGTCGTTCTTCGAGCGCGACGTGAGCCTGGGCGAGCTGTACGACGAGCTCGTCGAGGGCTCGGCGGACCGCATCGTCGACGCCGTGCGCCAGATCGCGGGAGCGCAGCCCGTGCTCATCCACTGCACCGTCGGCAAGGACCGCACGGGCGTCACGGTCGCGATCGCGCTCTCCGCCGCCGGGGTGGACCGCGACGCCGTGGTGGAGGACTACGCCCGCACCGAGGGGCTCCTCCCCGCCGAACGCAATCGCCGGGTGGTCGCCGGCATCCGGTCGCTGCATCCCGAGACCCGGCACGCCGAGGAACTGGCCACCCGCTCTCCGGCCCCCGTCATGCGGGCGCTGCTCGAGCGCCTGGACGCCAGGTACGGTTCGCCCGCCGAGTTCCTGCGGGCGCACGGCCTGACCGAGGTCGAACTCGACCGCCTGCGAGCCGCGCTCGTCGAGTGACGCTCCCCGCGTCCCGGGTCTCTACACAGGTTAGGCAACCCTTCATCGCGGGTATAGTGGATGCCATCATGTCCACCTCCGCCGAGCACAACGCCGCCGCCTGCCGCTCCTCGCGCCACACGCGCGTGCAGCACCTCATCACGGCCGACGAGACGTCGCTCGCCGAGATGGAGGCGCTCCTGGCGACGCTGCCGATCTGCTCGACCGGCCGCATCTTTGTGGAGGTCCCCGACGCGTCGTGGATCACGACGATCGCGGCCCCGGCGCGCATGACGGTGACCTGGCTCGACCGTTCGCGCCGTGCGGGGGCTCCCGGCACGGGTCGGGCGTGCGCGCCCGGTCAGGCTCTCACGCGGGCCGTCTCGGGGTGGGCCGGCGAAATGCTGTGCTGCGACGACGACGCCACCCGCATCTTCCTCACCGGCGGGTACCTCGGCACGGCGGAGATCGTCGACGACCTCACGTCGCGTCACGGCGTCGACGCGGCGGCGATCCACACGCCGGAGCGCTTCGGTCTCGCCACCGCCCGCTGACCCGGTCCCTCCCGGCGCGCGCATCCGCCCCGGCGTTCAGGCTCCGCGCGGGACGTAGTTCCCCTCGACCAGCCCGGCTTCGATCTCGAAGCGGTTGCGCAGCGGATCGCGCCCCGCGAAGAAGTACAGCAACGGCATGAGGAAGCCGTAGCGGCGCCATTGGCGCGCGTGCACGGCCTCGTGCCCGAGGACGGCATCGCTCGGGGGCACGTCCCCGGTCAGGAAGCAGTCGCCGACGCACGCCCCGCCGCGCGGGAAC
>NZ_BADA01000517.1 GCF_000333395.1 Microbacterium sp. B19
GAACGGGGTCCAGACGAGCGACACGATCGCGGTGAGCAGGATGACGGCGACGACCAGGATGCCGAACCGCCCCGTGCCGATGCCCCACAGCCGACGCAGCGTCCTCATGAGGCCTCCCGCTGACGGGGGTCGAGCAGACGATGCACGAGATCGACGAGGAAGCCCACCACGAGCACGAAGCCGGTGAGGGCGAGCAGCTCGCCCTGGATCTTGGGGAGATCCCGGGCCGCTACGTCGGCGACGAGCATCCGCCCGATCCCGGGGAGCGTGAACAGCTGCTCGATCACCACCGCGCCCACGATGATGCCCGCGATCTGCAGGCCGAGGACGGTCACGACGGACAGGCCGACGTTGGGGAGGCCGTGCGACAGCAGGGCGCGCGTGCGCGTGAGTCCCTTCGCGGCCGCGGTGCGGACGTAGTCCTGGCCCATCGCCTGCAGCGTCGCGCTGCGGACGAACCGCAGCAGCATCGCGCCCTCGACGACACCGATCGTGACGGCCGGGAGGACGAGGGCGCGGAACGCCGCCGCCGGATCGTGCCACCCTGAGCGGGGGAAACCCTGCGGTGGCAGCCACCCGAGCCACACGGCGAAGACGACCACGAGCATCATGCCGGCCCAGACCACCGGGACCGCGGCCAGTGCCTGCGCCCCGACGCTGAGAGCCGTGCCGTCCGCGCGACCGCGGCGCAGCGCCGACAGTACGCCGAAGGGGAGACCGACCACGAGGGCCACCGTGAGCGACATCGCGGCCAGCGGGACGGTGACCTGCGCCTTGTCGGCGAGCTCGGAACCCACTGAGACGCCCGTGATCAGCGATGTGCCCAGGTCGCCGCGCAGCACCCCGCCGATCCAGTCGCCGTACTGCTGCCAGAGCGGCAGCGTGAGCCCGAGCTTGTCGCGCAGCGCGGCGATCTGCTCGGGCGTCGCCTGCGTCCCGCCGAGGAGCAGAGCGACATCGCCCGGAAGGACCCGCAGCGACAGGAAGATCAGCACGCTCGACACGGCCAGGCCCAGAACGAGCAGGCCCAGCCGTGTCAGCGCGTAACGGGTCACTCCGACGAGACCGTCACACCCGCCAGCGGCAGACGCACGTTGAGGGAGTTCTTCGGGAAGTTCGCGACGTTGTCGGCCACCGCGGTGAGCGGGGTCGAGAGGAACAGCCAGTCCGCGGCATCCTCGTCGGACACGATGCGCGCGGCCTCCGCCAGGTAGTCGGACGACTGCTGCTCGTCGGTCGTGGCGAGAGCCTGCGCGTAGAGGCTCTGCACCTTCGGGTTGTCGTAGCCGAAGTAGTACGACGGGTTGGCGAAGTTG
>NZ_BADA01000516.1 GCF_000333395.1 Microbacterium sp. B19
TCGCGCGGCGAGCGTCGCTCGTCGGCGCCACCGCGAGCGCTGAGCTGCGCCCCGGTTCTCCGGAGGGCCGGCCGCCCGTGCTGCCGCCTCTCCGGACGGACGCCGGGGTCACGAGCGCCGGGACCGGCGAGCCGACGGTCGACCGACGCGGGCAGACGCGCGGCGACACGTGCCACCTCGACGTCGTCGACCGCTGGGGCAACGTCGTATCGGCGACACCGTCCGGCGGATGGCTGCAGTCCTCCCCCGCGGTCCCCGACCTGGCGACCTCGGTATCCCGCCCGCGCCGCACGGCGACCTCTCGACGTGGGCCGAGCAGGGCGTGATGCTGCTGAACAGGGTGCTCACCGTCGCTCCGGGCGCGCCGGCCTCGCATCGCGGCTGGGGCTGGGAACGCGTCACCGAGCACGCGATCCGCAGCCTGGTCGCGCGGGACGCGCCGCTCGTCGCCGTGCTGTGGGGGAGGGATGCCACGAACCTCACGCCGCTCCTCGGCGACACCGCGATCGTGTCGTCGGCGCATCCCTCGCCGCTCTCGGCCAGCCGCGGGTTCTTCGGCTCCCGGCCGTTCTCGCGGGTGAACGCGCTGCTCGAGGAGCAGGGCGCCGCGCCCGTGGACTGGCGCCTCCCCGCCTGAGCGGATCGGCGCTCCGCGGGGTTACCCGCACGAAACCGGCGCCCCCGTAGAGTGGCTCGCGTGCTGGAAGAGGAGTACGAGAAGAGTCGGCGGAGGCTGCCGACCCACCTGCGGCGTGCACCGGAGCCGGAGCGACCGTTCTCGTACGTGATCCGACCGGCCACCGAGAGCGACATCCCCGACATCCGCGAGATCTACAACTACTACGTCCGCAACTCGGTCGTGACCTTCGACGAGAAGCCGTGGTCGATTTCCAAGTGGCGCGAGAAGTTCGAGAAGTTGAAGCAGATCGATCTGCCGTTCCTCGTCGCCGAGGCCCCGAGCGGGCAGATCCTCGGCTATGCGCTGGTGCAGCCGTGGCAGTCGAAGTCGGCGTACCGGTACACCGTCGAGAACTCGATCTACCTGGGTCAGGCGGCCTCGGGCAAGGGCCTGGGACGCGCGCTGCTGGAAGCACTCATCGACGCGTGCGCCGAGAAGGGCATCCGAGAGATGGTGGCGGCCATCAGCGACAAGGGGGCGGAGGCCTCGATCGCCCTGCACGAGAAGCTCGGGTTCACCGAGGTCGGCCGCATGGGGCGCGTCGGGTTCAAATTCGGCCGGTGGCTGGGCGTCGTCTACCTCCAGAAGAGCATCCCGTCGAAGAAGAAGCGCCGGAAGCTGTTCGGCTGACGTCGGGTCAGCGCCCGCCCCTCTTCGGCGTCGCGGACTGACGGACCTCGTCGACGAGGACCCGCCACGGTCCTTCCATCTGTCCGTCGCTCAGCTGTGCCCGACGTGCCGCAGCGGCGCCCTCGTCGACTTCGATGCGCCATTGGTAGCGGTCGGCGCCCGGGGATGCCGCGGGCACGGCGTCCCACGGGCAGCTCTCGACGAGCCGCCGCCAGTGCGGTCGGTGATCGGGAGCGGGCTCGGTCCGCCACTGCTTCGACAGGCCGGCGATGCCGCCCGAGCGCACCACGACGATGACCATCCGGTCGTCGCCGTTCGCGTCAGGCTCTGGCATCCTTCGCGACGCCCACCCCGGCCCATGCGGCGCGGACGGCGTCGACCTCCTCCGAGGTCCCACCGTACTCCGCGGTCGCCGTGGCGAGCGTGGCCGCCGCGAACGCCGCGAAGTCGGCGGTGGGGGACACCGACCCGGAGGTCAGCGTCCGGTACCAGATCGACCCGGCCCGTTCCCAGGCGTGGCCGCCGAGCCGACTCGCGACGAGGAAGAACGCGCGATTGGGGATGCCGGAGTTGATGTGCACGCCGCCGTTGTCGTCGGAGGTCTCGACGTAGTCGCGCATGTGCCCGGGTTGCGGGTCCTTGCCCAGCACGTCGTCGTCGTACGCGGTGCCCGGCGCCGACATCGAGCGCAGGGCCGTGCCCTGCACGGTCTCGGCGAAGATTCCGGCGCCGATGAGCCACGTCGCCTCGTCGGCGGTCTGCCCGAGCGCGTGCTGTTCCGCGAGAGCGCCGAACACGTCGGAGAGGGACTCGTTCAGTGCGCCCGACTGCCCCTGGTACTCCAGGCCACCGGCGGCCTCGGTCACGCCGTGCCCGAGCTCGTGGGCGATCACGCTGAGCGACCGCGTGAAGCCGGTGAACACGTCGCCGTCGCCGTCGCCGAAGACCATGCGCTCGCCGTTCCAGAACGCGTTGTCGTAGTCGTCGCCGAAGTGCACCGTCGCCAGCAACGAACCGCCCGCGCCGTCGATGCCGTCACGCGCGAACGCGTCCCAGAAGAAGTCGAACGTCGCGCCGAGTCCGTCGTACGCCTCGTCGACCGAGCGGTCGCCGGTGGGGCCGTCGTCCTCGGTGCGGACGCGGCGACCGGGCAGCCGCTCGGTGTTCGCGGCATCCGAGATCACGCGATCGGGCGCGGGGACGGTCTCGGCCACCAGCGCCCCCTCGTCGATGGACAGGCGCAGCCGGGTGCGGACCGGGCGCGCCGGGCGCGGGACGGTGAGGGTCTTCCGCGCCGCGGCCGCGGCCCGCGCCAGGCGCGGATCGTCGGTCGTCGCGAGCCGATCGAGCAGGAAGGGGGGAACGATGCCGGGGGTCATGCGGCGAGGCTAACGCGGGCCACCGACACGTGGCATCCCTTGTCGAGAACCCGCGAGGGAGGTCAGGTGTACACCTCGGCGAAGAACGTCGTCGTCTCGGCGGTGCGCACATCGACCCTCACCGAGGTCACGCCGGACAGGGGTGCGGCGTCATCGCCGATCTCGACGCGATGGGGCTGCTCGTCGCACGCGATGTCGGTCTGGAGGCCGACGCCGGAGCCCTCGGCGCTCACCGCGATCTCGACGGATGCCGTCCCCCCGCCGTAACAGCGGATCTCCGCGGCGCTCACGGTGGTCGGCTCCTCCGATCCGAGGGTCATTCCTTCGGGGATACCACCGACCGGTACCGTCGTGTCCCCCGTGAGCCCCATGACCGAACCCCAGAGACCCGGAGTGTCCGCCCGCGCGGCCGAGACCTCCGCCAACCACGTCTGCGCCGCGGCGTCGCCGGTCTCGTCGACGTCGTCCGCCGCGCATCCGGAGAGCACGACGGCGAGCGCGCAGACCGAGCCGACGCGGAGGAGGCGCTTCATGCGCTCACCCTAACGCGCCGTCCCCTCGCCGGTGGGCCCTATCCGGGGAGGGTGGGCACCGACGCGAGGAGCTGCCGCGTGTAGGCGGCCTGGGGCTGCAAGAGCACCTTCTCGGTCGGTCCTTGCTCGACGATCCGGCCGTCCTTCATGACGACCACCTCGTCGCAGACGTTCTGTACCACTCCGATGTCGTGCGAGACGAGCACGAGCGTCAGGTGCTGCTCGGCACGCAGGTCGGCGAGGAGCCTCAGGATCTGCGCGCGCACCGTGACGTCGAGGGCCGACAGCGGCTCGTCGCCGACGAGGATGCGCGGACGGTGCACGATCGCGCGGGCCAGGGCGATGCGCTGACGCTGGCCGCCCGAGAACTGATGCGGGAAGCGGTCCGCGGCGTCCCGGTCCAGACCGACCTGCTCCAGGACCTCGCGTACCCGCGCGCGTCGGTCGCCTTCGACGCCGAGCGCCCACAGCGGTTCCCCGACGATGCGGCCGACGCTCATTCGCGGGTCGAGCGAGGCGTACGGGTCCTGGAACACGATCCCGGTGGTCCGTCGCAGCCAGTGCAGCGAGCGCGCCGATCCGCGGGCGTCGACGGGGCGTCCCTCGACCTCGACGGTGCCGCCCGTGGGGATGTCGAGCCCGAGCAGGAGGCGCACGAGGGTGGACTTCCCCGACCCGGATTCGCCGATGACCCCGACCGCCGAGCCCGCGCGGACCGAGAGATCCACGTCCTGCAGGCCGGCGGTGCGTTCGGCGCGGCCGAATCCGCGCGTGCGGGGAGTCAGGTAGGTCCGGGAGAGGCCCCGGGCGTGCATGATCACGTCGCTCACGGTGCGCCCTCCTCGTCGCGTCGGATCTCCGGATGCCACAGCGTCGCGGTCGCATCCCGCAGGAGCGCTCGCGTGACCGGTGAAGCGGGGGAGCGCAGCAGTTCCGCCACCGCGCCCTCCTCGACGACGCGCCCGTGCTCGAGCACGACGGCGTGGGTCGCGACCTGCGCGAGGACCGCGAGGTCGTGCGTGATGAAGACCAGCGACATCCCGGCATCCTGGACCAGAGAACGCAGGAGCGACAGGATGCCGGCCTGGATCGTCACGTCGAGCGCGGTGGTCGGCTCGTCGGCGATGAGCAGCCGGGGACGGCACGCGAGGGCCATCGCGATCGCCACGCGCTGGCGCTGGCCGCCGGAGAGCTGATGCGGGTAGCGCGACACGATCCGCGCGGGGTCGGGGAGCGCGACGCGCTCGGCCTCGGCGACGGCGCGGCGGAGCGCCTCGCGCCGCGAGACGCCCTCGTGGATCCGGATCGACTCGCCGATCTGACGCCCGACGGTGCGGATGGGGTTCAGGGCCGTCCGCGGCTCCTGGAAGACGATGCCGATGTCGTCGCCGCGCAGCCGGGCGAGCTCGCGGTCGGGGAGCCCGAGGATCTCGCGGCCGTTCCAGCGGATGCTTCCCGTGGCCGTCGCGGCATCCGGGAGCAGGCCCAGCACCGCGAGGGCCGTCAGGGACTTGCCGGACCCGGATTCGCCGATGATTCCGACCCGGGCGCCGTCCGGGACGGTGAAATTCACGCCGTCGACGACCGCACGGCCCCCGATCTCGATGCGCAGGTCCTCCACCTCGAGGCTCACGCGACCACCCCCGGGACGTGGGTCCGGGCCTGCGGCGTCCGGTCGGAGAGGGTCGGGTCGGCGGCCTCGCGCAGCGCGTCGCCGAGCAGGTTCAGTCCGAGCACCGTGAACGTGATCGCCAGGCCGGGCCAGACCACCGTGAGCGGGTGGACCGAGATGTACGACTGCAGGTCGCTCAGCAGCACGCCCCACGACGGCTGCGTGATCGGCGCGCCGAACCCGAGGTAGGACAGGCCGGCCTCCGCGAGGACCGCGACGGCCATGCCCCACGACAACTGCACGATGAACACCGGCGCGACGTTCGGGAGCAGGTGCCGGACGAGGTTCTGCGCGGGGCCGAGCCCGCTCGCGCGCCCGG
>NZ_BADA01000515.1 GCF_000333395.1 Microbacterium sp. B19
TCCTCGTGTTCACCGTCTGGAGCTTCGTCCTCGGGTACGGCGCCGCCGACGTTCAGAGAATCGCGCTCGATGACCCCGATGCATTCGTGTTCACGTTGGCGGCGCGATACGTGGCCCCCGTTTGGGCGTCCATCATGCAGGTACTGCTCGTCACGAGCTTCTTCGCCGCTCTTCTCGCCTTCCAGAACACGGTCGCCCGGTACCTCCGTTCGCTTGCAACCGAGCAGTGGGCCCCCGCCCCGCTGGCTCGTACCCAGCGTCGTGGCCGTGACGCGACGCAGGGCGTCCTCGACGCCGTCGCGATCGCGCCCGACGTCGTGGGAGTTCATCGCTTCGGCGAGCGTGAGGTAGCTGTTGGCGTCGAAGCGGCGGGTGAACTTGTTCCCGTGGAAGTCGAGGTACGACTCCACCGCGAAGCGGCCCCCGTGCCCGAGCGGACTCACGCCCGACTGCCACGATCGCTGGAACCGTTGATTGAGCTCGGTGGGGCTGCGGTAGCTCAGCATCGCCATGCGTCGGGCGAGGGCGAGCCCGCGGTGCGGTCCGTCGCCGTCACCGGCGTCGTAGAACGCCCCGCCCGCGAAGCGCGGGTCCATCCGGATCGTGTCGGCCTGCACGGTGTTGAGGGCGATCTGGTCGGCCGTCGTGATCGGCGGGGAGGAGAGGATCGCGGCGCGCTCGACCCGGTCGGGGTGCCCGACCGCCCACTCCAGGGCGTGCATGCCGCCCATGGATCCGCCGATGACCGCGGCCCAGCGGTCGATCCCGAGGGCGTCGGCCAGCAGCGCCTGCGCACTCACCTGGTCGCGGATCGTCAGGTACGGGAACCGCGAGGCCCACTCGTAGCCGTCGGGCGCGATGCTCGCCGGTCCCGTCGAGCCCTGGCATCCCCCCAGCATGTTCGGGGCGATCACGAACCAGCGGTCGGTGTCGATCGCGGCGCCGGAGCCGACGAGTTCGCTCCACCAGCCGGCGGTCGGGTGCCCCGGACCCGCCGAGCCGCGCACGTGGCTGTCGCCGGTGAGCGCGTGGAGGACCAGGACCGCGTTGTCGCGGGCGGGGGAGAGCTCGCCCCACGTCTCGTACGCCAGGCGGAAGCCGGGCAGGCGCTCGCCGTTCTCGGTGCGGAACTCGCCGAACGCCGCGAAGCGCCGGTCTCCGACCGGGTCGCCGTCGCGCCACGCGCCGGTCGCCGGCGGCCGCCCGAGGAGGGACCGGGCGTCGGCCTCCGTGATCGGCGCCGACGGCACCGTGTCTTCGGAGATCTGCCAGTCCATGGCATCCATTCTCCCGGGTCGCGTCGCCCGCGAAGCGACTGTTACGGGCTTGTCCAGCCCCGGTTCGCGGCGCGCCGTGTCGGCATGATCGGGGCATGGCGAACTTCCTCCTCATCGCGGCCTCGAGCGACATCGGCGGCGCGACGGCCCGACGCCTGCGCGACGCGGGCCATCGGGTGATCACGACCGCCCGGGATACGTCGGTGATCGAGCCGGACGTGATCCTGGATGCCACCGACTTCGACGCCGTCGACCGCGCCGTGGCCGACGTGGGGGAGCTGGACGGCATCGCGGTCTTCGCCGGCTCGATGCTGCTGAAACCCGCGCACCTGACCTCGCGCGAGCAGTACGACGGCATCGTCGCCGCGTCGCTGACGACGGCCTTCGCGGCGGTGCGAGCGGCGGGGAAGCGCATGCGCGGCGGCGGTTCCGTGGTGCTGACGTCGTCGGCCGCAGCGCTCGCGGGCCTCGCGAACCACGACGCGATCGCCGCCGCGAAGGCCGGGGTGATCGGCCTGACGCTGTCGGCAGCCGCGAGCTATGCGGGCCAGGGGCTGCGGATCAACGCCGTCGCCCCGGGACTCGTGCAGACCCGGCTGACCGAGGGCCTCACGGCGAGCGAGACGTCGCGCAGGGTGTCCGAGGCGATGCACCCGCTCGGCCGCCTCGGCGAGCCCGACGACGTCGCCCGGGCCGTGGAGTTCCTCCTCGACCCCGCCAACGCCTGGATCACGGGCCAGGTGCTGGGCGTGGACGGCGGCCTCGGCAGCCTCCGCCCGCGGCAGCGGACCTCCGTGTGAGGGGTCAATATCTGTCGCTTCGAGCACCCGATAGCGACAGATATTGACCCCTCACGCCCGTAGGGAGCAGGAGCGCCTGTGACCCGGCGCGCCGAGCCGGTGGGGAGCGGAGGACATGGGCGGGAGGGAGGAGGAATCCCGGCGTGTCCGTCCTCCCTTCGCCGAATCTCCTCCCCTCGTCCCCGGGAGCAGGCCTTCGTCCCGGGGAGCCGGCCTTCGCCCCGGTTCGCAGGCCTTCGCCCCGGGTCGCAGGCCTTCGCCCCGGGCAGGGAGGACCGTGGATGCCGTGCGGCCCGCGTCTCGCGGGGCGGTCGATGCCCCGCGCGCCGGGCGGGAACGCGACGACGCCCCGACCCGGCGGACCGGGGCGGGGCGTCGATGGGGCGCGTCAGGCGCGGGCGGCCTCGGACAGACGACGCGCGGCGGCGAGGGCCTGGTCGAGGTCGGCCTTGAGGTCGGCGATGTTCTCCAGTCCGACCGACAGGCGCACGAGGCCCGGCGTGACACCCGACGTGAGCTGCTGCTCTGGCGTGAGCTGCGAGTGGGTCGTCGAGGCCGGGTGGATGACGAGCGAGCGCACGTCGCCGATGTTGGCGAGGTGGCTGAAGAGCGTCAGCGAGTTCACGAACTCGCGACCCGCCTCCACACCGCCCTTGAGCTCGAACGACAGCACCGCGCCGACACCCTTGGGGGCGTAGTTGTTCGCGGCGGCGTACCACGGCGAGGTGGGCAGGCCCGAGTAGTTCACGCTCGCGACGTCGTCGTGCGCCTCGAGCCACTCGGCGATCTCCTGCGCGTTCTGCACGTGGCGCTCGATGCGCAGCGACAGCGTCTCGAGGCCCTGGATGAGCAGCCACGCGCTCTGCGGCGAGATGGCGGCACCCAGGTCGCGGAGCAGCTGCACGCGCGCCTTGATGATGTACGCCAGGCCGTCGCCGACGGCCGTCGTGTACGAAGCGCCGTGGTACGACGGGTCGGGCTCGGTGAGACCGGGGAACTTCTCCACGTTCTGCGACCACGCGAACTTTCCACCGTCGACGATGACGCCGCCGATGGTGGTGCCGTGTCCGCCGATGAACTTCGTGGCCGAGTGGATGACGATGTCGGCACCGTGCTCGAACGGACGGATCAGGTACGGGGTCGCGATCGTGTTGTCGACGATGAGCGGCACGCCGCTCTCGTGCGCGACGTCGGCGACCGTGCGGATGTCGAGCACGTTGATCTTCGGGTTGCCGATGGTCTCGGCGAAGAAGAGCTTCGTGTTCGGGCGGACCGCCGCACGCCACGCCTCGGGGTCGTCCTGGTTCTCGACGAACGTCGTCTCGATGCCGAGCTTGGCGAGGGTGTACTTGAACAGGTTGTACGTGCCGCCGTAGATCGAGCTCGACGAGACGATGTGGTCGCCCGCCTGCGCGATGTTCAGGACCGCGAACGTCTCCGCCGCCTGGCCGCTCGCGACCAGGAGGGCGCCGGTGCCCCCCTCCAGCGCGGCGATGCGCTGCTCGACGACGTCCTGCGTGGGGTTCTGGATGCGGGTGTAGATGTTGCCGAACTCCGCCAGCGCGAACAGGTTCGCGGCGTGGTCGGCGTTGTCGAACACGTACGACGTGGTCTGGTAGATCGGCGTCGCCCGGGCCTTGGTCACGGGGTCGGGCTGTGCGCCGGTGTGGATCTGCTTGGTCTCGAAACGCCAGTTCTCGGGTGCCGACACGGCTGCTCCTCAAGTCTTCGGGTGACCGCGACGGATGCCACGGCCTCCAGCGAGCGTAGGCACCCCCGATCTGCGCGACAACCGGCGGGACACGGGCCGTAACCTACGCGCGCGACCCGTGTCATCGGCCGCCGGTAGCGTGGATGCCATGACGAGACGTGCTGTGGTGACCGGGGCCAGTTCGGGGATCGGCGAGGCGACCGCCCGCGAGTTGCGGGCGCGCGGCTGGGACGTGGTGGGCGTGGCCCGGCGCGCGGAGCGGCTGGCGGCGCTGGAGGCCGAGACCGGCGTCGTGGCGCACGTCGCCGACCTCACCGACGGTGACGCGGTCGCGACCCTCGCCGCGTGGCTGGAGGAGACGGGCGGCGTCGACGCGCTCGTCCACGTCGCCGGTGGCGCGCGCGGCACCGACCGCGTCGAGGACGGCGACCCCGAGCAGTGGCGCTGGATGTTCGAGGCGAACGTCCTGTCGGGGCAGCGTCTCGTGGCATCCCTCCTCCCGCTCCTGCGCCGCGCGGCCGAGAGCGCGGGCCACGCCGACCTGCTGTTCGTCACGTCGACCGCCGCGCAGACCGCCTACCCCGGCGGTGCGGGCTACAACGCGGCCAAGGCCGGCGAGCACATGCTCGTCGCGGCCCTGCGCCAGGAGCTGAACGGCGAGCCGCTGCGCGTCATCGAGATCGCCCCGGGCATGGTGCGGACCGAGGAGTTCACCCTCAACCGCCTCGGGGGCGACCAGGAGGGGGCCGACAAGCTGTACGAGGGCGTCGAGGCGCCGCTCGTGGCGGAGGACGTCGCCGACGTCATCGCGTACGCGCTCGACGCTCCCGGTCACGTGAACCTCGACCTCGTGACCGTGCGGCCGGTGGCGCAGTCCGCGCAGCACCTGCTCGCGCGCGGGCCGCTGCGCGTGCGTGGCGCGGAGAGCTGAGTGGGGCCGGGCGCCGGGGCCTCCCGCCCGTTGAACGTCGACGCCTTCCTGGCGCGCCCCGGCCGCGGCGAGGTACGGCGCTTCTGGTCCGCGTTCCGTGCGGACCACCCGCGGGTGAGCGGCGTGGGATCCCGCGTGCGGCGGGCCGTCCTGCGCATCGGCGCAGCCGTCGGTGCACTCGCCACCTTCACGATGGTCTTCGGCACCGTGCGAGCGCTGAGCGGTGGCGCACAGCGGAGTCCCGAGCAGGTGATCGGCATGGTCACGGTCGGCGTGCTCGTGGTCATCGCGTTCTGCGTCCTGCTGTGGGCGGCCGTGCGCACGAGTGGACGCCGCCTGAGTCCGCGTCAGCAGTGGGCGCTGAGTCGGTTCGCCTCCGACAACGCTCTCGTCTACGCGCCTGAGCCGGTCGTCGGGGGACTGACGCCGTGGCAGCGGCGCGGGCGCCTCGTCGTCGACCGCGCGATGCGGTCGACGACGCCCGCCGGGCGCACCATCGAGTGGGCCGACTACGAGCTGCGCCGCGCCACGAGCGCCTCGACGCATACGCAGTTCGGCGGATGGATCGCGATCGGATTGCGGCGCCGGCTGCCGCACATCGTCGTGCGCGCGACGGAGCGGGGCGCGCGGATGCTGTCGACCGCCGCCGTGCCCGACGACTCGCAGCGTATGTCGCTCGAGGGCGACTTCGATCGGCACTTCACGCTCTACTGCCCGTCCGGCTACGAGCGCGATGCGCTCTACCTGTTCACCCCGGACGTCATGGCGACCGCCATCGACGACGGGGGCGGGTGGGACATCGAGATCGTCGACGACGTGCTCCTGCTGGTGCGCCCGCGAGATGTCATCACCACCGATCCGGAAGAGTGGGTGCGCCTGGTGCGCACGGCCAACGCCTTCGCCGGCCAGGTCGAGCAGTGGGAGCGGTGGCGCGACGATCGCGTCATGGTCGTCTCGACAGCCGTGACCGGGCTGGACCCCCGGGACACGGCCGTCGCCCGCCGCGGTCGACGCCTGCGGACGAGGTGGAGCCCGGCGACCTGGGTGTGGATCGCCTTCGCCGTCCTCATGGTCGCGACGATCGTCGCGGGTCGTTACCTCTGACGATCCGGTCGGGGCCGGACCGCCTCAGCCGACCGCGGGCGGGACGATCGCGTCCGACTCCGCATCGGAGAAGGCCACCTTCGGCACGAAGAACAGCAGGACCGCGGCGAAGAACCCGCCCGCCGCGCAGATCGTCCACACGGTGATGTACCCCGCGAGCGGTGCGGCGGTCGCGGCGACGGCCGCGCCCGCTCCACCCGCGAGCACCACGCCGAAGATTGCCGACGACATCGTGCCGCCGATGGTCTTGGTGGTGTTGGTGAGTGCGGATGCCACGCCGGTCTGCCCGCGTGGAGCCGCGGCCGCGGCCGCGGCCGGCATGGCCGCGACGAGCGCGCCCGAGCCGAGGCCCGCGATCGCGAGGCACAGCAGCACCTCCCACAGCTCGGTGTGGAGGGGCAGGAGCAGCAGGTAGCCCAGGCCGACCAGGGCCGCAGCCCCGATCAGGACCACGCGGGGGCTCGCGCGGCGGGACGTCACGGCGAACACGATCGCGCCGACGATGAGCGAGACGAGGTACACGCCGATGACGTTCGAGCGGTCGGTGGCATCCAATCCGAGTCCGTAGCCGAGCGAGCGGTCCGTGCCGGCGTATGTCGCGAGCGGTCCCTGGGCGCCGAGGAGACTGATACCGACGAGGAACGACGTCGCCTGCACCGGCCACATCTCGGGGCGCCGGAGGACGCGGATGTCGACGGCCGGGTCGGGGCGTCGCAGCTCGAACCGGACGAACACGACGAGCAGCACGGCTCCGACGAGGAGCAGCGGGACGATGACCGCCGGACCGGGACCGGCGGGAAGCCGCACGAACGACAGCGCGCCGGTGAGGCAGAGCAGGGCGGCGGCGAGGAGCACGAACCCGCCGATGTCGAGGCGCCGGGTGCCCGGCATCCGCTCCGACTCGGGCACGCCGAGCCAGATCACGAGCGACACGAGCGTGACGGCGATCGCGGGGATCATCAGCGACACCCGCAGATTGCCGCCGGTGGCCGCGAAGAGACGCCCGGCAGCGAGGGCGCCCGCGATCGCGCCGACCTGGAGGCCCACGACGAGGAGTCCCGCGGCCCGGCGCGTCTGGGAGACGCCCCGGCTCTGCCGCCGACCGCGGTCGAAGATGAGCGCGATCTCGAGCGGCAGCCACACGACGTAGAACCCCTGCAGCGCCCACGCGGCGAGGAACGTCGGGAACGTGTCGGCGAACACCAGCCACCAGCTCGCCGCCGCCGTCGCGAGCGCGGAGATCAGCAGGATGCGCTTGTGCCCGAACACGTCGCCGAGCTTCGCCAGCACGGGGAGGATGAGCGCCGAGAGCAGCAGCTGGGCCGCCTCGAACCAGTTGACGTCGGCGTCCCGGATGCCGAGGTGCACGACGATGTCGGGGAGGAGCGGCACGTAGTACCCCTGAAGGATGCCGCTGGCGAGCTCGACCAGCACGAACCACCCGATGAGTCCCGCGGTCACCCCGAGCGCGGACCCGCGCACCCGACCGACCGCGCCGGAGACGCGCGACATGGCGCGAGGCTAGCACCGTGCGGGGGACACCCTAGGGTGAAAGACACACGAAGAGAGGGGATCCGCGTGGCGGAGACGACGACCGACGAGCGCGAGCGACTGACCTGGGACGACTTCGGGGTCGCGACACGCGACATCTCCCGGGCGATCGTCGCCGACGGCTTCCACCCCGAGGTGGTGGTCGCGATCGCGCGCGGCGGACTGCTGCCCGGCGGTGCCATCGCCTACGGCCTCGGCGTCAAGAACTGCGGCGCCCTCAACGTGGAGTTCTACACCGGCATCGGTACGGTGCTCGACGCCCCCGAGGTGCTGCCGCCCGCGCTCGACCTGTCGTATCTCTCGGGTCGCCGCGTTCTGCTGGTCGACGACGTCGCCGACAGCGGTCGGACGCTCGACCTCGCCGTGAAGCTGCTCAACGCCCAGGGCGCCGAGGCTCGCTCGGCCGTGATCTACACCAAGCCGACCACGATCATCACGCCCGACTACGCGTGGAAGGACACGTCGCTCTGGATCGACTTCCCCTGGTCGTTCCAGGGGTCTGTCCACGAGGAAGACGCGGCGTGACGGCGAAGTCGCTCGCCGAACTCGCCGACGCGGGTCTGATCGACTCCTCGTGGGTCGAGCCGCTCGCGCCGGTGGCGGGCGACATCGCCGACATCGGGGCGCGGCTGCGCGCCGAGGGGAAGCCCTACCTGCCGGCCGGCGACCTCGTGCTGCGGGCGTTCCGGACGCCGATCGACGCCGTCCGCGTGCTCATCGTGGGTCAGGACCCCTATCCGACGCCGGGTCACCCGATCGGCCTGTCGTTCGCCGTGGACCCGCACGTGCGGCCGCTGCCCCGCAGCCTGTCGAACATCTACCGCGAGCTGTCGGACGACCTCGGTATCCCGCCCGCGCCGCACGGCGACCTCTCGACGTGGGCCGAGCAGGGCGTGATGCTGCTGAACAGGGTGCTCACCGTCGCTCCGGGCGCGCCGGCCTCGCATCGCGGCTGGGGCTGGGAACGCGTCACCGAGCACGCGATCCGCAGCCTGGTCGCGCGGGACGCGCCGCTCGTCGCCGTGCTGTGGGGGAGGGATGCCACGAACCTCACGCCGCTCCTCGGCGACACCGCGATCGTGTCGTCGGCGCATCCCTCGCCGCTCTCGGCCAGCCGCGGGTTCTTCGGCTCCCGGCCGTTCTCGCGGGTGAACGCGCTGCTCGAGGAGCAGGGCGCCGCGCCC
>NZ_BADA01000514.1 GCF_000333395.1 Microbacterium sp. B19
AGCGCCCCGGCGGTCTTCCCGCCCGTGGCGCCGGCGTCGTCGTCGACGGGCAGAGCCTGACGTTCGCGCTGCGCAACGCCGGCAAGCGCACTGTCGAAGTCGACCTGGCGGATGACGCGGGGGCGGAGACCTTCGCCGCGCTCGCCGCGACCGTCGACGTCGTCCTCCGCGACGGCGAGACCATCGCCCGGTCACCGCGCGCCGACGACCTGCGCGCGCGGAATCCCCGGCTCGTGGTCATCGATCTGAGCGACTTCGGCGTCACCGGACCGCACGCCGGGTGGCGGGCGACGCCCGACGTGCACGCCGCCCTCAGCACCGTGCTGTCCCGGTCGGGTCTCCCCGATGTGCGCGAGCCGCTGCTGCCGCCGGAGTTCCTGCTGTACGAGTCCGCCGCCGCGCAGGCGGTCTGGGTGGTGCTGCTCGAACTCGCGCACGTGCGCGCGACCGGTGAGGGCGACGTCGTCGACTTCTCCGTGCAGGAAGCGCTGATCCAGATCCTCGACCCGGTCTTCGGCGTGGGCGGCTCGGCTCGGGCCGGCGTCCCGCTGAGCGATCTCCCGCGCGGCCGCCCCGACGCGCGCCACCTCTACCCGATCTTCCCGGCGAAGGACGGCTGGGTGCGCATCTGCGTCCTCGCGACGCGCCAGTGGCGCGGGATGTTCGAGTGGCTCGGGCGCCCCGAGGAGTTCGCCGACCCGTCCTTCGACCAGATCCGTCACCGATTCGCCGCGGCCGGGCGGCTCTACCCGCTCATCGGGCGCCTGTTCGCCGGGCTGACGGTCGCCGAGGCCGTCGCGCGAGGTCAGGAGCTCGGCGTTCCCACGGCGGGTCTCTCGGATGCCGCGGCGGTGCTGCGGGAGCCCGCTTTCCGCGAGAACGGATCGTTCCGCGACGATTCCGCCGTCCTGCCGGGAACCCTCGTGCACGACGGGTGGTTCGAGATCGACGACGAGCGCGCCGGCGGACGGGGGCCCGCGCCGGTGCCGGACTCGACCGTTCCGGCGGGGGAGCCGGGACTCCGGATCACGACCGACGCCGAGCGGGGGAGGCGCCCGTTCGCCGGGCTGCGGGTGCTGGACCTGGGCGTGATCGTCGTCGGGTCCGAGCTCGGCCGGCTCTTCGCGGACTACGGCGCCGACGTGATCAAGATCGAGTCGAGCGCGTTCCCCGACGGCGCGCGCCAATCGATGACGGGCGACGTCATGAACGAGAGCGTGGCGTGGGGGCTGCGCAACAAGCGCAGCCTCGGCCTGAACCTGCGCTCGGACGAGGGTCGGGCGCTCTTCGCCCGTCTCGTTGCCGTGAGCGACGTCGTGTTGACGAACTTCAAGCCCGGGACCCTGGCATCCCTGGGCTTCGACATGGAGGCGCTGCGCCGCCTGAACCCCGGGATCGTGCTGTCGGAATCGAGCGCCTTCGGGAACCACGGCTCGTGGAGCCGGCGCCTCGGGTACGGGCCGCTCGTACGGGCCAGCGCGGGGCTGTCGACACTGTGGGCGTACCCGGGCGACGGCGACGGCTTCAGCGACGCGATCACGATCTTCCCCGACCACGTCGTGGCACGTCTGAACGCCGCGGCGGTGGTCGCTCTGCTCCTGCGGCGCGACCGTACGGGCGAAGGTGGCCGTGTCAGCTCGGCGCAGGTGGATGCGATCTTCGGAGCGATGGCCGAACACCTGGCCGCGGCGGCCGCCACGTCGGGCAGCGGGCCGCGGGCGGAAGGCAACGACCGTTCCGGCGACGCGTTCCGCGGTGTCTTCCCCGCCCGAGGGGACGACGACTGGGTCGTGGTCGACGCCGAGGGGGATGCCGCCTTCGCCGCGGTCGCGACCGAGATCGGCCGTCCCGACCTCATCGCCGACCCCACCCTCGCGACCGCCGCCGACCGGTGGGCCGCCCGCGACCGGCTGCGCGAGCTCCTCGGGACGTGGACGGCCGACCTTCCCGCGGGCGAGGCCGCCGAACGGCTCCAGCGCGCGGGTGTGCCCGCGGGCGCCATGCTCCGCGCCGACGACATCCGCGAGGATCCGCACCTCGCCGAGCGCGGGGTGTTCGGTCGGCTCGTGCAGCCGCAACTGTCGAGCCCCGTCGTCACGAACCTCGGCGAGGCGCGCACCAGAACCCTCCAGCCGCCGCTCACCGGACCCGCTCCGCTCGCCGCCGAGCACACCCGCGAGGTCCTGTCCGAGGTCTTGCGGCTCTCCGACGACGAGATCACCGCCCTCCTGGCGAGCGGCGTCCTCGAGGAGGCCCAGGAACCGGCGCGGTGACGCGCCCCGCGGCATCCGGATCAGGCGGAGAACAACCGCCGCAGGTGGTGGTCGACGGCGGCGGTCTCGATGAGGAAGCCGTCGTGGCCGAAGTCGCTCGAGAGGACGACCGCCTGATCCCCGTCGAGGGTGTTCCGGATGCCGCGGGCGATGCGGTGCTGCCCGTCCACGGGGAAGAGCCGGTCGGTGTCGACCCCGAGTACCAGCGTCGTGGCCGTGACGCGACGCAGGGCGTCCTCGACGCCGTCGCGATCGCGCCCGACGTCGTGGGAGTTCATCGCTTCGGCGAGCGTGAGGTAGCTGTTGGCGTCAAAGCGGCGGGTGAACTTGTTTCCCGTGGAAGTCGAGGTACGACTCCACCGCGAAGCGGCCCCCCGTGCCTGAGCGGACTTCACGCCGACTGCCACGATCGC
>NZ_BADA01000513.1 GCF_000333395.1 Microbacterium sp. B19
CTCGTACCGCGTGGAGGACCGCAGCGGTCGTCACCCCGGACACCGGATGCCGGCGGCCGAGGCCGCGACCACGGCGATCACCGGCTCCATCCCGACGCAGGGCTGACCCCGGCGCGCGGCTCGTCCCGACGGGAGCCGCTCTCGCCGCGGGGCCGGTCGGCGTCGTGCAGGATCGGTCCGCTGTGGCGGACGTGAGCGCACGGCATCCACGTGCGACCCGCGGAGCGGGCGTCTGTCCCTCTTTGCGCTGGGCGCGGACGGCGGGCGCGACGAGAGTGAACGCACGGTCCCGGTCACCCGGGGCCGTTCAGTTCCCGCGTCGGCGGGGGCCCGCCCGAGGCCCCGCCGCGCCATCGAAGGAGAGGGATCGATGAGGATCGCCGCCGTTGTCTCCCGCGGAGCAGACACTCCGCTCTCGGTCGAGAGAGTCGTCCTCGACGACCCGCGCCCGGACGAGATCCTCGTCCGTATCGTGGCGGCCGGGGTCTGTCACACCGACATCGTCACGCGCCACTACTTTCCGGACGGGGTTCCGGTCGTCCTCGGCCATGAGGGCGCAGGGATCGTCGCCGCGGTCGGGAGCGATGTCACGAGCGTCGGCGTCGGTGACAAGATCATCCTCAGCTATCGCAGCTGCGGGTCGTGCGATCCGTGCGCGCAGGGTCACCCGGCGTATTGCGCGCGTTTCGCCGAGATGAACGTCTCGGGCGGACGCGGCGACGGCACGACACCGCTCCACGGCGCCGACGGCTCGCCGATCGCGGGAGGATTCTTCGGGCAGTCCAGCTTCGCCGGATATGCGCTTACGACCGAGGCCAACACCGTCCGGGTGCCCGCGGACACCGACCTCGCCGTCACCGCGTCGTTCGGGTGCGGCATGCAGACCGGAGCGGGAGTCGTCGCGAACGTGCTCCGGCCCGGTCCCTCCGACAGCCTCGTCGTCTTCGGCACGGGTGCGGTCGGCATGGCAGCGATCATGGCCGCCCGCGCCCTGGGAGTCGAAACGATCGTCGGGGTCGACCTCTCGGAGCAGCGACTCGCGCTCGCTCGCGAGCTCGGCGCCACGCACGTCGTGTCCGGCATCGCGGACACGCTCATCGAGGACCTGCGCGCGGCGACCGGCGGGGGCGCGACGCACGCCCTCGACACGACCGGCAACGCAGGGGTCATTCGCACCGCCACCGAGGCGCTCGGCCCTCTGGGCCAACTCGTGCTCGTCGGAACGGGCGGGGCGGAGTTCGCCGTCGACTCGACCGCCTTCATCGGGGCGGGCAAGACCGTCCGCGGGAGCATCGAGGGGGATGCCGATCCCCACCGTTTCATTCCGCAGCTGCTGCGCTGGCACGACGAGGGACTCTTCCCCGTCGAACGTCTCGTGCGCACCTACCATTTCGACGCGGTCGAGGACGCCATCGCCGACAGCGTCGCGGGAACGACGATCAAGCCTGTCCTGGTCTTCAGCGAAACCGAAGGAGAGTGACCATGTCCACGACCGTGTCGACCACCGAGATCCTCGTCGATCCGTCCGGGGAGCGCCTCGCCGACGTGCTCGCCCGTCAGCGCGCCGCGCACCGTCGCGACGGCATCCCGGATCTGGAGACACGACTGTCCCGCATCGACCGCCTCGCCCTCGCGATCCTCGAGCACGTCGACGAGATCGTCGAAGCACTCGACGCCGACTTCGGCAACAGGCCGGCGCTCGCGAGCCTGCGGTCCGACATCATCGGCGGAGTGAGCGAGGCGGAGTACCTCCGCGCCCACCTCGAGGAGTGGATGCGCCCCTCGGCCTCGCAGGCGGGGCCCGAGATGGGGATTCCGGTGACGCTCGAGCCCCGCCCGGTGGGGGTCGTCGGCGTCATCGGGCCGTGGAACTTCCCGGTGGGTCTCGTCATCCAACCGGCGCTCGAGGCGCTCGCCGCCGGAAACCGGGTGATGATCAAGTTCTCGGACATCCCCGAGCGGACCGGCGCGGTGGTGGCGCGGGCGGTGGCCTCGCGTCTGGACCCGGACGAGGTCACGGTGGTCCTCGGCGGACGCGAGACCGCGGTGGCGTTCTCGGAGCTCCCGTTCGACCACCTCTTCTTCACCGGCTCTCCCGCCGTCGGGCGCGTGGTCGCCGCGGCCGCCGGACGGAACCTCGTGCCGGTCACGCTCGAGCTCGGCGGGAAGAACCCCGTGCTCGTTTCGGCCGAAGCCGACATCCCCGAGGCTGCAGCGCGCGTCGCGGCGGCCCGGATGAACAACGGCGGCCAGCTGTGCCTGTGCCCCGACGACGTGTACGTTTCTCGCGCGCAGGCTGACACCTTCGTCGAGGCCTACTCCGCCGCGATCCGCGCGGCGCTTCCGGAGTACGCCACGAACCCCGACGCGATCACCATCATCAATGACGCCAACTTCGCTCGCGTGACCCGCCTCCTCGACGACGCGCGCGCTCGCGGGGCTCGGGTCGAGGCCGTCGCGACGGGCGCGGGCGACGACACGCTGCCGGATGCCACGACCCGGCGCATCGCGCCGACCATCGTGCGGGATGCCACCGACGACATGCTCATCTCCCGCGAAGAGATCTTCGGACCCGTCATCGTCGTGCGTCCCTACGACGATGTCGCCGAGGTCATCGCCCGCATCGCCGACGGCCCCCACCCCCTGGTGGCGTATTACTACGGGCCGGAGGGCACGGAGTTCCGCCGCTACGTCGACGAAACGGCATCCGGGGGCGTGACTCGGAACGACCTGGCGCTGCACCTGATGGTGCCCGATGTGCCGTTCGGGGGCATCGGGACCAGCGGGACCGGCGCGTACCACGGCAAGGCCGGCTTCGACACGTTCAGCCAGGTGCGTCCGGTGGCATCGCCCCTGCTGCCGTTCTCGATCGCGCAGACGGTCGGAGCCCCGTTCCCGGAGCCCGCCCGCGAGGAACAGCGCGCACAGATCGACGCCCTGCGGGCGACCGTCGCCGCTCGGGTCGCGCGGTAACGGAGAGAGGAAGAGCACATGGATCGGATCGACGAACGCACCCCCGTCCTCATCGGCGTCGGACAGGTCATCGACCGCCTCGACGGCGACGGCTACGAGGCCCTCTCCCCGGTGGACCTGGCCGCGCGGGCGTCCGCGCGGGCACTCGCGGACACCGGGATCGACGCGGCCGTCGTCGCCGCTGCGATCGACACGGTCGCCGGCATCCGCCAGTTCGAGATCTCGGTCCCGGGTGCCCGTGCCCCGCTCGGGAAGTCGGACAACTACCCGCGATCGGTGGCCCGGCGCATCTCCGCCGAGCCGCGCCGCGCGATCCTCGAGGTGGGGGGAGGGCAGGGGCCGCAGCACCTGGTCACCGAACTCGCCGCCGAGATCGCGGCGGGGCGCAGCCGGGTCGCCCTCGCGTTCGGCTCGGAGGCGATCTCCACGGCGCGGGCGCTCGCGAACGCCCCCGAGAGGCCCGACTTCACCGAGCACGTCGAGGGCGACCTGGAGGATCGGGGCTACGGGCTCGCCGGCCTGGTCTCGATGGAGGGCACGAACCACGGCCTGAGCGACGCCCCCAGTCAGTACGCCCTCGCCGAGAACGCCCGCCGTGCTCGTCTCGGCCTCTCGCGCGCGGAGTACGCGGAGCGGATCGGCGAGCTGTTCGCCCCCTTCACCCGCGTCGCCGCGGGGAACCCCTACGCGGCCGCTCCCGTCGAGCGGTCCGCCGCGGAACTGGTCACGCCCACCGCCGCGAACCGTCCGATCGCCGATCCGTACACGCGGTACGTCGTGGCCCGCGACCAGGTCAATCAGGGGGCGGCCGTGCTCCTGGCATCCGTCGAGGCCGCCCGCGCGCTCGGCGTGCCCGAGAGCGCCTGGGTCTACATCCACGGCCACGCGGATCTGCGCGAGCGCACGCTGATGGACCGGGTCGATCTCTCGGGCAGTCCGGCCGCGCGGCGGTCGACCGCCCTCGCGCTCGACATGGCCGGTGTCGGCACGGGCGACGTGGACGCGTGGGACTTCTACAGCTGCTTCCCGATCGCCGTCTTCAACGTCGCCATGGACGCGCTCGGCCTCGAGCCGGACGACCCGCGCGGGCTCACCCTGACCGGCGGCCTGCCGTTCTTCGGCGGGGCGGGCAACAACTACTCGATGCACGCCATCGCGGAGATGGTGCACCGGGTCCGGAGCCGCCCCGGGTCCTTCGGGTTCGTCGGGGCCAACGGCGGCATCCTGAGCAAGTATTCGGCCGCGGTGTACTCCACGACGCCGCGGAACTGGCAGGACGACCGGTCGGCGCCCGTGCAGAGGGAACTCGACGCCGTCCCCGCGGTCCCGCAGACCTCCCGCCCCGAGGGCGCCGCGACGATCGAGACCTTCACGATCGTCCACGGGCGCGACGGCGCGGCCACCGGCATCGTCATCGGCCGCCTCGACGCGACGGGGGAGCGGTTCCTCGCCCGCGGGTGGGACGGTGACGACGCGTTGGTCGGGCTCCTCTCCTCGGAGCAGCCGATCGGGCAGTCGGTGTGGGTCACGCCGACGGGGCCGGGGAACAGGGTCTCTGTCGACCGTAGGGATGCCGAGCGGTTCCAGCCGCCGCGCACACCGGCGCTGCGCGACGACTACGCCTACGTGCGGGTGGAACGCGACGGGCACCTGCTCACCGTCACGATCGACCGCCCCGAGTCCCGAAACGCTCTGTTCCCCCCGGCGCACGAGGAGCTCGCCGAGGTGTTCGACGCGTTCTTCGCCGACCCCGAGCTGTGGGTCGCGATCCTCACCGGTGCGGGGGAGCAGGCCTTCTGTGCGGGGAACGACCTCGTGTACTCCTCGACGGGCAAGCCCAACTACCTCCCCTTGAGCGGGTTCGCCGGGTTGACGAGTCGCCGGGGGATGACGAAGCCCGTCATCGCCGCGGTCAACGGTTTCGCGATGGGTGGGGGCTTCGAGACCGCTCTCGCCTGCCACCTGGTGGTCGCGGACGAGACCGCGCAGTTCGCCCTCAGCGAGGTGCGGGTGGGGCTCATTGCGGGAGCGGGCGGCGTCGTCCGGCTGCCGCGGATGCTCCCCGAGAAGCTCGCCAACGAACTGATCCTCACGGGACGCCGGATGGGAGCGCTCGAGGCGCAGGATCGCGGCGTCGTCAACCGGGTCGTCCCCGCGGGCCGAGCCCTGGAGGGGGCCCGCGCGCTCGCGGACGAGATCCTCGGCGTGTCCCCGACGTCGGTGCGGCTGTCGCTGAAGGTGATGGAGGAGACGCGCGGGATCGCGGACGTCGTCGACGCGGTCGTGCATCGATCGGGGGCGTTCGACGAACTCATGTCCAGCGCGGATGCGATCGAGGGGATCTCCGCCTTCGCGCAGAAGCGCGCCCCGCAGTGGAGCAACCGCTGATCGGCGTCGTGCCGGCTCAGCCGATGTAGGGGAGGGCGCCGTCCCGCGGACGCAGCCGATCGACGATCCGGCGGAGCGGGGCGGCGTGCACGGTGTCCCGCTCGCGCCAGGCGAGTCCGACGACCGTGTCGAGCTCGCCGTCCGCGAACGGATACACCTCGAGCTGGTCGAAGTCGAACAGTCGTGACGTCGGGAGGTCCCCGCCGCGGCTGATCAGCATGATCTGGCCGGTGCGCGCCATGCGGCCCTGGATGCCGACGATGTCGCGCAGATCGATCTCCTCGACGGATTCGATGCCGGCACGCTCGAACGCGTCCCGCATCCGCCGCATGGATGTCGGCTGCATGAGGAGGGGCAGCGTGAGCACGCGCCGACCCGCGAGGTCCGCCAGGCGCAGAGGCCGGCCGAGATCGAGCGTCGGGTCGGCGAGTGACGCGACCGCGAACGAGTACTGCGCGAGCGGGACGCTCGCGATCCCCGCGGCATCCACGGGCAGGTGCACGAGCGCGATGTCGATGTCGCCGTGCCGCAGCGACTCCAGGAGCACCGACGACAGGTCCGAGACGAGGTCGTTCGTCTCGCCCCCGACCTCGGCGACGGCGGCGATCAGGCTGTCGGTGAGGCTGCGGGACGTCCACGGCGTGGCCCCGAACCGCAACCCGCGCCGCGAGCCCGAGACGAGGGATGCCGCTTCGTCGGCCTGCGCCACGATCTCGACCGCGAGCGGGAGGAACCGGTCGCCGAGGTCCGTGCGGTCGAACTGGTGGTAGTTGCGGCGGAACAGGTCGCCGCCGACCCTTCGCTCCAGATCGCGGATGGTCCGGCTGAGCGGCGACGGGGTCACGTGCAACTCCTCGGCCGCAGCCGCGATCGTGCGCTGCCGTGACACGGCCACGAATGCCCTCACCTGCGAAAGCTCCACGCGCTCACTTTACGGACGCGCGGCCCTCCCCGCGTCCGCCGTTCCGCCCCGCGGCGCGCAGGATTCGTCCGCTGCACCGTGCTCCGATCGGCAGGTCCACCCGCGTCCGAGAGCACGCCGACGCGTACCGGTGCGCCCGGTCGGCGCAGTCGTTGTTTGCGCTGGGCCTGGGCGTCCGGCGGCGAGAGGCTCCCTCCGCAGCCCGTGATGACGCGGGCCGGAACACGCACAAGGGAGTGGCCATGGCCGAACGGCGCACGGCAGGAGCAGACCTGCCTCTCACCGGCATCCGTATCCTCGACGCGGTCGAC
>NZ_BADA01000512.1 GCF_000333395.1 Microbacterium sp. B19
CGAGGAACTCGCCGAACGTCAGCGTGTCGGCGCGCTTGATGCTGGGCACCAGCAGCGCCCGCGTGCCGTCGGGCTTGGGCATGTCGATGGCGATGCCGAGGTTGATGTGCGCGGGGGCCACGACCGAGGGCTTGCCGTCGATCTCGGCGTAGTACACGTTCTGGCTCGGGAACTCCTTGAGCGCCTGGATGAGCGCCCACCCGATGAGGTGCGTGAAGCTGACCTTGCCGCCGCGCGTGCGTGCCATGTGGTTGTTGATGACGATGCGGTTGTCGATCATCAGCTTGGCCGGGATCGTCCGGACGCTGGTCGCGGTGGGGACCGTGAGCGAGTCGTCCATGTTGCTCGCGAGGGCCTTCGGCATGCCCTTGAGGACGGTGACGCGGTCTTCCTCGGTGCTCTCCGCGGTCGCGGACGGCGCGGCGTTGGGCGCCTGCGCGGGGATCGGCTGCGGCTTGGCGGGAGTAGAGGTGGTGCGCGCCACCGGCGCCTGACCGACCACCGGGATCGGTGCCGTCACGGGCTTCGGTTCGGCCGGTGCCGCCTGGGGCGGGGACGGGGGTGCGGCGGCGGCGTCGGCGGCTCCGTCGACGACCGGATGGTACGCCTCCAGAATCGGCCACCAGGCCTTGTCCACGGAGTGCTTGTCGACTTTGAACTGTTCGTAGAGCTCGTCCACGAGCCACTCGTTCGCGCCGAACTCGCCCTCGCTCGAAGTACCGACGCCCGTCACCTGGCTCGACACAGTCGATCGCCTGCTTTCCTCGATGAAGATTCGTGTGGATGCACGCAGTGAATCCTCGTTGCGCACTCTCTCCAGCCTAGCCGAGTATTCCCGTCCCCTCCCGGGTCGCGGCATCGATGGATGTGATGAGGTGGATGCCATGGAGTTCTCCGGTGCACAGCCCGATGTCGATCTGACCTACTCGGATGTCTTCCTGGTCCCGCGTCATTCCGAAGTGGGCAGCCGCTTGAGCGTCGACCTCGCGCCGGGCGACGGGAGCGGCGCGACCCTTCCGCTGGTGTCCGCCAACATGAACTCGGTCACGGGTCCCCGTCTCGCGGCGACCCTGGCGCGCCGCGGCGGCCTCGGCGTGTTGCCGCAGGATCTGACACTGCCGCGCTTGGTCGAGGCGGTGGCGTGGGTCAAGGCGCAGCCCGTCGCGTGGGACGCCGCCCTCGTGTTCCCCCCGTCGGCCACGGTCGCCGAGGCCCGCCGCGTGCTCCCCGCCGTGCCCGGGCGGGGAATCGTGGTGGCCGATCAGCGCGAGGACGGCACGATCCCGCTCGACGGCTATAGGGGCGTCGTCCCGGCCCCGCGCCTGGCCACCGCGCTCCCGGACGCCACGCTCGGGGACATCGCCCGCGCCGACGCCCCGCCGGTCGAGGTCGAGCGGATCGGCGACCCCCACGAGGTGTTCGAACTCGTCGGCTCGGCGGACATCGTCCCCGTCGTCGACGGCGACCGCATCGTCGGGACGCTCTCCGCGCGCAGCGCTCTGCGCGACTCGGTGTACCGCCCGGCCGTCGACGCCGACGGTCGGCTCATCGTCGCGGCCGCCGTGGGGATCAACGGCGACGTGGCAGGGAAGGCGCGCGCGCTCGCCGCGGCCGGTGTCGACGTGCTCGTGGTCGACACCGCGCACGGCCACCAGGAGCAGATGCTGCGGGCGCTGCGCGAGGTCGCGGCGCTCGATCTCGGCATCCCGATCGCCGCCGGCAACATCGTCACCGCGGACGGCGTGCGCGACCTCACGGACGCGGGCGCCTCGATCCTGAAGGTCGGCGTCGGCCCCGGCGCGATGTGTACCACGCGCATGATGACCGCCGTCGGGCGCCCGCAGTTCTCCGCCGTCCTCGAGACGGCCGAGGCCGCTCGCGCGGTCGGAGCCCACGTGTGGGCCGACGGCGGCGTGCGCTATCCGCGCGACGTCGCGCTCGCCCTCGCCGCAGGGGCCGCGTCCGTGATGATCGGGTCGTGGTTCGCCGGAACGATCGAGTCGCCGGGTCTGCTGCGCACCGACGAGGACGGCCGGACGTTCAAGGAGTCCTGGGGGATGGCATCCACCAAAGCCGTCCAGGGGCGTTTCCAGGGACTGGATGCCTTCGAGCGGGCCCGCAAGGAGCTGTTCGCGGAGGGCATCTCGTCGTCGCGCATCTATCTCGACCCGCAGCGCCCGGGAGTGGAGGACCTGCTCGACATGATCACGTCCGGTGTGCGGTCGTCGTTCACGTATGCCGGCGCCGCGACCGTGGCGGACTTCCACGAGCGGGCCCGCGTGGGACTGCAGTCGGCCGCCGGATACGAGGAGGGCAAGGCCCTGCCGGTCAGCTGGTGAGACCCACCGAGGCCGTGACGTCGGCCTCGAGCGTGATCCACGCGCCGAGCTGGACCGAGAGGTCGAGGTCGTGCCCCTCCGGGCGCGCCTCGCGCCGCGGGTCCGCCGGGAACCGACCCTCCCGCCGCATGTCCCACAGCGCGTCGGCGTTGCGTCGCACGAGACGCCGGGCGCGATCGGCATCCACGCCGTCCAGGTGCGACGCGGCGAGGCCGAGATACCGGGCCAGGATGCCGGCGAACAGGCCGCCGTCGCCGCCCCCGGCCGCGGGGAAGAGGTCGTCGTCCGCCGCGCACCACCGGTCGACCGCCTCCAGCACGGCCGCGGCGCGCGCGCGGTCGCCGAGGGCGAGGGCGGCCCCGATCGCGACGCCCTGGTTGTACGTCCACAGGTCGGGCCGGACCGCGCCGTGCTCGATGCCGTCGCGCACGAGACCGGTGTCGGGATCGTCGAGCGTCTCGGCAATCCACTCGGTCAGCTGCGCGGCGAGGGCACGGTGGCGGCTGGGGGCGAGCACCATCGCCGCCGGCCCGTTCGCCGGGGCGTTGTAGAGGACGCTGCGGGTGCGCCAGGGGAGGGCCCCGACCGCGGGGTTGTAGGCCCGCGCGAGGATCCGGGCGATGCGGGCGCGCGCGTGACCGTGCGGGCGCGTCTCGGCCAGCGCGAGTCCCATCCAGGCGATGTCGTCGTAGAACGGTGTGGTCCAGCGGCCGGCGGTGCGCAGCGTGACGCCGCGGAGCAGGTCGCCGATCAGGCGGCGCCGGGCGGCCGAAGGCCGATGCCGCTCGGCCTCGGCCAGCGCGTGCACCAGGTGCGCGTGCCACCAGTAGTGCCACATCCGCGCTCCGTCGCCCGCGGTGGAGGCGTGGGCCCAGGCGACCGGGCCGTGCCGGTGGACGTACGCGGCGAGCACCGCGTCCTCCGCGGCGGCGGCGCGCTGCTGCGCGGGGGGAGTGGCATCCATGACTCCATCCTGAACGGCATGAGGGGATGCCGATCTCCCGGTGCCCTCGCCACCGGGAGGCCCTAGAATCGTGGGCACGATGGACGACCCTCCCAGTTGTAGACCCGAGCCCCGACGACCCTCTCCCGCGATGAGCGGGGGTGACGCGTGATGGATTACGTCATGTTGGGCGTGGGGCTGCTTCTCACGGTGGGCACGGGCCTCTTCGTCGCGAGCGAGTTCGCGCTGGTCAATCTCGATCGCGCGGACCTCGAGGCGAGACGCGACGCGGGCGAATCCCGCCTGTCGCTCACGATCGACGCGCTGCGGATCACGTCGACCCACCTCTCCAGCGCACAGCTGGGCATCACGCTGACGACGCTCCTCACCGGTTACACGATGGAGCCGGCGATCTCGAACCTCCTACGACCGGTGTTCCTGTCGTGGGGCATCCCGGATGCGGTCGTCATGCCGGTCTCCGCCGTGCTCGGCATCGGCATCGCCACCGTGCTGTCGATGATCCTCGGCGAGCTGGTGCCGAAGAACTTCGCGCTCGCCGTCCCGATCCAGGCGGCCAAGCTCGTGATGCCGTTCCAGGTCGCCTTCACGATGATCTTCCGACCGGCTGTCGCCGTGCTCAACGGCAGCGCCAACGGCGTGCTGCGCGCGGTGGGCGTCGAGCCCAAGGAGGAGCTCTCCGGTGCGCGCACGGCCGAGGAGCTGTCCAGCCTCGTCCGTCGCTCCGCGAGCGCCGGTCTGCTCGAGAAGGACACCGCGTCGCTCCTCGATCGCAGCCTCACCTTCGCCCGGCTGAGCGCGGCCGACGTCATGACCCCGCGCCCGAGCGTCCACGCGCTCGCCGCGGGGGAGCCGACGGATGCCGTCATCCAGCTCGCGCGCCGGACCGGGCACAGCCGCTTCCCCGTCTACGACGAGTCGATGGACGACATCATCGGCGTCGTGCACCTCAAAGCGGCGGTCGGCGTCCCGCGCGATCGCCGCGCCGACGTCCCCGTCGCCGCGCTCGCGACCGAGCCGCTCCGCGTCCCTGAGACCGTGCACCTCGACACCCTCGTGACCGAGCTCCGCACCCGCGGGTACCAGATGGCGATCGTCGTCGACGAGTACGGCGGCACGGCGGGCGTCGTGACGCTGGAGGACCTGGTCGAGGAGATCGTCGGCGAGGTGCTGGACGAGCACGACCGCTCGCGCGCGGGTGTCGTGCGCACCGCGGCATCCCTCACCTTCCCCGGCGACCTGCGTCCGGACGAGCTCCTCGACCGCGCCGGGGTGCGCGTGCCCGAGGGCGACGTCTACGACACCGTCGGCGGATTCCTCATGGCCGAACTCGAGCGCATCCCGAAGGCCGGCGACACCGTCGAGATCGAGGAGGGCCTCCTCACCGTGCAGCGCATGGACGGGCGCCGCGTCGACCGCGTCCAGTTCACCCCCGCGCCCGCCGAAGAGAACGTCGACGACCTCGTGCGCGCCGCCAAGGGAGGTGACCAGCGATGAGCGACTGGGCCGGAATCGCCTGGCTGGTGGTGCTGCTCGCCGCCAACGCCTTCTTCGTCGGGTCGGAGTTCGCCGTCATCTCGGCGCGCAGATCGCAGGTCGAACCCCTCGCCGAACGCGGCTCGCGGTCGGCCAAGACCGCGCTCTACGCGATGGAGCACGCGACGCTCATGCTCGCGACGTGTCAGCTCGGCATCACGATCTGCTCGCTGCTGATCCTGAACGTCTCCGAGCCGGCGATCCACCACCTCATCGCCGAGCCGCTGGGGCTGACCGGGCTCTCCGAGGCCGCGGTGGACGTCGCGGGCTTCATCGTCGCGCTGCTGCTGGTGTCGTACCTGCACGTCGTGTTCGGCGAGATGGTGCCGAAGAACCTCGCGTTCTCGCTGCCCGACCGTGCCGTGCTGATGCTCGCTCCGCCGCTCGTGGCCGTGTCGAAGGCGTTCTACCCGGTCATCGTCGCGCTGAACTGGACCGCGAACCACATCGTGCGGCTGTTCCGCGTCGAGCCGAAGGACGAGGCGACCTCGACCTACACGCTCGACGAGGTCGCGACGATCGTGAACCAATCGCGTCGCGAGGGCGTCCTGGACGACGCGGCGGGAACGGTCACCGCGGTGGTCGAGTTCACGGAGAAGAAGGCCGCCGACATCGCGGTGCCGATGGCGGACCTCGTCACGCTCCCCGAGACGACCACCCCCGCCGAGATCGAACGGGCCGTCGCCCTGCACGGGTACTCGCGCTACGTGATCGTCGATCCGCACGGACACCCGACCGGATACGTCCACCTCAAGGACGTCCTCCGCGTGGCTGACGGACCGGAGGACGAGGCCCGCATGGCTCGGCCCATCCCGGCCAAGCGCATCCACCACATGGTGTCGGTGCTCGAGACGACCGACCTCGAGGACGCGCTCGCGCTCATGCGGCGCTCGGGTCGGCACCTCGCGCAGGTCCGCGACGAGAGCGGGGAAGTGCGCGCCGTGCTGTTCCTGGAGGACGTCATCGAGGAGCTCGTGGGCGAGGTCCAGGATGCCACGGCCCGCCGCCGTTACGCCTGACGGCGGGGAGTGGCATCCGGGCTCCTTCGCATGACCTCAGCGATCCGCCCATCCTCAGCGCCCGTGCCGGGTCGCGGCGGAGGATGTGCGGATCGCTGAGGTTGCGCGCTCAGTACGCGCGCAGGTACTGGGCCGGAGCGGGGACGTCGGCACCGAGCTCGACCGCCGCGCGGAGCGCGTAGTGCGGGTCGCGCAACCACTCGCGGGCCGAGAGCACCGCATCGGCGCGGCCCTCGGCGACGACCGACTCCGCGAGGTGCGCGTCGTCGATCATGCCGACGGAGGCCACGAGGATGCCGGTCTCGCGGCGTACCTTCTCCGCGAGCGGCACCTGGTACCCGGGGCCGGGCTGGATGCTCTGGTGCGGGACGAGTCCGCCGCTGGAGATGTCCACGAGGTCGGCGCCCGCCGCGGCGACGCGCTGGGCCGCGCGGACGGTGTCGTCGATGTCCCAGCCGCCGTCCGCGGCATCCGTGCCGGAGAAGCGGACGAACACCGCCGCGTCGGGCGCGGCCCCGCGCACCGCGGCGGTCACCCGCTCGAGGAGGCGCACGCGCCCGTCGAACGATCCGCCGTACTCGTCGTCGCGGTGGTTGCTCAGCGGCGAGAGGAACTGGTGCAGAAGGTACCCGTGGGCGGCGTGCACCTCAAGGACCTCGAAGCCGGCCGCGACGGCGCGGCGCGCGGCATCCGCGAAATCGGTGACGACCTTCTCGATGCCCGCGGCGTCGAGCTCCCGCGGCTCGGCGAAGCCGGGGTACGCGATCGCCGAGGGGGCCACGGTCTCCCAGCCGCCGTCCTCGGCGGGCACGGATCCGCGGCCGCCGGTCAGCGGCGACGTGGTCGACGCCTTGCGCCCCGCGTGGCCCAGCTGCACGCCCGCAACCGCACCGCGCGCGCGGATCCCAGCCACGATCGGCATCCACGCCTCGACCTGCGCGTCGTTCCAGAGTCCGACGTCGTCGGGGGAGATCCGTCCCTCCGGCGAGACCGCCGTGGCCTCGGCGATGACGAGCCCGGCGCCCCCGGCGGCGAACTGCGCGAGGTGCACGTGGTGCCAGTCGTTCGGGATGCCGTCGACCGCGCTGTACTGGCACATCGGCGAGACCCACAGGCGGTTGCGCGTCTCGATACCGCGGATGGTCAGGGGAGTGAAGAGGGTGCTCACGTCGGCCTCTCTCGTTCTAGGGTGACGCCATGACGGCGAGGGACTGGACCGGGCACGATGCGGCCCGCACACTTCGAAGGCCAACGGACGCCGACGACAAGTATTCCCGCGGGGTCGTCGGACTCCGCACGGGCTCCACGCGGTACCCGGGGGCAGCGGTGCTCGGCGTCGAAGCCGCCTGGCGCACCGGCACCGGCATGGTGCGGTACATCGGTCCCTCGCGGGCGCAGGACCTCGTGCTGCAGCGGAGGCCGGAGACCGTGACCGCGGACGGCCGGGTGCAGGCGTGGGTCATCGGATCGGGCACGGATGCCACCGAGCGCGATGCCGCGGAGACGGCGGCGCTCCGCGGCATCCTGTCCGGGGACGTCCCGGTGGTGACGGACGCCGGGGCGCTCGACCTCGCGCCCGCGGCCTCGGCGCCGGTCATCGTGACACCGCACGCGCGGGAACTGGCGCGGCTGCGCGAGGCGCTCGGGCTCGACCCCGAGGCGGCGGTAGGCGATGACGCGCGGGAACGCGCGGCCGCGGAGACGGCGGACGTCCTGCGTGGGGTCGTTCTCTCGAAGGGGGCCGTGACGATCGTGGCCGCGCCGGGCGGGTGGGTGCGGCGCATCGCGACGGGCACGCCGTGGCTCGCGACCGCGGGCACGGGGGACGTGCTCGGCGGCGTCCTGGGGGCCGTGGTGGCGGGGGCGAGCGCCGCGGGACGAACCTCGCTCGACGACCTCGCGGCGTGCGCGGCGACCGCGGCGTGGCTGCACGGCACGGCGGGAACCGTCGCGGCCGCGAGCCGGAGCGGGGCCGGCGGGCCGATCACGGCGCTCGACGTCGCGGAGACCCTGCCCGGGGTGGTCGCGGGCCTGCTGGACGCGGACTGACGGACTCGATCCCATAACGGTTGCCCGCCGCGAGGCCCGGGACGCCGCGTCCGCGGGCGGTCGACGGCGTCCACTCGTCCGGGTCGTTCAGGGACGCCCGCTTAGGATGATCCGGTGGTGAGGCGTGTCGTCGTTCTGTTGCTGGCGTTCGTCGCCGTCCACGTCACGGTGGGGATTCTGGGCTTCCAACAGCCCAACGAGCCCATGGGCGACGTGTATCTGGTGTACGAACCGTGGTCGCGCTGCGCCCTCTTCGGCGGCATCGACGTCACGTCGTGCACGCGGTCGATCGGGTGGGAATGGCCCGGCATCACCGAGAAGTGGATCTACCCGCAGCTCGCGTTCCTGCCGATGACGTTCGCGTGGGTGTTCGCCTGGGCGACCGGCTACACGCAGGCGTGGGCGATCACCGTGTCGCTCGCGAACCTCGTGGCCTTCGTCGTCCTCGTCGGCTCGGGGCGGTCGCGCGGCCGCGTCATCGCCGCCGTGTTCTGGCTCGCCGCGATCCTGCTCATCGGCCCCGTCGGCCTCTACCGCATCGACGGGATCACGGTTCCGTTCGCGATCCTCGGCAGCATCTGGCTGGTGCGGCGGCCGTTCGTGGCATCCGTCCTCCTCTCCATCGCGATCTGGATGAAGGTGTGGCCCGCGGCGATCCTGGCCGCCGGGTTCGTCGCGATCCGGCGGCGCCTCGCGCTCGTGTGGGGGGCGGTCGCGGTGTCGCTCGCGACGATCATCCCCGTCGTGGCCCTCGGCGGAGCCCCGTACGTCTTCGGGTTCGTGGGGGACCAGACCTCGCGCGGCATCCAGATGGAAGCGCCGGTCGGCGGGCTGTACATGTTCCTGGCGTCGTTCTACGTCCCGGGGTCGCAGGTCTACTACGACGGCACGGTCCTGACCTTCCAGGTCTCGGGGCCCTTCTCCGACATCGTCATCGCGGCGATGACGCCGATCATGCTGCTCGTGATGCTCGCCGTCCTCGTCGTGGGCGCGCGGAAGATGTGGCTCGGCGCGACGTTCCTGAGCGTCTTCCCGCCTCTCGCCCTCGCCCTGGTCACCGCGTTCATCGCCCTCAACAAGGTGGGCTCGCCGCAGTACTACGTGTGGCTCTTCCCGCCCGTCGTGCTGGGCCTGATGCTCGACCGCCGACGGTGGTACGGATTCGCCGCGCTCACCCTCGCCATCGCAGGGGTGACGCAGTGGGTCTACCCGCTCGTGTACGACGGGCTCATGGCGACCAACCCGGCGCCGTTCCCCGTGTTCCTGCTCGAGCTGCGGAACCTCCTGGGCGTCGTGCTGATGGTGTGGGCGATCGTGCGCGTCGTGCGCGTCCGCACCGGCCGCGTCGCCCGCGCCAAGGACCTGCGCGAGTGGGTTCTCGGGCGCCGCTCGGTTCCCGCGCGGGTCTCCGCGACCTAGGCTCGGACCATGCTCATCGCGTTCTCTGTCGCCCCGTCCGGAGTCGGTGCCGTCTCGGCGGAGAACCCCGACGGATCCGTGCACGATGCCGTCGCGGCTGCGGTGTCCGTGGTGCGCGCATCGGGGCTGCCCCACCGCACGACCTCGATGTTCACCGAGATCGAGGGGGAGTGGGACGAGGTGTTCGACGTCGTCAAGCGCGCGACGGATGCCGTGCTTCCCTACGGCTCCCGCGTCTCGCTCGTGCTGAAGGCCGACATCCGCCCCGGCCGGACCGGCGAGATCGACGGGAAGATCGAGCGCCTCGAGCGCGCGATCGACGACGCGTCCTGAAGCCGCCGGCCGTGGGGCGCGGTGTGCGTGGCCAGGCGGGTGCGGCCGGGGCGTGCGTGGCCGGGGTGTCCGTGCCCGGGCGGGTGCGGCCGGGGTGGCCGTGCCGGGGCTGCGTTTCGGGTGCGGCGTTGCGCGCCGGCATCCCTCGATAAACGCTCCCGCTCGGCATAAACGCTCTCTCCGGTCGTTTATGTCGAGCGGGAGCGTTTATGCGCCCATGCTGCCCGTACGGCGCGGCGCAGGCGCGGGGGTGACGCGCCGCGCCGAATCGATTCGACACGGCCCGGTGCGGGCCGCTAGCATCGCGGAGTGACCTCTTCGACGACCTCGAAGGGCGCGGCGACGCGGGCGCTCCTTTCTCTCGCCATCGGCAGCTTCGGTATCGGCATGACGGAGTTCGTCGTGATGGGCCTGCTGCCCAACATCGCGCGCGACCTGCTCCCTTCCGCCTGGGCCGCCTCGCCCGACGACGCCATCGCGCAGGCGGGCTGGCTCGTGTCGCTCTACGCCCTCGGCGTGGTCGTCGGTGCGCCGACGATCGCGGGGTCGGTCGCCCGGTTCCCGCGGCACCGCGTGATGATCGTGCTCGCCGCCGCCCTCGCCTTCTTCACCCTTCTGACCGTCATCGCCCCGACGTTCGAGTTGGTCGCGGCATCCCGGTTCCTCGCCGGACTCCCGCACGGCGCGTACTTCGGCATCGGCGCGCTCGTCGCGGCCGACGCCCTCGGCCCCGGCAACCGCGCCAAGGGCGTCGCGTTCGTGCTCACCGGCCTCACGATCGCCAACGTCGTCGGTGTGCCCCTGGGGACCCTGCTCGGTCAGCAGGTCGGGTGGCGCGCGGCTTTCGCCGTCGTGGCCGGCATCTTCCTGCTCGCGACGCTCAGCATCGCCCTCTTCGTGCCCGCGCATCCCGGGATGCCGGGACGCCGACTCCGCGACGAACTCCGGGTGTTCCGCCTCGGCCAGGTGTGGTTCGCGCTGGGCATCGGCGCCATCGGGTTCGGCGGCTTCTTCGCGATGTACAGCTACATCGCGCCCATGATCACCGAGGTCGCGGGGCAGCCGGAGTGGGTCGTCTCGCTGGTCCTCGTGATCGTCGGGCTCGGGATGACCGTGGGGAACGTCGTCGGCGGCAGCCTCGCCGACAAAGACCTGCGGTTCTGGCTCCGCGTGGGTCTCGTATCCCTCGCTGTGGCATCCATCGGGCTCGCCCTCACCGCGGGGTGGATCGTGAGCCTCGTGGCCTTCGCGTTCCTCGTCGCGTTCTGCGGAGCAGCGCTCAGCCCCGCGATCCAGACCCGGCTCATGGACGTCGCGGAAGACAACCAGTCCATCGCGGCGGCGCTCAACCACTCCTCGCTCAACATCGGCAACAGCCTGGGCGCGTTCCTCGGCGGTCTCGTCATCGCCGCCGG
>NZ_BADA01000511.1 GCF_000333395.1 Microbacterium sp. B19
ACCGCGGGCCGCTGCACGGACAGCACACGGTCGAGCATGCGGATCGTTCGCGGATGCTCCTCGGACCCGACCGGCGGCAGACCGCCCTTCCAGGGCGCGTCGTCGGG
>NZ_BADA01000510.1 GCF_000333395.1 Microbacterium sp. B19
GGCGAGCGCGGCGTCCCCGTCGAGCGCAAAGTGCCGTTTGGTGAGGACGGAGAGGCCGTCGAGCGCCGCCACCGTGCCGTCTCCGTCGGTCGCCCCCTCGTTCGTGACGAGCACCCCGAAGCCGTCGTCGCCGGGGTAGCATCCCGTCACGCCCGGACCGGGCAGGTACAGCTCTCCGATGCGGGCCGCCCCCGCGCCGCTCGCCGCCGGGACCTCGCACGCGGGGTCGACCGTCTGCTCGTCGACGACCCCGCCCAAGGCCGAACCGTTCACGAGGACGTCGAGGCTGCGCGAGCGCGGTTCGATGAGCACGATGTCGCGGGCCTGCGCGCGCACCCGCCGGAGGGCGTCGTCGGAGAGCATCGGGGCATCGCGCAGGACCAGGGTCGCGGGCGCCGCGGCGAGCGCGCGTTCCGCGGCCCCGCGATCCCGGGCGACGACGACCTGCACGCCCTGCTGTTCGAGCACCCGGACGAGGGCACGCGTCCCGTCGGGGGCGGGCGATTCCGGATCCAGGGCGTCGCGCGGCGTCCACCCGCCGAACACGAGCACGGTTCCGACGAGGCTCACGACCGCGAGCGCGGCGACGAGACCGATCCATCCGGCACCGACGCGGACCCGGCGCCGGGTCGGCCCGGCGGCGAGGGCCGTCACGGGGCGACCGCCGCGGCGTCCGAGGAGACTCGCGCGCGCACGGCCGTCTCGTCGAGGCGCACGATCAGGTCGTAGCTCTCCGCCGTGCCGGGCCGTCCGAGGTAGCGGACGTCGTCGAACACGGCGGCGCCCTCCGCGGCCGGGATGCCGAGGATGGGGAGGGTCTCGCCGGCGGAGCGGGCGAACGCGCGCGCGGTCGCGCCCGGCGGGGGGTCGACGATGCCACGTTCGGTGAGTCCCCGCGCGAAAGCGCGGAAGCGCAGCACGATGGCGTCGTCCCACTCCCCGCGCCCGGCGGCCGCCGTGGCGTCCGCCCTCAGCTCGGCGGCCGAGCGCGCGTCGTCGTCGTCGAACAGCGCGCGGGCGACCGGTGCGGCTCGCACGGTGCTGCGCGGTCGTCCCCAGATCAACACGCTCACGATGATCGCGGCGACCACCAACACCGCGAGCACCACGAACGCCCAGGGCCCCCAATCACCCGACACGGGTGCGGAGAACAGGCTCTCCAGGAAGTCGCGGACCGCGCGCGCCGCGCGGTCGAACGCCGTCGGCTCCGCGGCACGGTAGACGGGGTCGGCGAGCTCGCGCTGGGCCCACTCGCGCGCCTCGTCGGGGTCGGGGAGGAGCGGGGTGGAGCCCGGCCTCGGCCAGAGGACGGGGGTCACGGTTCGCGGGGCGGGCTACCCGGAGCGGCCCAGGAGGTCGGGTCGGACGGCGGTGCCGCGGGTGAAGGACTCACCGGCGGAGTGGCGGGCTGCGGGGGCGGGTCGGCCGGCGCTGTGGCGGCGGGCTGCGGCGCGGCGAAGGGCTGCGGCGCCGGGGCGGGCTGCGGCACCGGGATGGGCTGCCCGGCGGAGGGCTGCGCGGCGGAGGGTGCGGACCACCCGGGCGCGGTCGGGGCCGGTCCGCCGCCCGGCGCGGGCCACGCGACGGGCGGAGCGCCCCACGGGGGCGCCGGTGCCCACGTCCGGCCGACACCGACCCGGTAGGGGTCGACGAGCCCCGTGCGCCCGGCATCCCGCGCCTCGACGTACGCCGCCAGGTCGTGGTCGAGCCCTTCCACGCGCATGCGGGCATCGACGTACACCAGGACGGCGGATGTCGACTGCACGACCACGGCGATGCACTGCACGAGCAGGATGCCGATCTGTCCGACGAGTTGAAGGACGACGTAGGAAATGAGCGTGCTCACCTCGTCCGCGCCGGTGGGAGCGACGATCACGGTGAGTCCGCTGGACAGCAGGCTCAGGGGCAGCGAGATCACCTGCGCGACGAACCCGAACGCGAGCGAGATGATCGCGAGCACGCCGAAGGTCGACCAGAACCGGCGCCGCGTCAGCACCCACGAACGGACGATCCCGCGGCGGACTCCGACGCCCTCGAGGATCATCACCGACGGGACGAGGAACAGCTTGGTCGAGATCCACGCGCTGAGGGGGATGAGTCCGAGGGCGAACAGGATGCCCAGCACGATGCCCAGGGGCAGCACCGCCAGGCCGAGGAGCACCGCGATCCCCCCGAGCACCGACGCGTGGGTCACGGGCAACATCGGCCAGTACCTCGGCAACAGCGTCGCCGCCGTGTTCCCGGCGCTGGCCCTCATGCTGCTCCTCGGCGTCGCCGCCGGATTCGTGCTGGAGGTGATGGTGTTCCGCGGGCGGGGCGGCATCCTGCTGCTGTTCCTGGCGGGCATCATGGTGCCCGGTCAGATGATCCTCCTGCCGCTGTTCTCGGTGTACTTCCAGGCCGGGATCACCGGATCGCTGTGGCCGCTGATCATCACGTACACCGCGACCGGCCTGCCGCTCACCGTGTTCATGATGGCGACCTACTTCCGCGCGATTCCGCGGGAGGTGTTCGAGGCCTCGACGCTCGACGGCGCCTCGATCTTCCGCTCGTTCTTCTCCGTGGCGCTGCCGATGGCCCGCAACTCGATCGTCACCGTCGGGCTCGTGCAGTTCTTCTTCTTCTGGAACGACCTGCTCATCGCCCTGACCTTCACCAACTCGTCGCAGCTGCGCACGGTGCAGGTGGGACTGCTCAACTTCACCGGGCAGTTCGGCGCGACGCAGTACGGCCCGCTCTTCGCGGCGATCTGCATCAACGTCTTCGGCATCCTGGCGATCTACCTCGTGCTCAACCAGCGCATCATGGCGGGTCTGGCCAGCGGCGCGGTGAAGGGATGACGGCACCGGAGTTCCTGCGCGCGGCCGTCATGACGGCGGTCGACACGACCGTCGTCGAGACCCGGCCCGTGCCGGCGCTCGCTCCGCACGAGGTGCTCGTCGAGATCCGCGCCGTCGGCGTATGCGGCTCGGACGTGCACTGGTACCGCGACGGACGCATCGGGTCGACGCACGTCGAGGATCCGCTCGTGCTCGGGCACGAGGCATCCGGGGTCATCGTCGCGGTCGGTGCCGACGTCCCCGACGCCCGCGTGGGGCGGCGCGTCGCGCTCGAACCCGGCGTCCCGTGCGGGCGCTGCACGCAGTGCCGGGCCGGGCGGTACAACCTGTGCCCCCACGTGCGGTTCTTCGCGACCCCGCCCGTCGACGGGGCGTTCGCGACCCATGTCGCCCTCGCGTCCGACTTCGCCCACGACGTCCCCGACGCGCTCGACGACGACGAGGCCGCCCTGATCGAGCCGCTCGCGGTCGCCCTGTGGGCGGTGCGGAAGGCGGGCGTCGGCATCGGCGACCGCGTCCTGGTGAGCGGCGCGGGACCCGTCGGGCTGCTCGTGCTGCAGGTCGCCCGCGCCGCGGGTGCCGAGGTGTGCGTGAGCGACGTCTCCGCCGAGCGGCTCGCCGTGGCGGCCGAGCTGGGCGCGTCGACGACGGTCGACCCGCGTAGCGAGTCCCTGCCGACTGACCGGACGGTGCTCGTCGAGTGCTCGGGTGTCGCGGCGGCGACCCGCGCGGGCATCGAAGCGCTGGAGCCGGCCGGTCGCGCCGTGCTGGTGGGGATGGCCGCGAACGGCGAGGTCACGCTGCCGCTCGACGTGCTCCAGTCGCGCGAGATCGTGCTGACCGGCACGTTCCGGTACGCGAATCAGTACCCGGATGCCATCGCCCTCGCCGCCGCGGGACGGGTGGATCTCCGCCGCCTCGTGACGAGCGTGCACCCGCTCGGCGGCGTGCACGACGCCCTCCTTCTCCCCGGGCGCGATCGCGCCGCCCTCAAGCCCATGGTTCACCCGCAGCAGGATGAGATGACCACCGCATGACCGTAGACGTATCCCCCCTCACGTTCGAACACCTCCGCGACGCCCTCGGCATCGGCGTCGCCGCCCCGCGCCTGTCGTGGAAGACCGAGGCCCCCGCCGGGTGGCGGCAGGCCGGGTACGAACTCGAGATCACGACCGAGCGCGGCGTCGAGACGTCCGGCGTCGTGTCCGGCGCCGAGTCGGTGCTGGTCGACTGGCCCTTCGCGCCCCTGGCCTCGCGCGAGGCGGCGACGGTGCGCGTCCGCGTGATCGGCGGCGACGAGGTGGCATCCGCGTGGTCTCCGGCGTCGCGGGTCGAGGCGGGACTCCTGGATGCCACGGACTGGATCGCCGGCGTCGTCGGGCCGGCGTGGGACGAGGAACCCGAGGCGCTGCGGCATCCGCCCCGCGTCCGTCGCGCGTTCGAGGTCGCGTCGGAGGTCCGCCGCGCGCGTCTGTACGTGTCGGCGCACGGTCTGTACGAGGTCGAGATCAACGGCCGCCGGGTCGGCGACGACGCGCTGTCGCCGGGCTGGACGGTCTACGGCGAGCGCCTCCGGTACTACACGTACGACGTCACCGACCACCTCCGCGCGGGTGCGAACGCGATCGGCTCGTGGCTCGCCGACGGCTGGTACCGCGGGCGCCTGGGCTTCCACGGCGGCTACCCGAACCTGTACGGCAGCGACATCGGCCTCATCGCGCAGCTCGAGATCGAGCACGTGGACGGGACGCGCTCGATCGTGGCGACGGATGCCGAGTGGGAGGCGGCGCTGAGCCCGATCCTGTCCACGGGCCTGTACGAGGGCGAGCACTACGACGCGCGGCTCCAGCGGCCGGACTGGGCGACGGCGGACGACCCGGCGTGGACGCCGGCGCGGCTGCTGCCGCTCGACCATGCGACCCTCGTCGCGCCGGAGGGGCCGCCGGTGCGGTGCACCGAGGAGCTCGCCCCCGTCGAGGTGACGCGGTCGTCGACAGGCGCCTGGGTCCTCGATTTCGGCCAGAACATCTCGGGGCGCCTGCGTCTGTCGGTGGATGCCGAGGCGGGGACGGTCATCACGCTCCGGCACGCCGAAGTGCTGCAGGACGGCGAGCTGTACACCCGGCCGCTGCGGGGAGCGCAGGCCACCGACGTGCTCGTGCATGGCGGCGAGCCGCTGGAGTGGGAGCCGCGCTTCACGATCCACGGCTTCCGGTACGCCGAGGTCACGGGCTGGCCGGGCGACATCGCCCCGGGCGCGATCACGGCCCGGGTGTACCACACCGACATGGAGCGCACGGGCTGGTTCTCGTCGTCGGATCCGCTCCTGAACCGCCTGCACGAGAACGTGCGGTGGTCGATGCGCGACAACTTCGTCGACATCCCCACCGACTGCCCGCAGCGCGACGAGCGGCTCGGCTGGACCGGCGACCTGCAGGTGTTCGCGCCCGCGGCATCCTTCCTCTACGACTGCTCCGGCATGCTCCGCTCGTGGCTGCGCGACGTCGCCGTGGAGCAGCTGCCGGACGGCACCGTGCCCTGGTACGTCCCCGTGATCCCCGGCGGCGAGGAGTGGACGCCCATCCGCCCGGGCGCCGCGTGGGGCGACGTCGCCGTGCTCACGCCGTGGACGCTGTACCGCCAATTCGGCGACGCGCGGATCCTCCGCGACCAGTACGACTCGGCCCGGAAGTGGGTCGACCTCGTCGCGCGGCTCGCCGGACCTTCGCGCCTGTGGAACACCGGCTTCCAGCTCGGTGACTGGCTCGACCCCGCCGCGCCCCCGGAGGACCCCGCGGATGCCACGACCGACCGGTACCTCGTCGCGACGGCGTACTTTGCCTGGTCGAGCCGCCACGTCGGGAAGATGGCCGAGGTGCTCGGCCGCGACGAGGACGCGACGACGTACGGGCGGCTCGCGGACGAGGTCCGCGCGGCCTTCCGCCGCGAGTACGTCACCGCGTCGGGACTGCTGAGCAGCGACGCGCAGACCGCCTACGCGCTCGCGATCGAGTTCGAGCTGTACGCCGACGTCGCCGAGCGCGACGTGTGGGGTGCGCGCCTCGCCGAGCTCGTCCGCGCCGGCGGCAACCGCATCGCGACGGGCTTCGCGGGGACGCCGCTCATCACCGACGCGCTGACGCGGTCGGGGCACGTCGACACCGCGTACGACCTGCTGCTCGAGAAGGAGTGCCCGTCGTGGATGTACACGGTGCTCTCGGGCGGCACGACGACGTGGGAGCGCTGGGACAGCCTGCTGCCCGACGGCACGGTCAACCCCGGCGGCATGACCTCGTTCAACCACTTCGCCCTCGGCGCGGTGGCCGACTGGATCCACCGCACGGTCGGCGGCCTCGCGCCGCTCGAGCCCGGATACCGGCGGATCGCCTTCGCTCCGCGTCCGGGCGGCGGGCTCACGCACGCCGCGGCCGAGCACGAGACGCCGTACGGGCGCGCCGCGATCGCGTGGCGCCTCGAGGACGGTGAGCTGCGGGTCGAGCTGCGCGTCCCCACGGGCGCGACCGGCGTGGTCGAGCTGCCGGACGGTCAGCGGTTCGAGGTGGCATCGGGGACGCACGAGTTCGCGGGGTCGCTCGCCCCGGGCCGTGAGGTCTTCTCGGCATAAACGCTTCCCGCGCGCATAAACGCGACGGCAACGCGTTTATGCGCGCTGGGGGCGTTTATGCGTGAACTGTGAACCGCAGTCGGGGTGCCCTGCTGAGTTTGAGAACGGTTATCACTACCGATACAGTGGGGGCCATGACCCGACGCCTTCTCGCCCCCCTCGTCCTCGGCGCGGCCTCCGTGCTCGCCCTCGCCGGTTGTGCCGGCGGCACGCCCTCCGCCAGCGGTTCGACCGACGCCGGTGGAAAGGTCACGGTCGTGGCATCCACGGATGTCTACGGCTCGATCGCGCAGGACATCGGCGGTGACTTCGTCAACGTGACGTCGATCATCACCTCACCGACGCAGGACCCGCACGAGTACGAGGCGAGCGCGCAGGACCAGCTCACCCTCAAGGGCGCGCAGCTCGTCATCGAGAACGGCGCCGGCTACGACGCGTTCATGGAGTCGCTCATCGAGGCGAGCGGTTCGACGGCCGATCTGCTGACCGCGGCCGAGTACAACAGCACGTACCCCGGTGGCGGCTCGCACGACGACGCGAGCGCGTCGCCCAGCGCGGCCGACGACGACCACGGTCACGACCACGTCGAGGGCTTCAACGAGCACGTCTGGTACGACCCCGACACGGTCGACGACCTCGCGAAGGCGATCGCCGAGCACCTGGGCAAACTCGCCCCCGACCACGCGGCCGACTTCACCGCAAACGCCGACGCGTTCGTGCAGAAGGTCGCGGGCCTCAAGGACTCGCTCGGGCAGATCGAGGCGAAGGATGCCGGCGCGAAGGTGTTCGTGACCGAGCCCGTGCCCGTGTACCTCATCGAGGCCGCCGGCCTGGTGAACGCGACGCCGAACGAGTTCAGCGAGTCCGTGGAGGAGGGTCAGGACGTGCCGCCCGCGACCATGCTGGAGTCGCTGCAGCTGCTCGACTCGGGCCAGATCAAGGTCATGATCGTGAACCCGCAGACCGCCGGCGCCGAGACCACGCAGGTCACCGACGAGGCCAAGGCGAAGAACATTCCGGTGCTCGAGTTCACCGAGACGCTCCCCGAGGGCCAGACTTACCTCTCGTGGATGCAGAGCAACATCACCGCGCTGTCGAACGCGCTGGCGGCGTGACCGACGCCGCACCCCTGCGCATCCGCGGAGCCGCGCTCGAACGCGGCGGACGCGAGCTGTGGTCCGGGCTCGACCTCGAGGTCGAGCCCGGCGAGCTCGTCGCGGTCCTGGGCCCGAGCGGTTCGGGCAAGACGACGCTGCTGCGCGCGATCCTCGGCCTCGAGCGGCTGAGCGACGGCACGATCGAGGCGCTCGGCGCCCCGGTGCGGCGCGCCGGCAACCGCCGCATCGGCTACGTGCCGCAGCAGCGGCCGCTGCCCCGCGAGACCCCGCTGCGCGGGCGCGACATCGTCGGCCTCGGCGTCGACGGGCACCGGTTCGGGCTGCCGTTCTCGCGCCGCAAGGACCGCGCCCGCATCGACGGGCTGCTCGAGGAGGTCGGCGCGACCGCGTTCGCCGACCGCCCGGTCGGGCTGCTCTCCGGCGGGGAGCAGCAGCGGCTCCGCGTGGGGCAGGCGCTCGCCGACGACCCCCGGCTGCTCCTATGTGACGAGCCGCTGACGAGCCTCGACCTCGCGAACCAGCAGGCGGTCGTGCGGCTCATCGACCGGCACCGCCGCGAGCGCGACGCCGCGGTGCTGCTCGTCACGCACGACATCAACCCGGTGCTCGCGCACGTGAACCGGATCCTCTACATCGCGCACGGTCGCTTCACGCTCGGAACCCCCGACGAGGTGCTCACGTCCGAGACGCTGAGCGACCTGTACGGCGCTCCGGTGTTCGTGACCCGCGCGGGCGGGCGCCTGGTCGTCGTCGGTGCGCCCGACGCCGACGAGAGCCACCACCACCACGACGAGGGCGACGCATGAACTGGGCGGACGTGGGCGACGCCCTCTTCGGCGGCGTGAGCCAATACGGCGCGATCCTCGACCTCGTGCAGAACTCCGTCTACGCGGGCGCCGTGCTCGGGCTCGTGGGCGGACTCATCGGCGTGTTCGTGATGCAGCGCGACATGGCCTTCGCGGTGCACGGCATCAGCGAGCTGTCCTTCGCGGGCGCCGCGGTCGCACTCCTCATCGGGGCCGATGTCGTCTCGGGGTCGATCGTCGGGTCGCT
>NZ_BADA01000509.1 GCF_000333395.1 Microbacterium sp. B19
CCAGGAGAACACCACGATCCCCGATCTTCTGAAGGGCCTCAGCGCCGACCAGTGCAAGGCCGAGAACGACGCGCAGCCGCTCGAGGTCGAGACGGTGCCGCAGACGCAGCTCGACCAGAAGCTCCAGCTGCTCGCGGGACAGAACGCGCTGCCCACGCAATACGCGGCCGGCAACGCCCCGGCTCTGACCAAGGAACTGGCCAAGGGCGGCCAGGTCCTCGATCTGAAGAAGACCCTCACCGACCTCGGTGTCATCGACAAGGTCCAGCCCGCCGCGATCTCCACGATCGAGCAGCTGTACGGCGGCTTCAACGTCCTTCCGTACCAGTACAACATCGAAGGCATCTGGTACAACAAGAAGCTCCTCAGCGACAACGGCATCCAGGTTCCGCAGACATGGGACCAGCTCACCGCGGCCGCGGCCAAGCTCCAGGGCGCCGGCGTCCAGCCGTTCTCCGCCTCCGGCGAGCAGGGCTGGCCGATCACCCGCCTGATCAGCGGCTATATCTTCCGCGACCTCGGTCCCGACGCGCTGCAGAAGGTGGCCGACGGGCAGGCCAAGCTCACCGACCCGGAGTACGTCGCCGCGGCACAGGCCGTCGCCGACCTGGGCACTGCCGGCTACTTCGGCCAGGGCGTCGGCTCGATCGACTACGACACGGCCTTCAACACGTTCCTCACCGGCAAGGCGGCCTTCTTCTACATGGGCAGCTGGGCGCTGTCGAACTTCGCCGACGAGAAGGCCAACCAGATCGGTTCGGACAACATCGGCTTCCTGCCCTTCCCCAACGTCACGGGCGGTAAGGGCGACGCGAGCCAGACGCCGGCCAACGTCGGCCTGCCCATGGCGCTGTCGGCGAAGGCCTACAACGACAACACCGGCAAGTGGCTGACCTGCATCGCGAACAACTACGGTGCCGAGTCGCTCTCGAAGGCCGACACGATCTCGGGCTTCACCGTCGACGGCGACGTCAAGGTGGACGACCTGACCGCCCTCGTCCAGGACCAGATCTCCTCCACCAAGGAGTCGGTGCTGTGGTTCGAGGCGCTCTTCAGCGCCAAGGCCACCGAGACGAGCCAGAAGAACGCGGCGCAGCTGCTCACCGGTGCCATCTCGCCCCAGGACTTCATGAGCCTGGTGCAGGCCGACCTGGGCTGACGTGTCCTCCGAGGCGGGGGCGACGATCGTCGCCCCCGCCTCTCTCCCCTTGCGAAGGAACCCCCATGAACAAAGTCCTCGGCGACCGCCGCGCCATCGCGCTGCTGCTCGGCCCGGCGCTCCTCGTCTACACCCTGGTCATGCTCATCCCCGTGGTGTGGTCGCTCGGATACACGCTCTTCGAGGGCAACGCGATCTCGGGATTCGAGTTCGTCGGCTTCGACAACATCGCGCGTCTGTTCACCGACCCGCGCGTGGCCGAAGCCCTGCGCTTCACGCTCCTGTACGCCGTGATCATCACGGCCGGGCAGGTGCTGCTGGGCTACCTGCTCGCGCTGTTCTACGTCTTCGTCCTCCGCAACCGCGGCAGTGTCGTCCGGACCCTCGTGTTCTTCCCGGTCATCATCCCCACGGTGGCCGTCGCCCTGATGTTCCAGAAGCTGTTCGAGGTGGCGCCGCAGACCGGCCCGGTGAACGCGCTGTTGAACGTTTTCGGGGTGGCATCCATCGACTGGTTCGGCAGTCCGGTGAGCGCGATCGTGGTCCTGGTCGTCATGGACCTGTGGCGTTCGATGGGCTTCTACGCGGTGCTGCTCTACACGGGCCTACTGGACATCCCCGACGACATCATGGAGTCGGCCCGCCTGGACGGCGCGAACGGGTGGCGCCTGGTGCGTAGCATCGTGCTCCCGCTGTCGCTGCCGGTCCTGCTGTCGTCGATCATCTTCTCCATCAACGGCACCCTGAAGGTCTTCGACTCCATCGTCGCCCTCACCAACGGAGGCCCGGGGACGGCGACCACTCCGCTGACCCTTTACATGTTCCAGACCTCGTTCAGCTACGGCGAGTACGGCTACGGCGCCTCGATCGCGCTGCTGCTGACGATCCTGTGCCTGATCGTGACCGTCTTCATCTTCCGGTCGTCTCGTCGCGACGTCACGAAGGGCTGATCCTCCATGTCCACCGCCACCCTTCCGAAATCGCCCGAGCGGCTGCGCACGCGCCGTCGTCCGGCGCCGCGCGCGGGATCCCTGCGCCGCATCCCCGGCACCGTCCTCATCGTCCTGCTCGTGGCGATCGAGGTGCTCCCGCTGCTCTGGCTCCTCATGAACTCGTTCAAGAGCCAGGACGAGTTCCTGAATGCGCCGACCTGGGCGCTCCCGCGCGAACTGAACCTGCAGAACTACGTCGACGCGTGGGTCACGGGCAACATCGGCCAGTACCTCGGCAACAGCGTCGCCGCCGTGTTCCCGGCGCTGGCCCTCATGCTGCTCCTCGGCGTCGCCGCCGGATTCGTGCTGGAGGTGATGGTGTTCCGCGGGCGGGGCGGCATCCTGCTGCTGTTCCTGGCGGGCATCATGGTGCCCGGTCAGATGATCCTCCTGCCGCTGTTCTCGGTGTACTTCCAGGCCGGGATCACCGGATCGCTGTGGCCGCTGATCATCACGTACACCGCGACCGGCCTGCCGCTCACCGTGTTCATGATGGC
>NZ_BADA01000508.1 GCF_000333395.1 Microbacterium sp. B19
CGACGCTCCCCGCAGCGCCGGGGCCGCGGCGCGTCCGGCCCCGCGGCCTGCCGCTTCGCGGAGCGCCGGGGCCGCGGCATCCCGTCGCCCCAACTCACGCATAAACGCTCGGGCTCGGCAGAAACGCCCCGCCCGAGCGTTTACGTCGAGGCGGAGCGTTTATGGGGTGGCGCCGGTCCGCGGCATCCCCCGCCCTCGCCACCGACAAACGCGGATCCTCCCCAGAAACGCTGTGCCGCAGCGTGTCTCGGGAGGATCGGCGTTTATCGCGGCGAGCGGCAGGATCCAGCGCCACCGCACGCGCGCGAAAGCGGCGCCGCCCCTCGCGGAGCGGCGCCGCGGGGGCTGACGCGTTACTCGCCGAGCGCGGCGGAGACGACCGCGCGGGCCTCCTCCTGCACGGCGCGCAAGTGCTCCTCGCCGCGGAGCGACTCGGCGTACAGCTTGTAGACGTCCTCGGTGCCGGAGGGGCGGGCGGCGAACCACGCCGACTCGGTCTGCACCTTCAGGCCGCCGATCGCCGCGCCGTTGCCCGGCGCGTGCGACAGCTTCGCGATGATCGGCTCGCCCGCGAGCTCGGTCGCGGTCACGGCATCCGGCGACAGCTTCGACAGGGCCGACTTCTGCGCGGGCGACGCGGGGGCGTCGACGCGCTGGTAGGCCGACGCGCCGAATTCGGCCTCGAGCTCGGCGTACCGCTGCGACGGCGTCTTGCCGGTCACCGCGAGGATCTCGGCGGCGAGCAGGCACAGCAGGATGCCGTCCTTGTCGGTGGTCCAGACGGTGCCGTCCTTGCGCAGGAACGACGCGCCTGCCGACTCCTCGCCGCCGAACGCGACGGATCCGTCGAGCAGACCCGGGACGAACCACTTGAACCCGACCGGCACCTCCAGCAGGGTCTTGCCGAGAGCGGATGCCACGCGGTCGATGATCATCGACGAGACCAGTGTCTTGCCGACCGCGGCATCCGTCGGCCATCCCTCGCGGTGCGAGAAGAGGTAGTCGATCGCGACGGCGAGGTAGTGGTTGGGGTTCATCAGGCCCGCGTCGGGCGTGACGATGCCGTGGCGGTCCGCGTCCGCGTCGTTGCCGGTGAGGATGTCGTAGTCGGCGCGCGCGGCGACGAGCGACGCCATGGCGGACGGCGACGAGGGATCCATGCGGATCTTCTCGTCCCAGTCCAGCGTCATGAACTTCCACGTCGGGTCGACCTCGGGGTTCACGACGGTGAGGTCGAGGTCGTACACCTCCGCGATGAGCGCCCAGTACTCGACGGACGCGCCGCCGAGCGGGTCGGCGCCGATGCGGACGCCGGCGTTCTTGATCGCGTCGACGTCGATGATGGATGCCAGATCCCGAACGTACGCGTCGCGGAAGTCGTATTGGCCCAGGCCGTCGAGGTCGATGTCGGCGTGCGGGGTGCGGTGGACGCCCTCGAGGCCCGCCGCGATGAGCTCGTTGGCGCGGTCGGCGATCCAGCCGGTCGCGTCGGTGTCGGCGGGGCCGCCGTGCGGGGGGTTGTACTTGAAGCCGCCGTCGCGGGGCGGGTTGTGCGACGGCGTGACGACGATGCCGTCCGCGCGGCCCGGGTCATCGGTCGCGCGGCCGCGGTTGTAGGCGAGGATCGCGTGGCTGAGGGCCGGGGTCGGCACCCAGGAATCGCGAGAGTCGACGCGCACGTCGACGCCGTTCGCGACGAGCACCTCGATCGCGCTGCGCTCGGCCGGCAGAGACAGGCCGTGCGTGTCGCGACCGAGGAACAGCGGGCCGGTGATGCCCTGCGCCGCGCGGTAGTCGACGATCGCCTGCGTCGTGGCGAGGATGTGGTCCTCGTTGAAGCTCGTGCTCAGCGAGGATCCCCGGTGCCCGCTCGTGCCGAACGCGACGCGCTGCTCGGGCACGGTGGCATCCGGTTTGCGGTCGTAGTAGGCGGAGATCAGTTCGTCGATGTCGATGAGATCGGATGCCTCGGCGGGCTGTCCTGCGCGACTGCTCATGCCCACAGTCTGCCCGCTGCGGAGCCCTCGTGCATGCGCACCGACACATTCGGGGCGCGGAACATCCCGCGAATGTCCCCAGAGGGCGGCCCGATCAGGACTGCAGGGCCGCGCCGCGCTCGCGCAGCGCCGTGAGCGTCGCGCGCAGCGCGGGGGAATCCGACCGCGAACGCCGGTGCACGGCGACGACGTCGCGGGTCGACGCCGGGTCGATCGTCGGGATCGCGACGAGGTCGGCGCCGAGTGGCGCGCGTCCGAGGCGGGGGACGAGGGCGACCACGGCGCCGGTACGGGCGAGCTCGAGGTGGTTCTCGAACTCCATGGACTCGTAGATCACGCGCGGGGCGTTGCGGACGCCGTCGAACAGCCGTCGGAGCCACTGGCGGCAGATCGTCGTCTCGAAGGTCGCGACCCACGCTTCGTCGGCGAGGTCGCGCGGGTGGAGGACGTCGCGGCCGGCGAGCGGGTGGTCGCGGTGCACGATGATGTCGGCGACGTCGGTGAACAGCGGTGTGACCACGATGTTCTCGGGGATCGCGAGCGCGACTCCGCCCCACTGGTGGGCGATGCCGAGGTCGCGTTGCCCCGAGGCGATGAGGGCGACGGTCTCCCACGGCTCGCTCTCCCGCACGAGCAGCCGCAGGTCGGGGTGGGCGCGGGCGAGGTCCACGAGGAGCGGCGCGAGGAGTCCGCGCACGACGGTCGAGAACGCGGCGATGCGGACCTCGCCGCTGACGGTCCCGTCGCCGGGAGCGCTCGCCTGGAGGTCGGCGCGCAGGCGCTCGAGCTCGGCGAGGATCGGTGTCGAGCCGACGACGAGCTGCGTCCCGGCGTCGGTCAGAGTGACCCCGCGGCCGACGCGCTCGAGCAGGGCGACCCCGGTCTCGCGCTCGAGACGCTTGATCTGCTGCGACACCGCCGACGGAGTGAAGCCCAGGGTCGCGGCCGCGGCGGACACACTGCCCTCCCGGGCGACGGTGCGCAGAGAGCGGACGGCCTCGAGATCGATCATGAAGTGACGCTACCGCTTTTTGTGAAGAAACGTTCGCTGGTGCTTCATCGAGGAAGACGCTGAACTGAAGCCGTGAGACGACGCGACATGATCCTGGCCGCCGGGGTGGCGGCCGCCTGGGGCTTCAACTTCCTGGTCATCGACTGGGGGATGCCGGGAATCCCGCCGCTGCTGTTCGTTGCCATCCGCTTCGCCGTCGTGGCGGCGTTCGCCGTGATCGTGCCGCGCCCGGTGGCATCCTGGACCACGATCGTCGGGGTCGGGCTGTTCATGAGCCTCGGCCAGTTCGGCCTGCTGTACAGCTCGCTCGCCCTCGGGCTGCAGCCGGGCCTCGCCGCACTGCTGCTCCAGGCGCAGGCGGTGTTCACCGTCGTGATCGCCGCCGGGGTCCTGCGCGAGCGGCCGACACTCGGGCAGACCGTGGGCGTCACCATCGGCGTCGTCGGCCTGGCCGCGGTCGCGTTCGGCCGGGGCGGCGATGCCCCCGCGATCGCCGTGGTGCTCGCGCTCGCCGCAGCGCTGTCGTGGGCGGTCGGGAACGTCATCTCCCGCCGCGCGGGGGTCGTCGCGGGCCACGGGAGGCTCGGCGCGCTGTCGCTCACGGTGTGGTCGGCGCTGGTGGTGCCGGTTCCGGCGCTCGCGCTCGCGTTCGTCGTGGAGGGACCGTCGGCGATCGCCGCGGGGCTGGCGGCCTTCGGCTGGTCGGCCGCTCTCTCGACGCTGTACACCGCGGGTCTGTGCACGCTCGTCGGCTACGCGATCTTCAACGGTCTGCTCGCCCGCAACCCCTCGGCGGCGGTCGTGCCCTGGGTGCTGCTGGCGCCGGTGGTTGCGATGGTCGCGGCCGCCGTGCTTCTCGATCAGATCCCCGCCCCCGCGGAGGTGATCGGTGGCGTGCTGCTCGTCGCCGGCGTGCTGGTGACGACGGTCGGAATTCGTGTGCGTCATCTGTCCCCTTCGACTGCGCGGGATGGATAGGGTCTGAGCGGGAGGGCTGGTGAAACGCATCGCGCTGGTGGATGACCACGATCTGGTGGGCCTGGCGTTGCGCAACCTGGTCGGGTCCTCTCCGCTGATGACGTTCGCGCGCCACGAGCAGACGGTCCCCGCGATGACGCGGCACGTGCGCGACGCCGACCTGGTCCTGCTCGACCTGAGCCTGCGCGACGGCAGCACCCCGCAGGACAACGTCGAAGCTCTCCGGCGGTGGGGAGCGCACGTCCTCGTGCTCACGTCGGCCGAGAACCCCTACCTCGTCCGTGAGGCGTCCCGCACCGCCGCCCTCGGGATCGCCCGCAAGTCGTTGCCCGGAGACGATCTGCTGGCCGCGATCCTCGAGGCCGCCGAGGGGCACCACGTCCCGACGACCGAGTGGGCGTCGGCGCTCGACTCCGACCCCGGCCTCACCGCTGCGCCGCTCACCGAGCGCGAGCGCGAGGTGCTGTCGCTCTACGCCTCCGGCATGGGGGCCCGCGAGGTGGCGGCGGCCCTCTGGGTGACGGAGAACACCGTGAACGACCATCTCCGTCGCATCAAGGGCGTCTACCAGCGTCTCGGCCGCCCCGCGGCGAGCAAGGTCGACCTGTACCGTCGCGGCATCGAGGACGGGTTCCTCCCGGTTCCGCGCCGTGACTGAGCCGCGCGTCGAGTCGGCCGTCGAAGCGACCCGCCGTGCGCTCCTGCTCGGCGTGGCGGTGTCGATCCTCGCTTCGGCGACCGTCGCCGTGCTCGTCGTTTCGACGGTCAACGCGGCGACGGCCCCGGCGTGGTGGTCCGCGTGGATGGTCGGAGCCTTCGGCGCCCTGACCTTCGCCGGGGGGATCGGTGCGGTCCTGGGCGCCGCGGCGGCGCAGCGCGTCGCGCGGGTCGCGGCTGTCGGGTTCGCCGCCGCCGTCCTGGTCTACCCCTTCGCCGCCGTCGCCGTGATGGACCCCGGGAGCCCGGGCACCGTCCCCTGGCTCCTCACCGCGGTGTCGGCGCCGTCGCTGGCGATCCTGGTCGTCGGCGGGTGGCGGTGGACGACGGCCTTCCTCTGCCTCTGGACCGTCGTCATCGTGTTCTCGCGCATCATGCTCGGCGGATACTCGCTCACGGGCCTCGCCAACGACACCCAGGCCCTCCTGTCCGCGGTGACCACGTGCGCGGTCGCCGATATCGCCCTGCGCACCGCGGTCCACGTCGATCGGGCGGCGGCGCGCGCGGCGGCCGCGGCGGCCGCCGAAGCCGCCGAACGTGCCCGCCTCTCGGCACGGTCGCGTGCCGCCGCCTTCGTGCACGACGAGGTGCTCGCGGCCCTGCACGGGGTCGCCGACGCGACGCCCGAAACCGAGGACGCCGTTCTCCGCCAGGCCGAGCGCGCGACGGCCTCGGTCCGTGCGCATCCCCCGTCGTCCGACCTCGTCACTCGCGTCGGCGCCCTCGCCGCGCAGGCCGGGGCGGCGCTGGAGATGAACCATCGTCCGGGCGCCGCCACGTGCTCGCCGGAGGTCGCCGACGCTCTCGTCGCCGCGACCGCCCAGGCCCTCGACAACGCTCGGCGCCACGCGCCGGGCGCCGATGTGCGCGTACGCATCGATGTCGACGCGACCGGGGGCCACATCGAGATCGCCGATGACGGGCCCGGGTTCGACCCCGATACGGTGCGCACGAACCGGCTGGGGCTCGCGATGACCGTGCTGGGCGTGCCCGCCGAGATCCCGGGGATGCGCGCCGAGGTCGACAGCACCCCCGGCACCGGCACGAGGGTCCGGCTGCACTGGACGGTCGGCGAGTCCGCTCCTTCGGGACTACCGCCGAACGGGTGGACCGTCCGTATCCGTGAGCGCCTGGTGGCATCCATCTTCGTCATCACCCAGACCGCCGTCGGCGTGACCGCGGCGGTCCATGCCGGGATATCGGGCACGGGGGCGGTCTCGCTCGCGATGCTCGCGGTTCTGTTCGCTCTGACTGCCCTCGTGGGGCGAGCACACGATGGCGTCTCCCGCCTCCGTGCCCTGGCGATCGTGATGTTCTTGAGCGGCTGCGTCGCGCTCGGCATCTCCTTGATCCCCGCCCCCATCACCTACGGCTCGGGGTGGTTCATCACGGCGTCGGCCTTCGTCGCGGTGGCTCTCGCCCTGCGCGACCGCGGCGGGGTGGCGCTCATCGCAGGCGGCATCCTGCTCGCTCTCCTGGCGATCGACGCCCTGGGACGTCGCGCCGACCTGCCCCAGATGCTCGGGATCGGGACGCGCGTGGCGACGATGGTGGGGCTCAGCGTGGTGTTCGTCGCGGTGCTGCGCCGGCTCCGCCGTTCCGGTGAGATCCAGGCCGAGCGGCGCGTCGAGTCGGCCCGCCGTGCCGCCTGGGATGCCGCTGGCCACAGGGAGCTGCTTGCGCACCTCGCCGAGGTCGACGAATACGCTCGCCCCCTCCTGGAGAACGTCGTCCGCGCGGGGGCGATCACGGACGAGGACCGTCGGCAGGCCCGCGCCATCGAGGGGCGCCTCCGCGACGGTTACCGCGCCGGCCGGTTGCACGGACACGGGATCGCGGATGCCGCCATGCAGGCGCGTCTGCGCGGCGTCGACGTCGTCCTGCTCGACGACGGCGGTTCGACCGGACGCGCGGAGACGTGGGTGCCGGAGTTCGCCGCCCTCGTGCGCGAACGGTTGGAGACGGCGGAGCACCGGGTGGTCGTGCGGGTCCTTCCACCCGGGCGCCTCGCCCTCGCCCACGTGGTCGCGGACGGGCGCCTGACGATCTACCCCGTGGCCGGGGGGCCGGCTGCCCCTGCCGTCGGACCGGCCGCGGCCGGGGGAGCCCCGCCGGCCGCGGCCCCGGCCGTACCGGACGCCGGACCGGCCCCGGCCCCGCCCGCGGCCGTGCCCTCGATCGGCGTCCAGGGCGAGTAGTCGCGGTCGAGGATCGAGCCGTCCGGCCGCTGGCCGCGCGACCACCACTTCGCCTCGTACCCGGTGCCGTCGAGCATCACGCGGTCGCCCTGGTTGTACAGAGTGGTGGCATCCCATTCGGGGTAGGTGCCCGCGGGCAGCTGCGGCAGCCGGAAGGGCTGATCGGATGCCAAGACGGGGCCGATGTAGCTCCAGGGCGACGCCGCCGTGTCGAGCATCGGATCGTCGGGCGCGTTCCCACCCTGGTTCCACCACTTCGACACGTACACCGAGCCGTGCCAGACGACCTTGACGCCCGCGGAGTAGAAGGAGGTCGAGTTCCAGATCGGGTACGGGCTGGTCTTCGGATCGTCCTCGATGATCGGCGGATCGGTTTCGACGACCGCGTTCGCGTCGCGCCCCAGGTACCCGTTCGACAGAACGCCCGCGAACGTCTCGTCGCCCTGCTCGACCCCGCTGCACCGCGTGGAGACCGTGCCCGTGAACGGGTAGTTCGGTCCGCAGGTGTGATCGCGGTTGAGTGACCACATCGAGAGCCGGGCGAGCCCGCGGTCGCTCGCGAACGCCGTGAGCGCTCGCGCGTCGTCGAGGGTGAAGATCTCCGTCGGGACGTCGTTGAGCCCGATCATCGGGGTCGCCCCCATCAGCTCCCACACCCCTCCGGGCGGGAGGTCCAGACCCGCGTTCTTCCAGAGGTCGCGGAGCTGGGCGGCCGTGGCATCCAGTGCGTGTTCCGAGACGTCGACGAGATTCTTCGGATCCTGGATGCCGTAGTTCATCGTCATCGCGTTGACCCCCGCCACCTTCACCCCGGCGCTGAGCATGGCGGCGATGAGATCGGTGCCGTCGCTGGTCAGTCCGTCGGGACCGACGGGGAGCGTCAGCCAGACGGCGAGGGGGTCGTCCGCGGGACGCGCGTTCTGGAGGCGGGCGACGGCGTTGGCACGCCGTCCCCACGAGGAGCGGTCGGCGAGCGTTTTGGCCTCGATGTCCAGATCGATCGAGTCGACGCCATAGCGGTCGATCACCGTCCCGTAGGCCTTCGCCGCGTCGACCGAGGTCGTGCAGGCGGTCGCGAGATCGGTGTTGATGGCGCCGCCGAACGAGATCATCACCGGATGACCCTCTCGACGCATCCGTTCGACCCGCCGGTCCAGGTCGAATCGGGTCGACGCGTCGTCGAGCGTGTAGGCCTTTCCCCACGTGGGGGTGCAGTCGGTGTCGCCGGCGGCGACGACGAAGGCGAGGACCGCCCCGCCCGGGGCCGCGACGAGGGTGTCCCCGGCCAGGTCCGCCCCCTGATCGAGGGTGACGTCGTAGTAGCCGGCGAACCATCGCTGGTCGAGGGGCGTGCCCGCGGGCGAGAACGAGATCGGGGGAGCGACGGCGGCGACGGCGACCGCGACGAGTCCCAAGCCGCCGATCACACTCGCGAGGAGACGGAGCCACGACACCCGCCGCCCGCGGAACCGGCCCCGCGGCCGCGCGTTCATGCGTGCACCGGTTCGACCAGGCCCTCGTCGAGGACGCGGCGCCACGCCGGCACGGTGGTGTCGGCGGCGGTGGCGGGGCGGCGGTCGACCGGGACCCAGATCCACTCGAGCCAGCCGTTCCAGAGGTCCGACACCGCGGCCCGGATCCCGATGAGCCGGATCAGGGCCTCCGCCACGCACAGGGCGGTGAAGACGGCGAACGCCGCCGCGACCCAGGAGCCGCCCTGGATGGAGCGGACCGCCACGACCACGGCGCCCCCGGCGATGATGAGCGGCGCGACGATGAGCAGGGCCCCGGCCGGTGTCCGCTCGCCGTGTTTGGGCGTGCGGGCGAACGCGACCCGCTGCCCCGTGAACGCCTGCGCGATCGAACCGAGCGTGCCCGCGATGTTCACGGCCACGAGGAGCAGGTTCAGTCCGTAGACGCCGAAGATGTCGCGACGGCGGTACCCGAGGACGCGCAGGTCGTGGGCCATCTCGATGAAGTACGGCAGCGCCATGATCATGAGCGTGATGCTGACCAGCTCGCCGTTCAGGGGGACGACCGTGAGCAGGACGATCAGCGCCGCGGTCACCCAGGCGATCGAGCCGAGGTAGTTCGCCCGCAGCAGGATCTCGGACAGGCGCATCGGGTGTCCCGCCGCCCGACGCGCCACGGCCGTGCGCCAGAGCGCGGAGAGCACGAGCAGACCGCCGTTCGCCCACCGGCGGCGCTGCACCGCCAGCGTCCCGAAGTCGGGCGGGGTCGAGCTGTAACTCAAGCGCTCGGGGTAGTTCACCAGCGTCCATCCGTTGGCGATGACGTCGATGCTCGATTCGGTGTCCTCGATGACGGTCCGTCCGCGGATGAACCGCACGACCTCGTGGCCGTCGACCGTCTCGACGGTGCGGAGGTCTTCGAGCAGCGCCCAGCGGATGACGGCGTTCGCGCCGACCCAGAACGTCGCGTCGTACGCCGTCAGCCCCTGATGCACGATGTGCTGGACGTCGGTCGTCGCCCCGGCCAGCCGCTCGAGGCTGCTCCGCCGACCGCGGTACGCCGAGTACGGGGTCTGGACGATCCCCACCCGTTCGTTCCCCGGCTGCTCGAGGGCGTAGACGAGACGGGCGGCGTAGTCGGGCAGCAGCATCGAGTCGGCATCGAGGGTGATCACCGCGTCGCAGGCGCGGACGTCCACGATGTGCGGGACGCCGTCGAGGTCGTGCAGTTCGTGCACGCCGCCGACCAGGGCCAGGTACGCGTTGAGGTTGGCCGCCTTGGTCGGCTCGTGCGAGGGCTCGCGGAAGCGCTTGCGCTCGAACACCTCGACCTCGGCGGTGAAGACCCGCACGAGGCGGTGCGCCAGCGAGCGGACGCGGGCGGGGGACAACGCCTGGTCGCCGTCATCGTCCGCCTCGTCGAGGGCGGCCGCGATCGCGCCGAGCTCGTCCGCGAGCGCCCCCAGGACGCTCTCGACGAAGAACTCCTCGACGTGGCCGTCGCGCGGTTCGACGTCGGCCCGGCTGCGGACCCACCACGCGGCCATGTGGTACGCCGCGGCGACGGCGCTCCGGGCGTCCGAGACGGAGTCCGTCTCGGTCCGGTCGAACGCCTCGCGCGCGAGCTCCAGGGGACCCGACAGCTCGAGGCGGATCTCGTCGATGATCGCGCGCGTTCGGACGAGGCGATCGACGATCTCGGGGTCGTCGCTCGGCGGGTCGTCGAGGAGGAGCACCACGCGGAGGTCGGGGACCTCCTGCAGGGCCACCGACCACAGGGCCATCCGGACGTACGCGGGATCCTCGCCGTACGACGGAAGGAGCGCGAGGATGCTGAGGTCGTCCCGGTCGAAGCGGTCGTCGATGTCCGCGCGCCGCGCGCGGCGATGGCCGGCCATCCGGGGCAGTGCGCCGACCCGCGCCAGGAGGTACATGCTCGAGGAGAAGGTCAGGGCGGCCACCGAGACGAGGAAGACCACCGTCCCGATCAGGTACCCGGCATCCACGAGGGCGCCACCGCGCGACAGCGTGACCACGACCGTCGTCATGTACAGCAACCAGAGTCCGACGGTGGCGAGGAGCGCCACGCGGGAGCGGACGATGGTCGCCGGCGACGGTCGAGGGTGCAGGGCCCCGGGTGTGGGGTCGAGCGGGCCTCGGGGGCGACGTCGACGCGGAGTTTTCGGGCGTGCGCGTTCCATCGGATCGGGCTCCTTGCTCGCGCGTTGCTGAAGCGCGCGGCGGTGGATGTGCCCGTCTCGGGCAGACGGGCACGATTCATCGTGTCAACACCACCGCAACCGGAGGGGCCGTGGCGACCCCCTATTCCGGTGGTTCTGTTCACCCCGTGATTCGCCCCGGTGCAGCCCCCGCGTGGTCCGCTCGAACGGGAGGACTAGGCTGAGCCGGTGCTGCCCGACACCGACACCGCGTCCGTTCGCCGTACCTACAGCTATCTGGGCCCGGCCGGGACCTTCACCGAGGCCGCCCTGGCGCAGGTGCCCGAAGCGCGCGACCAGATCTGGCGCCCCGTACGCAACGTCGGGGAGGCGCTCGCCGATGTCGTCGAGGGACGATCGGATGCCGCGATGATCGCGATCGAGAACTCCGTCGACGGGGGAGTGTCCACGACGCAGGACGCGCTCGCGACCGTTCCCGGCCTCCGCATCGTCGGCGAGTACCTCGTCCCCGTGAACTTCGTCCTCGTCGGCCGACCCGGAATGACGTTGGCGGACGTCTCGCTCGTGTCCGCGCACCCGGTCGCGTACGGCCAGTGCCTGCGCTGGCTGCGCGAGCACATCCCCGCGCACGCCCATCTCCCGGCCTCGAGCAACGTCGCCAGCGCCCTCGGCGTCCTGGACGGATCGAGTGGTGCGGATGCCGCGATCGCGGCGCCCGGCATCGTCGACCATCACACGGTCGAGGTGCTCGCCGAAGGGATCGGCGACAATCCCAACGCGGTGACGCGCTTCGTGCTCGTCAGCCGCACCGTCGCGCCGGCGCCGCCGACCGGCGCCGACAAGACGTCGCTCATCGTCGAGCTGCCCGAGGACCATCCGGGTGCCCTGCTGGAGCTGCTCGAGCAGTTCGCCACGCGGGGCATCAACCTGAGCCTCTTGGCATCCCGTCCGATCGGCGACGCGCTCGGGCGCTACCGCTTCGTGATCGACGCCGACGGACACGTGCACGACGAGCGCATGGCCGACGCCCTGCTGGGCCTGCGCCGTTTCAGCCCCAAGGTGATCTTCCTGGGGTCGTATGCGCGCGCCGACCGCGCGATCGTGCGGTACCCGCAGCGTTATTCCGACGACGTGTTCGTCGAGGCGCGCGACTGGCTCCGCGGACTGCTGAGCGGCGAGCCCGAGGCGTAAGCCGCCGTGGCGGTCGCGGTCGGGCCAGGCCATGGACCGCGAGACTGCATCCGCCTGACATCTCCATTGCAGCCTGCCGCAGAGATGTCAGGCGGATGCAGTCTCGACGATCCGCGCGGCGGAGCCGTCCCGGCCGGGCGCCGTCAGGCGGCGACGGCGGCGGGAGCAGCGACGAGCTCGAGCGTCTGCGCGCGACCGCCCGCGACGTCCAGCGCTTCGCCGTCGTAGGCGCCCGCGACGGGCGAGAGCATGATCTCGTCGACGTCGTACCGCGCGGCGAACTCCGTGAGCTGGGCGCGCACATCGTCTCCGGTGCCCACGAACCATTTCTGGCGACTGGATGCCATGATCGACTCCGCCATCGCGTCGAACGGGTCGGCCTTGGCCTGCTCGACCGTTTCGAGGGGCACGAGCGGGCGGTTGGTCCGCAGGCGCGCCATCATCCGCAGCTGCGGGAGCGCGCGCTCCTCCGCTTCCTCGGCGGTGGGGGCGGCGACGACGTTGGCCGTGACGAACGTGCGCGGACCCTCGCCGGACTCGTTCGGCTGGAACTGATCGCGGTACAGACGCAGCGCGTGCTCGAGTCCCTCGCCCGCGAAGTGGTTCGCGAAGACGTAGGGAAGCCCGTAGGACGCGGCGAGCTGGGCCGAGTAGTCGCTGGAGCCGAGCAGCCACACCTGCGGCATCCCGGATGCCGACGGTGTCGCCTTCACCTGGTACTCGGTGCCGGACGTGAAGCGGACGGTCGCGCCGTCGGGCGAGGTGAGCGCGAGGATGTCGGTCACGTGGTCGGGGAAGCGCGAGACGTCGCTCGTCGCACCCGAGCGGTGCAGGAGCTGCGTGATCACCGGGTCGCTGCCCGGCGCGCGCCCGATCCCCAGATCGATACGGCCCGGGGCGAGGGCCTCGAGAGCCGCGAACTGCTCGGCCACGATGAGCGGCGAGTGGTTGGGGAGCATCACACCGCCCGAGCCGACGCGGATGCGCGGGGTGCGCGCGGCGGCGGCAGCGATCAGGACCGGCGGGGTCGTCGAGGCGACCGCCGGCATGTTGTGGTGCTCGGCGAACCAGTAGCGGCGGTAGCCGAGGCGGTCGGCCCGCTCGACGAGGTCGAGCGACGCGGCGACGGCCTGCGCGCTGCTCTGCCCGGCGCGCACGGGGACGAGGTCGAGAACGGAGAGGGAGGGGATCGCGTCGTTCACCCCAACGGCAACGCCGGCCGGGGCCGCAGTATTCCGCATCGTGTCGGAACCGCAACCCCCTCTGCGGTCTCTCCGCACCGACCTAGCGTGCCCGGCATGACTGGGGCAAGACCATGATTCGCACGCAGATGGCCGTCAACGACACCGTGTTCGCGTTGGCGCAAGGGCAGGATATCTCGTCCTTGAAGGCCGCAATCGAGACGGCCGTCGCGCAAGGCGGCCGGTTCGCCTCGTTCGTCGTCGTCGGGAACAGGGAGGTGAGCGTGCTCTTCTCCCCGCACACATCCGTGGCGTTCTCGGTCGAGACCGCCGCGTTCGACGAGCGGGACGACGGCGACGCCGACATCCCCTTCGGCGGCTTCTTCGACGAGTGACACCGGCGTTCCCGGACGCTCAGGGTTCTCTCAGCCGCTCTGCCGTGACGAATCCCTGCCCGAGCGCGTCTCCACTGTGACTTCGCGGAACACAGGGTTCCGCACTCACGGAAGGAAAGCGCAATGGCTGAGAACACCGCCACCACCACCCCCGCCACCGCCACGAAGGACGGCGGCTCGACCGTCATCGTGGATGCCGTCGTCGCCAAGGTCGCCGGCATCGCCGCGGCCGAGGTCCCCGGCGTGCACGCGCTCGGCGGCGGCGCGGCTCGCGTCATCGGCAACATCCGCCAGGCAGTGGGCGCGAAGGACTACGCGCAGGGCGTGAGCGTCGAGGTCGGCGAGACCGAGGTCGCCGCGGACATCGCGATCCAGGTCGACTACCCCGAGCAGCTGCAGCGCGTGGCCGCCAACGTCCGTGCCGCGGTGCACCAGGCCATCACCGAGCTCGTCGGCATGAAGGTCGCCGAGATCAACGTCACCGTCGTGGACGTCTTCATCCCGGGCGACGACGACGAGGACGAGGTCACCGAGACCCGCGTCAACTGACGTTCCCGTGACGAAGGGCGCCACCTCCGGGTGGCGCCCTTCCGCGTGTCCGGGCTATGGCGCCCGGCCAGCGCGCCCGGGCACACGTGCCCGGCAGGCTCAGCCGCCGTGCCCGCGCACACGTGCGCGGCGGGCTCAGCCGCCGTGCCGGACCTTGTCGTAGGCGTCGAGCGCGCGTTGGCGCGTCTCCTTCAGGTCGACCATCGGTTCCGGCGCGCCGCCGTCGAGGTACTCGGGCGCCCACCGCCGGACGTACTCGTCGTGCGGGTCGAACTTCTCGCGCTGGGTGTCCGGGTTGAACACGCGGAAGTAGGGCGCGGCATCCGCTCCGGATCCCGCGACCCACTGCCAGTTGAACGGGTTGCTCGCGGCATCCGCGTCCACGAGGCAGTCCCAGAACCACTGTTCGCCGTGGCGCCAGTCGATGAGCAGGTTCTTGGTGAGGAAGGATGCCGTGACCATGCGCACGCGGTTGTGCATGACCCCCGTGTGCCAGAGCTGCTTCATCCCGGCATCCACGACCGCGATTCCGGTCTCGCCGCGCTGCCACGTCTCGAGGTGTGCGCGGTTCAGTCGGGGCCACGGGAAGGCGTCGTACTGCTCGCGCCAGTTCTTCGTCGCGAGGTCGGGGGAGTGGAAGAGGACGTGCCAGGCGAACTCGCGCCAGATGAGTTCCGACAGGAACCCGGTGGCGGACTCGGCGTGCTTCCCGGAGCCTCGGTGCTCGAGCGTGGCGTGCCACACCTGATACGGGCTGATCTCGCCCCAGCGCAGCCGCGGTGACAGGTTTGAGGTCGCACCGCCCGCGAACGCGTCGCGCGAGAAGGCGTAGTCGCCGAGGTCGTCGTCGAGGAATTCGCGCAGGCGCGCCAGGGCGGCGGGCTCGCCCGGCTCCCACGTCTCGCGCAGGCCGCCGGCCCAGTCGGGCTTCGTCGGGAGCAGGTTCCACGCGTCGAGGTCGTCGGACTCCGGTGCCTTCGAGGGGCCGGGGACCTTGCGCGCCTCGGGGAGCGGCGCGCGGGGCGACGGCATCTTCTCGACCGCGCGACGGAACGGCGAGTACACGCCGTAGGGCTTGTCGGCGCCCGTGCGCACGGTCCACGGCTCGAACAGCAGGTTCGCCGCGAACGACGCGACGGTGATGTCGTCGCCGCGCAGCTTCTCCTTGATCCCCGCGTCGATCTCACGCTCCGCGCCGCCGTACCGCCGGTTCCAGAACACCGCCCCGGCTCCGGTCTCGTCCACGACGGCGGGCACGACGTCGGCCGCGCGTCCCCGGCGCAGCACGAGAGTCGACCCCCGCTCCTCGAGGCGCTGGGCGAGGGATGCCAGTGAGTGATGCAGCCACCACCGCGCGGCCCCGCCGATCTCGCGCACGCCGTCGGACTCCTCGTCGAGGACGTACAGCGCGACCACCGGCTCGCCGCGGTCGAGCGCCGCGCGCAGGGCCGGGTGGTCGGTCAGCCGCAGATCGTCACGGAACCACACGAGGGACGGAGAAGCCATGCAGCGACGCTATCCAGCCGCCGTGCGGCGCCGCCGGGCTTGACACGCCGCGGCGCGGCCCCGTGCCCCGTCGAACGCTCACGATCCGGTCGAGCGCCCACGTTCCGGGCGGCCGCTTCGTGAGCGCTCGACCCGATCGTGAGCGCTCGGCTGCCGACGCGCCTACAGCGCCGACGTGTCGTGGCCGGCGGGGAGCGCGACCGTCAAGCCGCCCTCGATGACGCGGGTGTAGATGCGGGTGGCCTCGCCGAACTCGTCGCCGTCCAGCTCGATCGGCTGCGCGGGGGCGGTCGCCAGCTCGATGCCGGATCCGCGGAGGTAGCGCACCGACGTGTCGCGGCGGCGTTCGAGCACGCGACGTCCGGCGCGGAAGCGCTGCAGCACCGAGTTGTCCCACCAGATCTTGCGCCACACGCCGAGCCAGCCGAACACGCCGCTGGGCTGGATGACGGCGACATCCAGGATGCCGTCGGCGATCGAGGCATCCGGGATCAGGGCCACCCCACCGGGCAGCGCGCCGCAGTTGGCGAACAGCACGCTCTGCACCTTGGCGGAGTGCAGGCGGTGCCCGTGACCGTCCAGCTGGTACATCACGCGGAACGGCTTGGCGTTGACGAGCGACCGGGCCGCGCCGTCGACGTAGGCCACCCACCCGACGGACTTCTTCAGCTCGGGACGGGTGTTCTGGATCATCGCGGCATCCAGTCCCATTCCGGCCATCACGACGAAACCGTGCTCCTCGACGGTGCCGTCGGCGCGCCGGATCCGTGCGATCCCGGTGTCGGTCGCGTACGTGGTGCCGTCGAACGTCGCGCGGATCATCGCGTCGGCGTCGTCCAGCGGCAGGTTGAGATTGCGGGCGAGGAGGTTCCCGGTGCCGCTCGGGACGATCGTGAGCGGGATGCCGGTCGAGGTCAGGGCCTCGGCCACGGCGCGGACGGTGCCGTCGCCACCGGCCACGAGCACGGCATCCACTCCTTCTTCGAGGGCCGCGCGGGTCGCGAGGTCGCCCAGGTCGTCGACGGTCGTCTCGTAGAACAGGGGTTCGGCCCACCCGGCCTCGGCGGACAGCTCGCTCACCCGGGGGCGCAGGACCTCGGGGTCGACCTTCGTCGGGTTGTAGACCAGCGCCGCGCGCTTCTTGCTCGTGGGCTCGGCATCCATCGGGGCGTCATCGCCGTCGACGGAGACCCGCACCGCCTCGCCGGACGTGCCGTCGGACGTGTCGGAGTCGACGTCGCCGGGCTCGTGGATGACGTCGTCGGGTTCGGCCGCGTCCTTGGGGTCGGGTTCGTCGGCCGCGACGGTGTCGGGCTCGTCCTTCTGTCGCAGGGACGCCCCGTGGAAGTCCTCCGGCGAGCCCTCCGACGCCGCCCGGTCCTTCTCGGCCTCGGGGGAGACGGGGGTGTCCGCGTCATCGCGCGGTTCTTGGGGGTCGGCCATGGCATCCACCATAGGACCGCGCACGTGCGCTTCCGCCCCGGCGAATGGGGGTTGACCGGGAGACCGTGACGGGCACTGTTCAGGATGCCGCCTCCCCACGTTCGCCGGACGGGTCTAGCGTGCGCCCGTGACCCTGTTCGAGCAGCCGCCGCCTCGGCGGGCGCGACCCGTCGAGGGGCCCTTCGCCGCCCTCGCGCGGGACCGCCGCCGGCGTCGCCTGTGGACGGTCGCGATCGTGGTCGCCGTCGCGGTCGTACTCGGCGGCATCGTCCTGCTCGGCACGGGAGCGGATCGTGCCGTCGTCGCGTGGGTGCAGGACCAGACCGGCCCGCGCACCCTTCCCGCCGACATCGCGGCGGTCGCCGACCACGCCTTCCTCACCGATGAGGGGCGTGACCTCCTCACGAGCGTCGGCGCGATCTCCGAACGGGGCGACGCTCTCCAGCGGTCTTGCGGTGTGGCGCATGCCGCGGACGACCACGCCGTGGCCGGGTGCTACGGCTTGGCGGGCATCTTCGTGTTCATCCCGTCCGATCCGCGCGTCGCGGATGCGGCCGTCACGACGCTCACGCACGAGCTCCTGCACGCGGCCTACGACCGGCTCAGCACCGACGACAGGGTGCGCGTGCACGTCCTTCTCGGCGCGGCGCTCGACCGGATCCCGTCGGACGACCCCGTGCGTCGGCAGATCGACTGGTCGGTCGGCGACCACGAGGAATCGCGTGACACCGAGCTCTTCGCCTACCTCGGTTCGCAGGTGTGGCTGGACGGCGGTTTCGACCCCGCGCTCGAAGCCGTGTACGCGCGGTACTTCACCGACCGCGCAGCCCTCGTCGACGTGGACCACCGCGTGCAGGGCGCGGTCGACGGTCTCTTCGCGGAGTACGAGGCCGCACTCGAAGGCCTCGCCCACGCGCAGGCGGATGCCATGATCGCCCGCGCAGAGCTCGATGACGATCGGGCGATCTACGAGAGCGACCGGCAGCTCTACCAACAGGATGCCGACCGGTACAACGCCCTCGATCCGGCGGAACGTGGAGGCTGGCACCAGGACTGGTGGGGGACGGACGGCGTCCGGCACAGCGGGACGTGGCAAGAGGTGCTCGCCGCCCGCCTGGCCGACCTCGACGCCCGTCACGCCGACCTGGAGGCCCGCGCGGCCGCGGTGGAGGCGGCGGATGCCGATGCGCTCGCGCGGCGCGGAGCGATCGACGCGCAGTACGCCGACGTGCTCGCCGTCACGAAGGCGCTCGACCCCACGGCACCGGGCGCGTGAGGGGCGGAAGCGGCTCCCGCCCCGACCGTAGGATGGACGCGTGATCGACCTGACTCTGCTGCGTGAAGATCCCGAACTGGTGAAGCGCTCCCAGATCGCGCGCGGGGAGTCGCCCGACTCCGTCGACGCCGCGATCGACGCCGACCGCGAGCGCCGCGCCGCGATCACGGCGTTCGAGGAGCTGCGCGCGGCGCAGAACGCGCACGGCAAGAAGGTCGCGCAGGCGCCCAAGGACGAGAAGGCCGCCCTCGTGGCGGAGGCCAAGGAGCTCAGCGAGAAGGTCAAAGACGCGCAGCGCGCCGTGACCGTCGCCGAGGAGGCCGCGGAAGAGGCGCTCGCCAAGATCGAGAACATCGTGCTCGAGGGCGTCCCCGCGGGCGGCGAAGAGGACTTCGTGACGCTCCGCACGCACGGCGAGATCCCGGCGTTCGACTTCGAGCCGCTCGACCACCTCGCCATCGGCGAGAAGCTCGGGGCGATCGACATGGAGCGCGGCACGAAGGTCTCGGGCAGCCGCTTCTACTTCCTCACCGGTATCGGCGCGCGCCTCGAGCTCGCGCTCATGACGCTCGCGCTCGACCGGGCCCTGCAGGCCGGCTTCACGCCGATGATCCCGCCGACGCTCGTGCGCCCCGAGGTCATGCGCGGCACCGGCTTCCTCGGCCAGCACGCCGACGAGGTCTACCACCTCGACAAGGAAGACCTGTACCTCGTCGGCACCAGCGAGGTCCCCCTCGCCGGCTACCACATGGACGAGATCCTCGACCTCGAGCGCGGCGCGAAGCGCTACGCCGGCTGGTCCACCTGCTACCGGAGCGAGGCCGGCTCCTACGGCAAGGACACCCGCGGCATCATCCGCGTGCACCAGTTCAACAAGCTCGAGATGTTCGTCTACACCGACCCGGCGGATGCCGAGGCGGAGCACGACCGTCTCGTCGCGATGCAGGAGGGCATGCTGCAGGACCTGGGGCTCGCCTACCGCGTGATCGACGTCGCCGCGGGCGACCTCGGCTCCAGCGCCGCACGCAAGTTCGACATCGAGGCCTGGGTCCCGACGCAGGATGCCTACCGCGAGCTGACGAGCACCTCGAACTGCACCACCTACCAGGCGCGTCGCCTCGACACGCGGTTCCGTCCCGCCGACGGCGGCAAGACGCAGCCGGTCGCGACGCTCAACGGCACGCTCGCGACCACGCGCTGGATCGTCGCGCTGCTCGAGACGCACCAGCACGCCGACGGGTCGGTGACGGTGCCCGAGGTGCTCCGGCCGTATCTCGGCGGCCTCGAGGTCATGGAGCCCATCGCGTGACCGACGAGGCCGCCCTGCCCCGCATCGGTGACGTCGACGCCGAGCCGCAGCACGAGGCGGCCGAGGTCGTCGCGGACATCGCGCGCACCGCTCCCGTGGGTCGCATGCTCATCGCGCTCGACATCGACGGCACGGTCCTCCTCGAGGACGAATCGCTCAGCCCCGGAGTCGTGGATGCCGTGCGCCACGCGCAGCAGCAGGGCCACGAGGTCATGCTCGCGACCGGGCGCAGCTGGGACAGCACGCACACGGTCATGAGCCTGCTCGGCATCCATCCCGAGTACGCGGTGTGCTCGAACGGCGCCATCGTGATGCGCCGGATCGGCGGACCGGATGCCACCGAGTACGAGCGGGCGCATGTCGAGACCTTCGACCCGACCGAGGTGCTCACGTTGCTCGGCGAACATCTCGGGGATGCGCACTTCCTCGTCGAGCTGCCCGACGGGCAGCGCCTCTTCACCGACTACCTCGACGACTGGAACCTCAAGGGCGCGAACAAGGTGACCTTCGCCGAGCTCTCGCACCAGCCCGTGTGCCGCGTCGTCGTCGTGGCGCCGGAGAAGACCGACAAGGACTTCCTCGAGCTGGTCAAGCACATCGGCCTCAGCCAGGTGTCGTACGCAATCGGCTGGACCGCGTGGCTCGACATCGCCCCGCAGGGCGTGAACAAGTCGACGGCGCTCGAGCTGGTGCGCGAGTGGCTCGGCATCCCGCCCGAGAACGTCCTGGTCATGGGCGACGGCCGCAACGACATCGAGATGATGCAGTGGGCGGTGTCGCACGGCGGACGCGCGATCGCGATGGGCCAGGGGCCGGTCGAGGTGCACGACGCCGCCGGCGAGGTGGGCCTGTCGGTGACCGACGGCGGCGTCGCCGCGGTGCTGCGCGAGCTCTGAGCTCCGCGCTCAGCCGATCTTCGACAGAAGCACGTTGTCCGAGCCCGCCGGGCTGCGGAACAGCGGCGCGCAGTTCGCGTCGATCGTGACCTTGGTGTCGTTCGCGCCGGGGGTGTGACGCAGCTCCAACGGGCCCAGGTCGCCCTCGGGCAGCTTCACGGTGTACGACACCGTACGCGTCTCGCCCTCGGCGAGCAGGAGGGTCCTGCTCTCGGCGGGGTTGCCGTGATCCGAGCCCGACCGGTCGCGGAACGTCGGATCCCACCAGTCGCCGATCTTGGGATCCGTCGACACGATCTCTCCGCCCGGCGGCGCGAAGAACAGCACGTCGAGCATCATCGTCCGCAGGTCGATCCCCCGGTCGATGTTGCGCAGACCCAGCGTGTAGCCGCTCTTGATGGCATCCGTGATGCTGTTGTGCAGGTCCATCGAGACGGTGATGGTGCGGTCGTCCGCGTTGCAGGTCGCGTACTGCGAGTACGTCAGGTGGTACTCCAGCTTCCCGATGGAGTAGTCGTTGAAGTAGATGCCGAGCTGGGTGGCATCCTGATTGTCCTTCGGGAGGGTGCCGTCGAGGCCGTACTGGTGTGCCAGGCTCTCCAGGCCCGCGTCGTCGAACCACGCGAAGATGCGGCCCTCGCCGGCGCTGCGGACGATCTGGTTCCACATCGTGCCGACGTCCCACTGGCGTCCGGTGAGCTTGGCGAACATGCTGGCGCTGATCTCGCTGAAGTACCGGTCCATGGCGGCGTTGTCCACGCCGTACCGCTCGTACGGTTCGCTCATCAGCTTGGATGCCGCGTTCTGGGCGTCCACGGTCTCGCCCGAGGCGAGGGTGATCGGGCCGGTCGCTTCCAGGAGATGGGCCAGGACGATCGGGTCGATCGAGAACGATCCGTCGAACTGCGGCTTGTCGGTCCACTTGCGCGTGGCCTGGAAGAGCTCGACCGCGGTCGGGAAGTTCGGTGTCATGTTGAAGTTCGATGACCAGTTCGTCAGCTCCGGCGGGTAGAGCTCCCGCGTCTGCCGGGGCAGAGTGATCAGCGACCCGTTCACGGTGTCGAAGCCGAGCGAGGGCAGGACCGAGTACATGAGATCGGTGCCCGTGTCGAGGCTGAGGAGGTCGACGTGGCCGTCGTCGACCTTGAGGACCAGCCACTGTGCGACGCCGCCGCCGGTCGCACGGATCTCGGCCGGCGTCTGGATCATGAGCTGGTAGAGCATCGGGCGTTCGGCGCCGGCCGCGCGGAGCAGTTCGGGCAGGTGCGCGTCGACCGTCTTCAGCACCGGCGTCGCCTGCTGGATGAGGCTCTGGAGCTGGTCCACCGGAGCCGAGATCTGCGGAAGCACGCCCGTGCGGTCCATGGACGACGCGATCCGGGATGCCTCGTCGAAGGACGTCAGCACCGTGGGGATGATCTTCCCCGCGTGCAGGAACGGCTTGAGGTTGATCCCCTCGGAGGAGCCGTCGCTCGACGCGGCCATCGTTGTGATGAGCGGAGGCAGCACCTGGGACGAGATGGTGTGGGCGATCTCGGTGACGTCGCGGACGGCGAGCACGTTCGTGCGCGCGGCCGGGATGTCGGCCGCGAGATCCCAGAGCGGACCCTGGGCCGTGTCGTAGGCGTGCCGCGTCCGAGCGACGATGTCTTCGCCGGAGCGTTGGATGCCGTCGGCGTCGCCGCTGGCGGCGGCGCGCGCCAGCGCCTTCGACTGGTCCAGCGCACCCTGGAGATCGTCGCGGACCTGGATCACCTGCCAGGCGAACGCGCCGGCGGCGAGGAGGGCGGCGAACGCGATCACCGTGAGCGGGCCGCCCACGGCGGCGATCGCGACCACGGCGGTCCGGCCCCACCGCTGCGCGGTGCTCTCCGGCGCGGCGTGGCGAGCGGCCGGCTGCTTCCGGGTGAGACCGATGCCCCGCGTCGCCCGCGCCCGCCGACGGGTGCGATTGTCGGCGCGATCGTTCTGCAAGGTCCCCACGGTCACGGGCAGATCGTAGCCGGGCGAAGTGAAGGGTCCCTCACAGCGCTGTGAACGGCGGGTCGTGACGGGCGGGTGAGGGCGGCGGGCTGCAGCGGGGCTCGAAGCACACGATCCGGTCGTGTGGTGTGCCCGTGGGGCGGGGGTGGGGTGCGAAAGCACACGATCGGGTCGCGTGGTGTGCCCGTGGGGCGGGGGTGGGGTGCGAAAGCACACGATCGGGTCGAGCGGTGTGCCCGTGGGGCGGGGGTGGGGTGCGAAAGCACACGATCGGGTCGAGCGGTGTGCCCGAGGGGCGGGGGTGGGGTGCGAAAGCACACGATCGGGTCGAGCGCCCACGATCTGGGCGACCGTAGCGTGTGCTCTCGACCGGAACGTGGGCATTCGCGGCGTTCGGGCTGCGTGGGCGGGCGCGGTGGGCGGGCGCGCGGCTGGGTAGACTCGGGCGATCGGGAGGGTTGTCCGAGCGGCCGATGGACCTGGTCTTGAAAACCAGTGGGCAGAGATGTCCCGTGGGTTCGAATCCCACACCCTCCGCCACGGAGGAACGCGGTCCCGTCAGGGTCCGCGTTCCTTCGTCATGACGGTTGAGCGGGATGCGAACGCAGTTGGGCCGACGCCGCTGGGGGCTCGGCGCTTCGCGCAGCGGCGCGGGGAGGGGCGGTGGGGAGAATCCCACACCCTCCGCCACGACGCGCGCCTCCTGCGGGGCCGCTGCGGTCATCTTGCCGACCGACTCACCCCGCGCCTCGGTTCACCCCGCTCGGCGGCGTTCGACCAGAACCGTGTCGCGCCACTGGCCGGCCCACGGGCCGTACGTCATGCGCGCGATGCGTTCGCGGTGGCCGATGCGGCGGAAGCCCATGCGGTCGTGCAGGGCGAGACTCGCGAGGTTCTCGGGGAAGATGCTCGATTGCACGGTCCAGAAGTCCGCGGCATCCATAGCTCGGAGAAATTCGCCGAGCAGCGCGCGGCCGGCGCCCTGGCCGCGTGCGTGCGCTGACACGTACACGGAGTGCTCGATGACTCCGCGGTAGGCCTCGCGCGTCGACACCGGAGATGCGGCGATCCAACCGAGGATCGCGTCATCTGCGCCGACCGCGACGAGTCGGCCGGCCTCGAGCTTTCCGGCGTCGAAGGTCTCCCACGAGGGTGGTTCCGGTTCGAAGGTCGCGTTCCCTGTCGCGATGCCCTCTCGGTAGATCGCCTCCACCGCGGGCCAGTCCTCCGGCCGCAGGGCGCGGACCCGCGGATCGCTCACGCGCGGAGAGCGCTCACGGCCCGATCGAGTGCATCCGTGTCGACGCGGTAATAGGCCCACTTTCCCCGTTGCTCGCGGGTCGCGAGGCCGGCGTCCACGAGCAGTTTCATGTGATGCGACACGGTCGGCTGCGACAGCCCGACGGGCTCGGTCAGGTCGCAGATGCATGCCTCGCCGCCTTCGGCGGCGGCGATCAGCGACAGGAGCCGAACCCGCGCGGGGTCACCGAGGGCCTTGAACGTGCGCGCGATGGGATCTGCTTCTTCGGCGGTCAGCGCCGACCCGGGAATGGTCGAGCAGCAGGCGTCGGTGTCGCTCGAGAGCAACGGCAGGAAGGTCGGCATGACACGATTCTGCACCTCACATTGACATCTGTCGATATGTACTCAGGTCGTTCGTGCCGATCGAGGCGAAGTCGGCGATCTGCAGGATGCGGTCGGCGAGCAGCGCCGAGGAGGGGACCTCGACCATGACGCCCGTGGTCTTGAGGCCGTACTCCTTGGCGAGGGTCGTGAAGTAGCGGGTCTCCTCGACGGTCGACACCATGGGCGCCATGACCCACAGGTCGGCAGGGCCCGCCGCGGACTTCCGGGTCTCGGCATCCGCTTCGGCGAGGGCGGTGAGCTGCTCGCGCAGGATGTCCTCGCTCGCGCGGAGGGCGCGC
>NZ_BADA01000507.1 GCF_000333395.1 Microbacterium sp. B19
CGACCGCCCCTCCAGCGCCACCGCGGGGATGATGCACGAGTGCGTCGGTGCGCCGTCGAGCAGCACCGAGCACGCGCCGCAGTCGCCCGCGTCGCATCCCTTCTTCACCTCGACATGCCCGGTCTCGCGCAGCAGCGTGCGCGCGCACTGACCGGGCCGCGGGTCGGCCTCGACGGCGGACCCGTTGACCTGGAACTTCACTCGGTGTCCTCCTGCTGGACCGTGCCGGCTCGGCGTCGCGTGCTCACGCGGCACCCTCGTGCGACTCGCGGGCGAAGCCCGCGCGCAACCGCTCGGCGAGCACGACGCTCACCCCGCGACGCCAGTCGGCGCTCCCCAGCGGATCGGTGTAGAAATCGGTCGCGGATGCCACGGCATCCCGCAACTCTCCGGCCCCGGGAATCCGCACGAACCGCAGCACGCGCGGCCGACGCACCGCCGCCGTGACGACGAACACGGACGATCCGTCGGGGTCGACGCGGGCCGTGACCACGGCCCCGGAGCGTCCGAGCTCCGCCAGTGCGATCTTCTGCAGCGCCACGCGCGACGTGAGCGCCGCCGCCGGAATGTCGAGCGCGCGGAGCACCTCGCCCGGCGCGAGGGAGGTCACGGCGTTGTCCACGATGAGCTCGGCGACGGCGATCCGGCGCTCGCCGCCGTCGGGCGTCCACACCAGGGCCGTGGCATCCAGGGTCGAGAGGAACGCGATCATGGCGCCGGCCGCGAATGCGCGGCAGACGTTTCCGCCGACCGTGGCGGTGTTCCAGATCTTGAACGACGCCAGCAGCGCGTCGGCGGCGGGGCGGGCGAGCCCGAGTGACGTCCACTCGGCGGGCGCTTCGCGTTCGGCCCACGCGAGCAGCCGCGCGATCGTGCAGGTGGCGCCGATGCGGAGACCGGCGTCGGTGATCTCGAGGTCGGGCCAGCCGAGGGTCGTGAGGTCGACGAAGCCCGTGGTCTCGGGCTGCGGCTCGCTCATGAGCCAGGTGCCGCCGGCCAGGACGACCTCGCCCGGGGCGAGCGTGAGGTCCGCCCGGGTGCGCGCGGCGCGGTAGGAGGTGACGGAGGTGATGTCCACGCGTCAGCCCGCCAGGATCTCGCCCGACCACGCCCCATCGTCGAGTCGGTAGTGCTGCCGCGTGCTCTGCCCAGCGGGGTCGCCGCGCCAGAACGTCAGGGTGAGCGGGCGCAACCGGAATCCGACCCAGCGCTGCGGCGGGTCGAGGACGGGGTGCGTCGAGTCGAACTCGGCCCACACGCGCCGGCGCTCCTCGGCGGGGAGCTGTGCGTTGTCGAGCGTGTTCATCCAGGCCAGCAGCTGCAGGTACCGCGAGCGCTGGGCGTAGACGGCGGCGGCCTCGCGGGCCGGACCGCCTCAGCCGACCGCGGGCGGGACGATCGCGTCCGACTCCGCATCGGAGAAGGCCACCTTCGGCACGAAGAACAGCAGGACCGCGGCGAAGAACCCGCCCGCCGCGCAGATCGTCCACACGGTGATGTACCCCGCGAGCGGTGCGGCGGTCGCGGCGACGGCCGCGCCCGCTCCACCCGCGAGCACCACGCCGAAGATTGCCGACGACATCGTGCCGCCGATGGTCTTGGTGGTGTTGGTGAGTGCGGATGCCACGCCGGTCTGCCCGCGTGGAGCCGCGGCCGCGGCCGCGGCCGGCATGGCCGCGACGAGCGCGCCCGAGCCGAGGCCCGCGATCGCGAGGCACAGCAG
>NZ_BADA01000506.1 GCF_000333395.1 Microbacterium sp. B19
GGCATCTGCCACCGCTACAACCAGAGCGGGGTGCCGGCGCTCGAGGACCCCCGTGTCAGCCCCGCCGCTGCACGCTCGGCACGCGAGATGCTCGCTGCCGACGGCACGGGTCGCGGCTTCGTGCTGGCCACCTCACCGGTGGTCGGCATCGCCGCCGACGCTCTGTCGGCGCGGGTCTTCGTCAGCGCGACGTTCCTCGCGCCCCGGGGCGCCGATCGCATCGAGCACCGTCGAGGAAGCCTGCTCGTGAGCTTCACGCGCGCCCCGGTCGAACTGCGCGTCCGGAACGAGCCCGCGGTCGACCCGGAGAGCGGCGAGCGCTTCAGCAGCCGACACCTCGTGGAGTGCCTGCGGCGCGGGGCCG
>NZ_BADA01000505.1 GCF_000333395.1 Microbacterium sp. B19
GCGCTTGACGGTGCGCTCGTCGATTTCGCCGGGGACGTCGGCGATGAGCTGCTGGCACGCGGCCGCGAGCTCGGTGAGGTCGTCGGCGAACGCCGAGACCAGGGACCGCAGGGCCACGGGGGGCGATTCTCTTCTGCGCCGCCTTGAACTCGCCGACCGCGAAGTCGAAGCGGTCGGAGTCGCGCTTGATCGCGGGGCACGCGATCTCGATGCCGCTCCCCTGGCCCGCGCGGATGGCATCCAGAAGTTTCTTGCCGCGCACGCTCGCGCCGGTGTGCCGCAGGACGACCGTGGCTCCGTCTTGCGGGTGCTCAAGGTACGCGAGCGCCTCGGTGAGGAACGTGTCGGAGCACTTCTCGACGCCGCCGACGCGCACCAGGCGCGGTTCGCCGAACAGGGAGGGCGAGGTGACGGCGAGCAGGGTGCCTGCGGTGTAGTCGTCGGCGCGGACGTCGGTGACCTCGAGGCTCGGATCCTCGCTCTTGAGGTAGTCACGCACCCCCGCGATCGCGCGTTCGGCGCAGACCTCCTCGGGGCCGGAGACCAACACGATCGGGGCCGGCTGCGGGGTGCGCCAGCCGATCTGCGGGATGGCCGACTTCGCCTTCGCGGGGGCGGAGCGTCGGGGTGCCGGGGTCACTCCCCCAGCCTACCGACCGGGTCGGACACGGATGCCGGGACGGACACGGATGCCGGGACGGATCGGGGCGAGTGCGCCGCACGAGGCGACCGTGCGCAACCGGACACGACAGAGGCGCCGCCCACGACCACCCGTGTCACGGCGGCTTCTGCCGCCACAGCGTCAGCTCCCCCTCGTCGTCGTGCCAGACCGCGAGGATGCCGCCCTGGTCGGTGCGGGCGGCCACCGTCCCGTTCTGCCGCAGGATGTCGAGCAGGCGCGAGGTCGGGTGGCCGTAGCTGTTGCCCGCCCCGACGCCGATGAGTCCCACCTGCGCGTGGAGCCGGCGATAGAGGTCGGCATTTTGGTCGGCACTGCCGTGGTGGGCGACCTTGACGACCTCGACCGGCGAGATGTCGACCCGGCGGAGCAGCGCGGCTTGCGGCTCCTCGCCCAGGTCGCCGAGCATCACGGTGTGCGGGAATCCCGGACCCGTGACCTCGATCGCGACGCTCGCGTCGTTGCCGGGCTCCATTCCGGGGAGGGGGCCGAGCGCCTGCCATCGCGTGTCGCCGACGGCTCCGGTCATCCCCATCGTCGCGAGGACGAGCCGTGCGCCGCCTCCGGCGAACCGGTCGAGCAGCCGCTGGTCCGCAGCCTCTCCCGTGGGCCCGTGGATCACGACGCTCGCGCGACCCTGGACCGCCGCGGATCCGCCCACGTGGTCCTTGTCGAAGTGGGTCAGGACGACGAGATCGAGATGGTCGATGCCGAGCGTCTGCAGGCACGCCGCGAGCGGCTCTGGGTCGGGCCCGGTGTCGACGAGGGCGACCGCGGATCCGGAGCGCCACAGCGTGGCATCCCCCTGGCCGACGTCGCACATCGCGACCTGCCACCCGGTCGGCACGGTCAGCGGTCCGGCTACCGCACGGACCGCGGTCGTGCCGCCGACCGCTCCTATGAGAACGGCGACCACGAGGGTCGCGAGAGCCGTGAGGCGAGGCACGCGCTGCGGCCGGGCGACGGCGACCGCGATCGCGCCGCCGACGATCGCGAGCAGGGCGGCGCCGAACGGTCCGTCCGGCCAGGGCAGGTTCTGCGCGGCGGCCGAGGCTGTGGTGTGGGCGACCCCGGCGATCCACGCGGCGGGGACCCACGCCAGCGCAGAGAGCCCATCGCGCACCCACGGGATCGGCGCGATGCAGGCGAGGACTCCCGCGATCGTCGCCGGTGCGGCGGCGGGATCGGCGAGCAAGTTCGCCGCGATCCCGAGCAGGGGAACGTGCGGATCGATGAGGACGATGAGGGGACCGCACACCAGCTGCGCCGCCGTCGGCACGGCGAGCGCGAGCGCGAGGCGGGACGGCATCCATCTCGCGAACCCATCGGCGAGGGGCTTCGCGAGCACCAGGAGCGCCGCGGTGGCCGCCGTGGACAGCGCGAACCCGAGCGACCGGCACAACCAGGGGTCGCCGATCAGCAGGACCGTCACCGCGGCGGCCAGAACAGCGACGCCGACCAGGGGGCGGCCGAGACCGAGCGCGAGGATGCCGATCGCGCTCATCGCCGCGGCTCGGACCACGCTGGGCTCCGGCGTCACGAGAGCGACGAATCCGGCGAGCACGAGCAGCGCACCCGCGACCCGTATCCAGCGCCGCACCCCGCACAGCGCGAGCAGCGCGAACGCCGCGCCCACCACGAGCGCGCAGTTCGCCCCGGAGACGGCGGTCAGGTGCGACAGCGAGGACGCGTTCATCGCGGTCTCGGTTCCCGCGTCGAGACTCGACGTGTCACCGACAGCGAGTCCCGGGACGAGCCCGGCGCCCGGTTGCGGCAGCCCTCGCGTCGACGCGACGAGTCCATCGCGCAACCCCTCGAAAACGGCCCAGACGCCCGCGGGCGGGGGTGCGCGTTCGATGTCGGTCGCGCGGAGCACGAGGATCGCCCGCTCGGCCGGGTCGGACGGAATCCCCCGCCCCGCCACGGAGATCTCGCTGCCCGGCCCGACGTCGGACAGGCGCCCTCGGCCGTCGGCATCCACTCCGATACGCGCGGGGATTACGCCCGTCACGGTCGTGTCGCCCGCGGTCACCACGGACACCGTGGCGTCGAACCAGCCGCCGCCGTCGGGGCCGGTCGAGAGGTGACCCGTGACCGTCGCGGTCACGCGCACGTGACGGCCGCCGGCGACCTCGAGCCCGGCGAGCGCGTCACGCGTGGGCTGCAGGGTCGTGACGGTGCCTGCGCTGGCAGCGGCGCACGCCAGCGCGACGGACGTCACCATGAGCAACGGATGCCGGAACCGCGCGAACAGTGCCACGGCCGAGACCGCAGCCCCGCACAGTCCGAGCGCGAGAACACCCGCGTGAGGGACGACGACCGCCACGGCAGCGCCGATCCAGGTCGCCCCCGCCACGGCGACCGGCCGCCATGCTCTCTGTCGGAGAGCCCGTCGCTCGCTCATACCCGCACCAGATCGCGCAGGCTCGCGAGCATCTTGTCGCCGATCCCCGGCACCGATCCGAGGTCGTCGACGCTCGTGAACCGGCCGTTCTGCTCGCGCCACGCCAGGATGCGATCGGCGAGCGCCGGCCCGATCCTCGGCAGCGCGTCGAGCTGCTCGCGTGTCGCCGCATGAGGTCGAGCGGGCCGGATGCCGCCG
>NZ_BADA01000504.1 GCF_000333395.1 Microbacterium sp. B19
GTACTTGTCGGGGTCGGCCGCGGGAAAGTCGATCTTGTCAGCACCCGGGATGATCGTCAGATCGTTCTCGAGCGCGAGGTAGAGGTTGGCGAGCGTCTGCGCCTCGATGCCCTGCGCGGCGTCGACGAGGAGGATCGCACCCTCGCACGCGGCGAGCGAGCGGCTGACCTCGTACGTGAAGTCGACGTGGCCGGGCGTGTCGATCATGTTGAGCGCGAACGTCTGGCCGTCGACGGCCCACGGCATGCGGACGGCCTGGGACTTGATCGTGATGCCGCGCTCGCGTTCGATGTCCATGCGGTCGAGGTACTGCGCGCGCATGTCGCGGTCGGCGACGACGCCGGTGATCTGCAGCATGCGGTCGGCCAACGTCGACTTGCCGTGGTCGATGTGGGCGATGATGCAGAAGTTGCGGATCTGCGCCGGCGGCGTGGCGGACGGCTCGAGGGGCTTCAGGGCGCGCGGTGACATGTTCCGTCGATTCTACGGGCGGCGGCCGACATCGCCGTCCGCGGCCCTCTCCGCGGCGTTCTTCCGCGCCCCGTCCCGGGCGGATGCAAAGGCGGCGTTCGTAGGGTGGATGCCATGACGGTCCAGGTCGTGCTCGTGCACGGCATCCGCACGTCCGCCACGATGTGGCGCGCGCAGGTGGAGCATCTGCGGGAGCGCAGGAACCCGGTCACGGCCGTGGACCTGCCGGGGCACGGAACGCGCCGCGGCGAGACGTTCACGCTCGACGAGGCGTTCGCGACGATCGACCGGGCGGTTCAGGATGCCGCGACCCGCGGCCCCGTCCTTCTCGTGGGGCATTCGATGGGCGGACTGCTGTCGATCGAGTACGTCGGGCGGGAGGACCGGCCGCCGGTCGCGGCGTTCGTCGCGGCATCCTGTACCTCGATCCCCCGCGGTGCGGGGCTCGCGGCGTATCGGTTCCTCGCGCGGCGGTTCGACGGGCTGCCCGACCGGGGCCTGGGCCTGACGAACTACGTGCTCGACCGGACGCTGCCGCCGGAGACCCGCGCGGACTTCGGCGCCGGCGGGTACGCGTTCGACGCGCAGGACACCGCCCTCGCGTCGTTGTCGGTGCTCGACCTGCTCGCCGCGCTGCGGCGGATCGACGTGCCCCTGTGGTTCATCAACGGGCAGTGGGACCAGCTCCGCGTCAACGAGAAGCTGTTCCTGTCGATCGCGCGGGACGCCGAGCTCATCGTGGTGCCCCGCACGACGCACCTGGTCACGGCGATGCGGCCGCGCGTCTTCAACGCGCTGCTGGACGTGGCCCTCACCACGGTCGAAGCCTCGACCTGATAGACTCGGTCCTTGGCTTGCGTGTGGGGTTTTTCCCGACCTCCACGACCGCCGGTGCAGCGCCCCTCTACCGCTCGCCCGGCACTTCCAACACTCACTCAAACGAAAGACCGTCGACGTGGCGAACATCAAGTCGCAGATCAAGCGCAACAAGACCAACGAGAAGGCGCGCGAGCGCAACAAGGCCGTCAAGAGCGAGCTCAAGACGCACGTGCGCCGCACGCGCGAGGCCGTCCTCGCCGGTGACAAGGAAGCCGCCGAGAAGGCGCTCGTCCAGGCCGGCAAGAAGCTCGACAAGGCCGTGAGCAAGGGCGTCATCCACGCCAACCAGGCCGCGAACCGCAAGTCGGCCATCGCGAAGCAGGTCGCCGCTCTCTGAGCCGCATCCTTTCGACAGCCCGTCCCGCACCGCGGGGCGGGCTTCGTCGTTTGCGTGGGCCACGGCTCGGGGTTTGGGGCGGATTCTTGGCTTCGGGGCGGGATTCTCGCGCCCCAAATCGAGAAATGCGCCCCAAACCTCGGAGACCGGGCGCCGGGCGCCGGGCACAGGGCGCCGGGCCGTCGACTTCTGGGGACGCTGCGGTTCGCGTTGCCCTGACTGGTTGCGCGTCCTCCGATCCTCACGCCCGGGCCGCGGCGCACGGCCGGTGGAGCGCTGGAGGTCAGCGGCCGTAGGGCTGGCGGGTGGCGATGATCGTGATCATGCGCTCGAGCGCGAAGACCGCGTCGCGGGAAGCGCCCTTCACTTCGGCATCCGCTCGGGCGGTGGCGTGGATCGCCATGCCCAGCGTCGAGGCGCTCCAGCCGAACAGGTCGCGGCGCGCGCGGTCGACCTGCCAGTCCTTTCATGCGAGGCGCTGCGCCAGCGC
>NZ_BADA01000503.1 GCF_000333395.1 Microbacterium sp. B19
CAGATGAAGGCGATGGCACGCGCCATTTGCGCGGGGATGCCTTGCAGGGTGTCTTGTTGGTTCATATCGATCACTTCTCCATCATCTTTTTCCACATGGCATAGGCTTCGCGCATCCCGCTCTCAT
>NZ_BADA01000502.1 GCF_000333395.1 Microbacterium sp. B19
CAGGTACGCGTACCGCGTCGATCGGGCCACTCTGGAAAGTGACCCGGGTGCACCGGCCGGGTCCGCCGACGGTGAAAGCCCCGCGTCGCTGCGACGCCCGGGCGAAACTCTCAGGTTCATGACAGAGGGGGAGTTCTCAGGCGTCGACCGGCGTCTGACCGTCCTTTTGAACGGCAGAACTCATGACCGACACCCCCGCTCCACCGCGCTCGTCTCCCTTGCA
>NZ_BADA01000501.1 GCF_000333395.1 Microbacterium sp. B19
GCGCGGCGGTGCTCATCCGGAGATGAGCGCCGTGGTGATCACGACGACTCCGGCGATCAGCAGGAGGAGGCCGACCGGCCCGAAGCCGGGGTGACGGAACCAGTCGGTGAGGTCGAAGTACACCAGCAGAGCGATGGTGGCCAGGCCCGAGACGACGGCGACGATCAGACGACGGCGGACGTCGCCGCCGATCATGGCCTGCCAGATGATCGCCATGACGACACCCAGCAGGATGATCAGCCAGATCGGGATCGAGGTCGCCGACGCCAGGAAGTCGTTGAAGCCGAGCGCCAGGAACTCCTTCAGGAGGACGGCGACCAGGAACGACGGAAGCGAGAAGAGGAAGAAGCTCAGCAGCGTGATACCGAAGTCGAAACCGCTGTACTGGCGGAGGGCCGAGACGACGCCGACGACGATGCCGAGGACGATCGCCAGCACGAACGACGCTGTCACGAGCTGGAGGGTCGACCCGATGGCGGTCGGAAGGATGTCGGTGACCGCGGCGTTGGAGATCGTCAGACCCAGGTTGCAGGTCCCGGCGAACGGGATGAGGCAGCCGGCGGCGCCGCCGAGCCAGAGGAAGTACCGCAGCGGTACGGGGACATTGAGGTCGAGGGCCGCGACACGGGCGGCGATGAGCTGGTCACGGTTGGCGGCGGAGCTGTCGCGCAGGTCCTGCAGGGGGTCGCCGGAGTTGGCGGACAGCACGTACATGATGAACGACGCTGCGAGCAGGACCAGGATCGAGACGGCGATGCGCCTGAGGATGAATCCGACCATCGCGGGAGGACTTCTTTCGATCGGGTGAAGACGCCTGTGGGCGTCCTGGAAAGGATAGTCGCGCGCGCGCCGGGGTGGGGCGCGCCGCACGCACACGAAGTGAGGCGCCGGAGCCGAGCGACTCCGGCGCCTCACGAGGGATTCAGCGGGTCATCAACCGCCGAGCGTCCACTCCTGCGCGTTCCACACGATGCCCGTCTGGCCACCGAAGTAGTCGATGCCCTTGACGGTGCCGTTGTCGGCGAAGACACCGGGGAGCTGGAACAGCGGCAGACCGTAGAAGTCCTTGGCCGTCTCAGCGTCGATCTTCACCTTGATGTCGGCCAGCTTGTCCTTGTCGGTCGTGACCTGGCTCTCGTCGACGAGGCTGTCGACGGTGGCGTTGCTGTAGTTGTTGTAGTTTCCACCGCCCGCGGTCTTGAAGATCTGCGGGAGCGCGGCGTTACCGGCACCCGGCGAGATCCAGCCGAAGATCGAGACGTCGTAGCTGCCGCTACCGAGGAGCTTGCCCCAGTCGGGCGAGCCGGCGTCCACGATGTTGAAGCCCGCCTGCTGCGCCGACTGCTGGATGGCGCGGAAGCTGTCGACACGGTTCGGGTTCTTGGTGTTGTAGAGGATGCGAACCGTGGGGGTCGCACCGTTCAGCAGCGCCTTGGCACCCGCGATGTCGGGCTCGCCGAACTTGTCGTAGCCACTGGCCGAGACGGCGGTCTTGTACTGGTCGCCGTCGGTCGGCAGGAAGATCTGCGAGTTCAGCACCTCGGCGTCGGGGTTGATCGGCGTGATGATCGAGTCGAGGATCTGCTGACGCGGGATCGTCTTGAGGAAGGCCTCGCGGACGTTGGCGTCGGCGAACACGCCGGCGAAGGTCAGGTCGACGTGGTCGTACGACAGCTGGCTGCCGGAGTGGACCGTGGCGTTGGCGTTCTTCAGCGCGGTCAGCGTGTCGGCGGAGGGCTGCGGCTGGATGGCCTGGACCTCGCCGTTCTGGAGGGCCGTGACCTGCGCGTTGGCGTCACCGATGAAGCGGATGATCAGCTGGTCGTACTTGGGCGACATGCTGCCCTTGTAGTTGGGGTTCTTGCCCAGCGTGATGCTCTGCTCGGGGGTGAAGTCGGTCACGATGAACGGACCGCTCGCGACGAGGAGGCTCTGGTCGGTCGGCATGGCCGTGACGTCGTAGCCCTTGTTCCAGAAGTCCGCCGCGGCCTTCAGGGTCGCGTTGGGGGTGACGGGAGCGTCCGGGTTGCCCTTCGGGGTGTCCTTGAGGACCTTGATGAAGTCTTCCTCGGAGACGCCGGCCTTCTCGGCGAGCACGTGAGCCGGCTTGCCGATCGGGTTGACGAGCTCCCAGTCCACGAACGGCGTCGAGTAGACGAGGGTCATCGACATGTTGTCGTCGCCGATGGTCGGGAACGCGGTCGTGTCCAGACCCGCGGTGCTGCCCGCGAGCGTGAAGTACTGCGTGCCGCTGGTGACCTCACCGGACGCGGCGTCGATCTTGGCGTCGTCGTAGTAGCCCGAGTTGATCGCCCAGTTGACGAGCATGTCGTCGGCGTTGATGGGCTCGCCGTCCGACCACGTGAGGCCGGGGTTGATGGTGTACTTCACCGTCAGCGGGTCGTCGG
>NZ_BADA01000500.1 GCF_000333395.1 Microbacterium sp. B19
CTCGGCGCGCGCATCGCGATCGGCGAGCTGCTGCTGTCCGGTGTCACGTCGTTCGCCGACCACTACTTCGGCATGGACACGATCGCCGAGGAGGTCGAGGTCGCCGGCATCCGCGCCCTCCTCGCCTCGACGTTCTTCTCGTCCGAGGGCGCAGCCGGGCGCGAGCGCAGCGTCGCCTTCGCGCGTGACGCGAACGGCGCGGCCGACGGTCGCATCACCACCGCCCTCGGGCCGCACGCTCCGTACACGGTCGACGACGACGACCTCCGACGGACGGCTCAGGATGCCGAGCGCCTCGGGGTCCGCATCCACATCCACGCCGCGGAGAACCTGACGCAGACGGCGTCGAGCCTCGGTCGCCGCGGCCGCTCCCCCATCGGCATCCTGCACGACACCGGGATCCTGGAAGCCGGCGCGATCATCGCGCACGGCGCGGGTATCGTCCCCGAGGACATCGCCCTGCTGCAGCCCTACGCCGACCGCATCGGCGTCGCGTCGTGCACGAAGACCTACCTGCTGCACGCGCAGGAGGGCACGACGCCTCTGCGCCTGCTGCACGACGCCGGCATCAGCGTGGGCATCGGCACCGACGGCGCGGCGGGGAGCATCACGCTCGACGTCCTCGAGAACATGCGGCTCCTCGGCATGATCGAGAAATACGCGTCGAAGGATGCCACCTGGGCGACGTCCGCACACCTGCTCGACCTCGCAACACGTCAGAACGCCGAGGTCTTCGGGCTCGCCGACCGCGTCGGCTCACTGCGCCCCGGGCTGCGGGCGGACATCGTGCTGCTGGACTTCCGCTCGCCGCACCTGCAGCCCGTGCACGACCTCGCGCACTCGCTCGCGCTGAGCGCGCACCAGGGCGACGTATCGACCGTGATCGTCGACGGCCGTGTCGTCGTACGGGACCGACAGCTGCTGACGATCGACATCGACGCGGCCGTGGACGAACTTTCCGAGCGACTGCCCGCCCTCACCGACCGCTCGCACGGGCGACGCGTGCAGGACTACGCGCCCTGAGCGAACGCCTCGCCGCCGACGCGCTCAGCCGGCGAGGAAGCGCTCCACCTCCGCGGACGCGGCGGCGATGACCGCGGCGAACAGCGTCTCGCCCTTCGCGGCGGTCGCCGGTCGCGGATCGCCGAATACGGCGTTCTCGCCGATCTCGTGCAGCCGCACGGGACGCGTGCCGAAATCGACGGGGAATTCGGGGTACTGCGGCTGCGCCCGGTCGGGGTGCACGAGGTCGGGAGCGACGGCGAGCACCATCGAGGTCTCGATCTCCTCGCCGTGGTTCATGCCCGGCACCGCGGGCGCGGACTCGCGCACGGCATCCGCCGCCTCCGCGAGACCCGGGTGGTCGAGGACCAGGACCCGGATGCCATCGGCCGCCAGATCGCGGGCGGCGGCCGCGAGCGGGAGCCGGTTGCCGAAGTCGCCGTTCACGACGACGACCCGATCGAGTCCGGACGCCACGGCCCCGCGGGCGAGGTCGATCGCGAGCATCCGCACGGTCTCGGGCGACAGGGAGATCGTGCCCGGCCACCCGGACGTCGCCCACGTCTCGCCGTACGCCACGGACGGCAGCAGCGCCCCGTCGTGCCGCTCCGCGAGCTCGCGGGCCACGCGCTCGGCGACCACGGTGTCCGTGCTCAGCGGCAGGTGCGCCCCATGCGCCTCGAGCGCACCGATGGCGACGACCGCCAGGCGCCGGCCGGACGCCACGAAGTCACGGACCTCGTCGGACGTGGCGCCGGCCAGCTCGAGCATCAGGCGTTCGCGTCCTGGCGCTTGGCACGCGAGGCGGCGCGGCCTCGCTCGGTCGCGTCGAGCACGACCTTGCGGATGCGCACCTTCTCGGGCGTGACCTCGACGCATTCGTCGTCGCGGGCGAACTCGAGCGACTCCTCCAGCGTCAGGACGCGCGGCGGGGTCATCGACTCGAAGGAGTCCGAAGTCGACGAACGCATGTTCGTCAGCTTCTTCTCCTTGGTGATGTTGACGTCCATGTCGTCGGCGCGCGAGTTCTCGCCGATGACCATGCCCTCGTAGACCTCTTCGGTCGGCTGCACGAAGAAGCTCATGCGCTCCTGCAGGGCGATCATCGCGAACGGGGTGACGACGCCCATGCGGTCGGCGACGATCGAGCCGTTCTGACGGGTCGTGATCGTGCCGGCCCAGTCGTCGTAGCCGTGCGAGATCGCGTTGGCGATACCGGTGCCGCGCGTGATCGTGAGGAACTCGCTGCGGAAGCCGATGAGGCCGCGGGACGGGACGACGAACTCCATGCGCACCCACCCGGTGCCGTGGTTCGTCATGTTGTCCATGCGGCCCTTGCGCGCGGCCATGAGCTGCGTGATCGCGCCGAGGTGCTCCTCGGGGGCGTCGATCGTGAGGTGCTCGTACGGCTCCTTGAGCTTGCCGTCCTCGCCGCGCTTGGTGACGACCTGGGGCTTGCCCACGGTGAGCTCGAAGCCCTCGCGACGCATGTTCTCGACGAGGATCGCGAGCGCGAGCTCGCCGCGGCCCTGGACCTCCCAGGCATCCGGTCGTCCGATGTCGACGACCTTGAGCGAGACGTTGCCGATGAGCTCGCGGTCGAGGCGGTCCTTGACCATGCGGGCGGTGAGCTTGTGGCCCTTGACCTTGCCCATGAGGGGCGAGGTGTTCGTACCGATCGTCATCGAGATGGCGGGGTCGTCCACCGTGATCGCCGGCAGCGGCCGGACGTCCTCGGGGTCGGCGATCGTCTCACCGATCGTGATGTCGGGGAAACCGGCGATCGCGACGATGTCGCCGGGGCCGGCGGACTCGGCGGGGAAACGCTCCAGCGCCTTGGTCAGCAGCAGCTCGGTGACGCGAGCGTTCGAGTGCGAGCCGTCGTGGCGGACCCACGCGACCGTCTGGCCCTTCTTCAGCGTGCCGTTGAAGATGCGCAGCAGCGCGAGACGGCCGAGGAACGGGCTCGAGTCGAGGTTCGTCACCCACGCCTGCAGCGGCGCCTCGTCGTCGTACGACGGGGCCGGGACGTGCTCGAGGATCGCGCCGAACAGCGGCTCGAGGTCGTCGTTATCGGGCAGGGACCCGTTGTCGGGACGGTTCAGCGACGCGGCACCCGCGCGGCCCGACGCGTACACGACGGGGACGTCGAGCAGCGCGTCGACGTCGAGGTCGGGGACGTCGTCGACGAGGTCGGACGCCAGACCGAGGAGCAGGTCGTGCGCCTCTTCCTCGACCTCGGCGATGCGCGCGTCGGGACGGTCGGTCTTGTTGACCAGCAGGATGACGGGGAGCTTCGCCTCGAGCGCCTTGCGCAGCACGAAGCGGGTCTGGGGCAGCGGGCCCTCCGACGCGTCGACCAGCAGCACGACACCGTCGACCATCGACAGACCGCGCTCGACCTCGCCACCGAAGTCGGCGTGACCGGGGGTGTCGATGACGTTGATCGTCACCGGGACGTCGGTGTGGGCACCGTTGTACGTGATCGCCGTGTTCTTGGCGAGGATCGTGATGCCCTTCTCACGCTCGAGGTCGTTCGAGTCCATCGCACGCTCTTCGACGTGCGCGTGGTCGCCGAAAGAGTTCGTCTGGCGGAGCATGGCGTCGACGAGGGTCGTCTTGCCGTGGTCGACGTGCGCGACGATCGCGACGTTACGGAGGTCAGGACGAAGGGCGTGCGCCATGGAGGGTCTCCAGGAAAATTCGGGGTGGCGCCCGGAATCGGGCCACCCCAGTCTACCGGGCGCCCGCCCCGGTCCCGGCGACGCACGCGAAAGGGGCGGCATCCCCTCAGGAATGCCGCCCCTTTTCGGGGTCCGGATCAGGATGCCGGGGTGTTCTTCAGCAGCTCGTGACGCAGCTCGCGACGGGCGGCCTGCACCTCGACGTCGGGCACCGGGATCGCCGCGATGAGACGCTGCGTGTACGGCTCCTTCGGGGAGCGCAGGATCTGGTCGCGCGTGCCCTGCTCCGCGATCTTGCCGCGGTTGAGCACGACGATGCGGTCGGCCATGGCATCCACGACGGCCAGGTCGTGGCTGATGAACAGGCACGCGAAGCGGTGCTCCTGCTGCAGCTCGCTGAGGAGCTCGAGCACGCGGGCCTGGACCGAGACGTCCAGCGCGCTCGTGGGCTCGTCCGCCACGAGGAGACGCGGCTGCAGCGACAGCGCACGGGCGATGCCGACGCGCTGCTTCTGGCCACCCGACAGCTCGTGCGGGTAGCGGTTGCGGTAGCTGCGCGGGAGGCGCACCTCGTCCAGGAGCTTCTCGACGCGCGCGTCGAGGGCGGCGCCCTTCGCCTCGCCCGCGAGGAACAGCGGCTCGCCGATGGACTCGCCGATCGGGAGGCGAGGGTTCAGCGACGACGACGGGTCCTGGAACACGATGCCCACGCGGCGGCGCAGTGACTTTATGAGCTTGCGCGATCCGCTGGAGATGTCGACGCCGTCGACCACGAGACGCCCCTCGGCGATGGGCTGCAGGCCGATCGCGGCGCGTCCGATCGTGGACTTGCCCGACCCGGACTCGCCGACGAGACCGACGATCTCGCCCTCGGCGATGCCGAGCGTGACGTCGTCGACCGCGCGGAACGCGGCGACGCGACCCTTCTTGCCGTACTCGATCGACACGTTCTGCAGCTCGAGCACCGGGTTGGACAGCGCGGGAGCCGCCGCCGCGAGGCGGAGTGTCTCGGTGCGCGCAGGCCCCTCGGCGACGGCGGCCGCGAGCGATTCCACGACGTCGACCGTCGCCTCGCCCTCGAGCGTCTCACCCAGACGGGGAACGGATGCCAGCAGCTCCTGGGTGTACGGGTCCTGGGGGGCGCCGAGCACCTGCGCGGCGCTGCCCTGCTCGACGATGTCGCCGTTCTTCATCACGACGATCCAGTCGGCGAGGTCGGCGACCACACCCATGTCGTGCGTGATGAGGAGGACGGCCGAGTCCAGGCGGTCGCGGAGGTCGCGGATGAGGTCGAGGATCTCGGCCTGCACCGTGACGTCGAGCGCGGTCGTCGGCTCGTCGGCGATGAGGAGCGCGGGCTCGAGGCTGATCGACTGCGCGATCATCGCCCGCTGGCGCTGACCGCCCGAGAGCTGGTGCGGGTACGACGCGAACGCCTTCTGCGGGTCCGGCAGCCCGACCATGTCCAGCAGCTCCAGCGCCCGCGCCTTCGCCTCGGACGGCGCCATCGTCGTGTGCGCGCGGAGCGCCTCGATGATCTGCGAGCCCACCGTCAGCACGGGGTTCAGCGCGGTCATCGGCTCCTGGAAGATCGCCGCGACCTCGGGTCCGCGCAGCTGACGCATCTGCGAGGTCGAGAGCGTGGTCACCTCGCGGCCGTTGACCTTGATGCTGCCGCGGACCCGGCTGTTGCGCGGGAGGAGGTCGAGCACCGCCATCGAGCTCACGCTCTTGCCGGAACCCGACTCCCCCACCACCGCGACGACCTGGCCGCGGGCGATGGAGTACGTGAGGTTCTTCGCCGCCGGGACCCAGACGTCGTCCACCGCGAAGTCGACGCTGACGTCGGTCATCTCGAGCGCGGGGATTCCCGCCTTCTCGGTCGTGCTCATGAGGCTGTCCTCTCCGTCCCGCGGAGCGGGAGTGAGTGATCGGGGAATGAAAGAATCAGGGGATGCCACGCCAGACGTTCCGTTCGACGTTCACCCGCATCCTGTGCGGCATCGTGTGGGCGGTCATCGCCGCGGTGGCGATCGGTCTGCTGACCGCTCCCGCCGTGACGCTGGCCCCCGCCGCGGTGATCGCCGGTGCGCTCGGCGCCGCGGCGCTGGTCTACGGCATCCTGTGGTCGCCCTCGGTCTCCGTCGACGACGACGGGGTGGAGGTCGACAACATCGTGCTGCGCTACGGCGTGCCGTGGGCGGCGCTCATCCACGTCGATACGCGCTACGCGCTGCAGCTGCACACGCCCGGCCGTCGCATCGCCGTGACCGCCGCTCCGGCGCCCGGTGCGACCGGGTCGCTCCGCGCGGCCCGCGCCTACCGTCGCAGCGAGGGGCAGGTCGCACCGAACACGCGTCCCGGAGAGCTGCCGAACACCGACTCGGGACGCGCCGCGGCCCTCGTCCGTGATCGCTGGCACGCCCTGCGCGATGCCGGCCGTGTCGAGGCCGGCATCGCCGAGACGGTTCCCGTCCGTGTCCGCGCCCGGCTCGACAACCTGCTGGTGCTGGCCGCGGGTGCGGTCGGCATCGTGCTGGCGATCGTTCTGGGCTGACATCGCGGGGACGCCTCGCGTCATGACGACGGCGTCTCCGGGTGCACGCGTCCCTGGACGCTGGCCGGCGCCGTCGTCGAGGGAGCGGCCTGCTCCTTCGTGCGACGCAGCGAGAAGCGCTTCTGACGCGGGTCGAACGCGTCGCGCAGACCGTCGCCGACGAAGTTCACCAGCACCGCGAGGGCGACGATGAACACCGCGGGCCACCAGAACAGCCACGGGCGCGTCTGGAAGGCCGACTGGTTGTCGGAGATGATCAGGCCGAGCGACACGTCCGGCGGACGCACACCGAGCTGGAGGTAGCTCAGCGCCGTCTCGAGGAGGATCGCCGACGCCGCCAACAGGGTCGCCGCGACGATCACCACGCCGATGGCGTTGGGGAGGATGTGCTTGAAGATGATGCGCGCGTCGCTCGCGCCGGCTACGCGGGCGGCCTCGACGAACTCGCGCTCACGCAGCGAGAGGAACTCGGCGCGCACGAGGCGGGCGATCGTCGTCCACGACACCATCGCGAGGAAGAACGCCAGCGGCACGACACCCAGACCACCGGTCGCGCGACCGACGACGGCGCCGATGACGATGACCGGGATGACGATGAACACGTCCGTGATGCGCATCAGCACCGCGTCGAGCCAGCCGCGGTAGTAGCCGGCGAGGGCACCGATGATGGTGCCGACCGCCGTGCCCACGAGGCTGATGATGACCATCACGAGGATCGAGTTCTGGATGCCGCGCATCGTCATGGCGAAGTAGTCGATGCCGATGCGGTCCTGACCGAACGGGTGGTCACCGAACGAGAGCGGCCACAGCGACAGCGTCGGCGCCCCACCGTCATTCTGCGGGTTCAGCGACGTGTAGTCGTACTTCCACCAGCCGGGGATCGGACCGATGCCGATCGCCGAGATGGAGAACAGCGCGAGCAGGATGAACAGGATGCCGGACACGACGGCGATCTTGTTCGACAGGAAGCGCCGCAGGATGAGGCGGCCCTGGCTGACGCCGACGGTCTGCCGCTCGTCGGACGGCGGCGGAGCATCGACGTTCGCGGGCTCGGGGAGCATCTGGGTCATCTGGAGACCTCCGGGATTCGGACGGCGGCGATCATGCGACCACTCGCACGCGGGGATCGAGCACGGCGTAGGCGAGATCGGCCAGGAAGTTGAACAGGATCGCCGTGATGGCGATCACGATGAAGTACCCCATCACGGGGTTCACGTCCACGCGTTGGATCGAGGTGACGAACAACGCGCCCATGCCCGAGATCGCGAAGACCCGCTCCGTGATCACCGCGCCACCCAGGAGCGCGCCGACGTCGGTGGCGACGAGGGTCACGATCGGGATCAGCATGTTCCGCAGGCCGTGCCGCANGATGACCGTGCGCTCCGGGAGGCCCTTCGCGCGCGCCGTGCGGATGTAGTCCTGGTTCATCACCTCGAGCATTCCGGCGCGCGCGTAGCGCGTGTACCCGGCGAACGAGATCAGCAGCAG
>NZ_BADA01000499.1 GCF_000333395.1 Microbacterium sp. B19
CCCGCACGACTTCATCGCCGGCTCGGCGGTCTTCGACCCCGCGGGTCGGCGCATCGCCGCGGTCGACGGCGTCGAGGGGCTCGCCGTCGCCGACCTGGATCGCGACGAGATCGCCCGCACCCGCGAGAGCCAGCGCATGTGGGCCGACCGCCGCGACAATCTCGGCATCCCCCGGGCGATCGGCACCGTCACCTCCGGATCCCGGATCGACGCCTGAGGCGCACGGCGCGCGAGACGCACGACGCCTGAGTCGCGCGACGCCTGAGACGCACGGCGCCTGAGACGCACGGCGCCCGCGACGCACGGCGCCTGAGGCCCACGGCGCCCGCCGGAGGCAACCGGCCGCGCCTCACCGCACGGTCAACCGCGCCAAGGACTCCTTCCCCCGCGGCCAATCCCCCAGGCCGCTGGCGGAGTTCAGGTGGCCGCCCGCCGCGATCTCCTCGACCGCGCTCCCCCATCGGCGCCCGAGTTTCCGGGCCGCCTCGACGTCGCAATACGGGTCGTCGGAGCTGGCGACCAGCACGGTCGCGACCGGCAGCGGGCGGGCTGCCACCTCGAGGAATCCGGCCGTCACGACCGACCGGAAGGCGGCGCCCGACGGGTCCGGCGGGGCGACGAGCAGAGCCCCGAGCGGTCGGCGCGCCGTCCCGGCGAGCCATTCCGCCACGGCCCAACATCCCAGACTGTGCGCCACCAGCACGATGTCGTCGACGCGCGGCGCGAGGAGGTCCACGGCACGATCCACCGCGGCGACCCAGTCGTCGAGCTCGGGAACCGACCACGAGGCGGGCTCGATCCGCACCGCCCGCTCCCCCCAGCCCTGCTCCCATCGCGACTGCCAGTGCGCGGCATCCGATCCGTCGATCCCGGGC
>NZ_BADA01000498.1 GCF_000333395.1 Microbacterium sp. B19
CGCGAAGAGCACGGGGTATCCTTGCAGGTCGCGCTTCATCTCGAGGATGTGCGCACGGTAGTTCAGACCGACGCACACGATCTTGCTCGGCGCGAGCACCACCGGTGCGAACCGCACCTCGTCGAGGGAGAGTGTGGGCCCATCGATCCCGGCGGCCGCCCCGACACCGCCCCCGCGGAGCAGAGCACCGACGTCGGCGTGCCCCTCGAGCACGACGACGTGGTCTCCCTCGACCCGTGCGGCGGCCGTGGACTCCCGCCAGTGGATGGTGCACAGCTTCATCGGTCGGTCTCCTCTTCGAGCTCGCGGTACAGCCCCAGGCCTTCGAAGATCGGGGTGTCGCTGAAATGGAACAGATCCAGGCGCGTCTCGGCCTGCACGCGGAAGCGGCACCAGCTCGGCACCACGAAGATGTCGCCGTGCTCGACCACGTGCTCGGCGTCGCCCAGCAGCACACGCCCCGACCCCTCGAACACCTGGTAGACGTTCGATCCGACCTCCTGTCGCACAGGCGTGCTCGCACCCTCTCGGAAGCGGTGGAATTGCGCGCGGATGGTCGGCATGACGTCACCGCCGGTCGTCGGGTTGGCGAAGCGCACGGCAGCGTGGCCGGGGCCGACGGTGGCCGGCATCCCCTCCGCCTCCAGGAGCAGCTGGTCGGTGAGCGCGGCGTCGGTGTGCTCCCACCGGTACGCGCCGATCGGGCTCGAGACGGTCCGGCGCAGCCCGGCGAGGGGCAGGAGGCCGGGGTGGGCCCAGAGGCGCTCGGAGCGCGAGAAGTTCGGCGTCGCCTCGTCGGTGACGCGTTCGGCACCGAACTCGAAGAACCCGGTGTCCATCTGGTAGGCGAAGGGGATGTCGAGTCCGTCGATCCAGGTCATCGACTGGTCGGTCTCGTTGTGGTGACCGTGGAAGTTCCAGCCGGGCGTGAGGAGGAAGTCGCCGCGGCTCATGCGGACGGGGTCGCCGTTGACGACCGTCCAGACGCCCTCGCCGGACGTGACGAAACGGAACGCGTTCTGGGAGTGCCGGTGCTCGGGCGCGGTCTCGCGCGGCCCGAGCTGCTGGATGGCGGCCCACAGGGTCGGCGAGATGTACGCGCGCCCGCCCAGGCCGGGGTTGGCGAGTCCGATGGCGCGGCGTTCTCCTCCGCGCCCGACCGGGATCAGGTCGCCGGCGCGCTCCGCGAGCGGCCGGAGGGCGTTCCAGCGCCACACCCACGGCACGGCCTTGGGCTGCGGGGTCTGCGGCATCAGGTCGTCGAGTTGCGTCCACAGCGGGATGAGGTGCTGCTCCTCGAATCCCCGGTACAGCGCGCGGAGCTCCGGGCTGTCCTCGGGCTGCATCGCGTTCTCGACCGGCGTGGTCTGCGTGCTCATCGGTCCTCCTCGATCGTGGCTCCCCCCAGATTGCGTTACTTTCGTTCGTCTTGCAACAGCAATTCGTTACATATGACCGGATGCCACGATCTTTGTGAAACATTCCCCTTGCGCAAGACGCGAATCTGTTACACGATGTGCCGCACGGAGCGTTCGACGCCCCCGGCCCCCGGACCTCCGGCGGCACCCGACGCGATTCTGCAAGGAGGCAGAAGATGTCCGACATCGAGCACGCGCACACCACCTCGGCCGACGGCACCCCCATCGCCTACTTCCGCCGCGGGAGCGGCCCCGCCCTCGTCGTGACCCACGGCAGCATCGCCACGAAGGAGCAGTGGCTCCCCGCGAGCGAGGCGCTCGCCGAGCACGTCACGCTTTATGTCCACGACCGTCGAGGGCGCGGCGGCAGCGGCGACGCCGCCGAGTACTCGCTCGACACCGAGGTCGCCGACATCGCCGCGATGATGGCGGTCGCCGGCCCCGGCGCCCACCTCCTCGGCCACTCGTTCGGCGCCCTCGCGACGCTCGCCTACGCGCGCCGACACGGCCTGTCCGGCGGCACCCTGATCGCCTACGAGCCTCCCCTGGCTGTGCAGGGCCCCGTCGCGGGCGAGCGCCTGGCCGGATATCGGGAGCTCGTGGATGCCGGCGACCTCGACGGCGCGCTGGAGTACGCGCTCGTGAACTTCGTGCGGGTCCCCGCCGAGGCGATCCCCGTCATCCGCGAGACGCCCCTGTGGGGCGCCAGCGTGCCGCTGACGCCCACCTGGGTGCGCGAACTGGTGGAGATCGACGCGCTCGGCGACGACCTCTCGGGATACGCCGAGATCCACGACCCGACCCACCTCATCGCGGGCACCGCGACGACGTCGTTCCTGTACCAGTCCGCGCACGACCTCGCCGAGATCATCCCGGGCGCCGGGGTCACTGACATCGACGGCGCCGACCACTTCGCGCACCTGTCGGACCCCGCGGGCTTCGCGCATGTGGTCGTCGACGCGCTCCAGCCCGCACGCGCCCAGAGCTGAACCCACCCGCCCCGGCCCCCGGCGTGCGCCCGTCCCGCGCCGGGGGTCGGCCCACGCCTCCGAGCCGCCGGTAGGCTCGAACGGTGACGATCCTCACCCTCGTGCGCCACGGCGAAACCGACTGGAACGCCCGCGGCCGCGTCCAGGGCTCGACCGACATCCCCCTCAACGACACCGGCCGGGCCCAGGCCCGCGAGGTCGCCGCCACGCTCGCCGCCGACCTCGCCGGCCGCGACGTCGTCGTGGTCTCGAGCGACCTCTCCCGCGCGGCCGAGACCGCCGACGTGATCGCCGAAGCGCTCGGCACGGTCGTCACGCGACGCCTCCCCGGGCTCCGCGAGCGCTCCTACGGCGACGCCGAGGGCATGGACGCCCCCACGTTCTACGACACGTACGGCCCGTGGCACGCCGCGCAGGTGCCCGGCGCCGAGGAGTGGCCGGTCGTGCGCGAGCGCGCGCTCGCCGCGATCGCCGAGGTCGTGACCGAGGCTCCCGAGGGGGTCGACGTCATCGCGGTCGCGCACGGCGCACTCATCCGCGAGGTCATCATGCACGCCACCGCGGGCGAGTTCCCCCGTGTCGGCGAGCGTCTGCCGAACTGCTCCGCGACCGTCTTCCGCCTCGAGGGCGAGGAGTGGGAGATGCTGGTCTACGCCGGCGTCGCCAGCTGACCGCACCCCACCTGACGCCACCCCCGGCGCGCAGGGCGCTCACCTCCGGCATCCCCGGCTCAGCATTGTGCGCACCCTTTCCGCTCGGCATCCTGCTAATGTCTCGCACCATGACCAAGCTCGACGCGGTCGATCTCGACCTCCTCCGCGCCCTGTCCCACGATCCGCGGGCGACGGTCGTCGCGCTCGCCGAGAAGCTCGGCCTCTCGCGCAACACCGTGCAGGCGCGCATGAGCCGCCTGGAGAAGGGCGGCGTCTTCCTCTCCTACGAGCGCACGCTGTCGGCCGAAGCGCTGGGCTTTCCGATCGAGGCGTTCCTGCACGGGACGGTGCGGCAGGCCGAGCTCCCCGCGATCCGCGAGGCTCTCGCAAGGTGCCCGAGGTCCTGCAGGCGCACGGGTTGAGCGGTCAGATCGATCTGCTGGTGCGCGTCGCGTGCCGCGACACGCAGCACCTGTTCGACACCGACGCACGCATCCTGGCGATCGAGGGCGTCGAGCGCACTGAGACGTCGCTCGTGATGGGCGAGGTCATCGGCTACCGGGTGAGCCCGCTCATGGACCTGGCGCGCGAACAGCTCTGATCCAGCCCCGACTCACGGGGAAGGGATCACCGGGATCGTCGCCGTCTCGGTCCGTTGTTCGATCGGGTCTCCGGCATCCAATCGCACCAGCACGACTCCGGCCAGCAGCACCGCTCCGCCGACGAACTGCACGGGCGCGGGCGTCTCGCCGAGCAGCAGCCAGGCGAAGCCGAGCGCGAACAGCACCTCGCTCAGCCCTACGAACGACGCGACCCGCGATCCGATGAGGGGAACGGCGATCACCCCGAGCGCGTAGCCGAGCGTCGTCGCGACACCGCCGACCCAGAGCAGGGGCAGGATGCCGGGCACCTGCAGCCCCAGCATCGACACGGTGATCGCGGGCGCAGCGAACGGCAGCACGCCCACGGCCACGAGGATGCCGATGACGACGGTGCCGGTCACGAGGCCGCCGGCGGCGAGCGCGAGGGGCGGGAGCTCGTCGCTCGAGCGCGCGGCGATCACGAAGTACACGGCGGTGCACGCCGCGGCACACAGGGCGAACAGCGTGCCGAGGAGATCGAACCGCGCACCGCTGATGTCGACGACGAGCACCAGACCCGTCATCGCCACGACCGATCCCATCAGCACGAGCTTGGAGGGCGCGCGCCGCGTCCGCACCCACACCGCCGCCACGAGCAGCACCGGCGCGATGTACTGGATCAGCAGGGCGACGGCGACCGGCATGCGCTGCATCGCGGCGAAGTAGAACAGCTGGCATCCGGCGACCGCGGTGAGACCGAACGCGGCGATGAGCAGGCCATGGCGCCGCAGGAATCCCGGCTGGCGACGGATGGCCCGGACGAGCGCGGGAGACAGCACCAGGGATGCCAGACCCATGCGCACGAGCAGGACGGCGCCGAGCGACCACCCGCCCTCGAGCAGCGGCTTGACGAACGGGCCGCTCGACGAGAAGGCCAGGGCCGAGGCCACCGCGATGGCGAGGCCGGTGACGGCGCCCGAGCCGCGGTGGATGGGGCGTGGGAGGGTGGCGGAGGAAGTGGTCATGCAGAGCCCGCTGTCAGGAGTCAAATACGTTTACACTCGTGACAGTAGAGCCTCAGCCTGTCAGGAGTCAACATGGCTTTTATCCGTGACACCGAGCTCGTCCTCCGCGCCACGGTCGAGCTGGTCAACACGCTCCCCCACACAGACACGAGCGGCGAGGACACGATGGTCTCCGCCGAGCAGCTCGAGGACTTCGCGACACGCCACGCCTACACCGGCTCGCGCACGCACGACGATCGCGAACTCGCCGCGGTGCGCGGCATCCGGAACCGCATCCACGAGCTGTGGACCGTCGATCGCGACGCGTCGGTGCCGCTCGTGAACGCGATGCTCCGCGACGGGAAGGCCCTGCCGCAGCTCGTGAAGCACGACGGGTTCGACTGGCACATCCATGCGTCCGACCCGTCCGACGCGCTCGCCCAGCGCATCCTCGTCGAGGCGGCGATGGCCTTCGTGGACGTCATCCGCGCCGACGAGTACGCCCGGATCCGCGTGTGCCAGGCCGACGACTGCCGCGGCGTCTACGTCGACTTCTCGAAGAACGGCTCGAAGCGGTACTGCGACTCCGGCAACTGCGGCAACCGCATGAACGTCAACGCCTACCGACGGCGCAAGGCGGATCAACCCGCGTGACACCGTGACCGCATGAACGTCAACGCCTACCGACGGCGGAAGGCGGATCAACCCGCGTGACACCGTGACCGCTTGAACGTCGACGCCTACCGACGGCGGAAGGCGGATCAACCCGCGTAGGGTTTCGCCGCGGCCTCGGGGTCAGCGCTCCAGGAATTCCCGGATCGCGGATGCCGCGGCGGCGGGCGTCTCGTAGTGGATGAGGTGGCCGACCGCGGGGATCTCGACCAGCTCGGCATCCGGGAACAGCGTGGCGAGATGACGTTCCGCCTCGATGGGGGTGATGTCGTCCTTCTCCGCGGCGATGAGGAGCGTCGGCTGCGTGATGCGCGGCGCGAAGGCCCGGACGTCGTGCGAGACGCTCGTGACGAACGCGTCGTGCAGGACGTCGCGGTCGGCGAACCGTGAGAAGTACGTGTCGTGCTGCTCGTGCACGAACCGGCGGAGTTCGGGTTCGCGCGTCTTGGCCATCGCAACGCTCATGACCCGGACGATCACGCCGTTGCGCAGCAGCGCGTCACCGAGCGGACGCGGCAGACGCGCCCCCGCGAGGTAATAGAAGACCGCGAGGCGCGTGAGGACCCCGCGGGGCCCCTCGAGCGCGGGCGCGCCGATCGGATTGACGAGGATCAGCCGCGGTGTCGCCAGGCCGCCGGCGACCGCTGCGGACGCCACGATCGAGCCGAACGAATGCCCCAGCACGATCGCACCAGGAGCCTCCGACTCGACGAACGCGCGCAGCCAGGCCGCGTACGCGTCGAGATCGTGCGTGCGCCCGGGCAGCGGGGCGGTCTCTCCGAACCCCGGCAGGTCGGGCGACACGACCCGGATGCCGGGCAGGTGCGCCACGACCGGCTCGAGTCCGTGATGCTCGCCGCGGAACCCGTGCACCGCGACGATCGTGGTGTCGGCGGTGTCGTCGCCGTAGATCCAGTACGCCGTCGTGCCACCGAGGATCTCGGCCGTGCGCCGCTGCACCGGGATCTCGGCCAGGAGCGGGGCGTAGGGGTTCGGCATCCGTCGATTCTAGGCGGGGGGACTCGGCGCACACGGCCCTCCGGTGCGCCTCGGGGGCCGTGTCGGTGCCCCGTCCTAACCTGAGCCCATGACCACGTGGCAGGCCGAGCCGCTCCCGCTGTTCCAGACCCCGGAGTGGGCACGCGTCGTCGGCGTGTTCGACCTCGAGACGACCGGGGTGGATGTCGTGCACGACCGCATCGTGACCGCGCACGTGGGAGTGCTCGACGCCGACGGCCACGTCATCGATGCGCGCGATTGGCTCGCCGACCCCGGTGTCCCGATTCCGGTCGGGGCCGCCGCGATCCACGGCGTCACGACCGAGCGCGCTCGCGCCGAGGGCGCGCCGGCGGCGACGGTGGTCTCCGAGGTCGTCGAGGCCCTGCGCGCGCTTTTCGACGCGGGCATCCCGGTCGTGGCGTACAACGCGCCGTTCGACTTCTCGATGCTGAAGTACGAGGCGCTGCGTCATGGCATCCCGCCGATCGATGCTCCGTCACCGGTGATCGATCCGCTCGTCGTCGACAAGACGTACGACCGGTACCGCCGCGGCAAGCGCACGCTCACGCACGTCGCCGCGCACTACGCCGTGCCGCTCGATACTGCCCACGAAGCGTGTGCCGACGCCGTGGCCGCCGGGCGCCTCGCGCTCGCGCTTGCCGAGCGGTACGCCGCGTGGCTCCCGCCGACCGTCGACGAACTGCACACGCGGCAGATCGCGTGGGCGCGCGCGCAGGCGGCGAGCCTGACAGAGTATTTCGTGAGGATCGGACGCCTGGATGCCGAGGCACCCCCGCTCGACGGGGCGTGGCCGATCCGCTGAACGGGGTCGGCCTTCAGCCGGTTGGGGCCTCTGTCGGGCGCCGTGGGGCCGGAATGCCGCCGTCCGCGGCGATGTCGGACCCCCTCGATAGTGTTCGAGCATGGAGTTCCCGGCACCCGCGCACGATCGGTCGCACCCGACCGACGCGTGGTCCGGGATGCCGTGGCCCGATGGCGACGAGCTGCAGTCGGACGCGGATTCCGCGTGGGCCGTCGCGCTCGGGCTCCTCGACGACGGCGCGGCGGACGACGACTCGCCGCTGGCCGATCCCGTCCTCCTGCTGGAGCGTCTCGAAGACCGCGCCGCCGCTCGGCACCGGGCGACGGCCGCCGAGTACGACCTGATCCTGCGCGTGCTGCAAGACGCGGCCGACGACCCCGAACCGTGGGTCGGTCCCGATCCGACGCTCGACGGGCTGTGGAGCGACGCGCGCGGGCGCACGGTCGCCGCCGTGCGACGCGACCGGCTGGACATGGCCGAGCGTGCCGCTGTCGCCGAGATCGCGGTTCGTCTGCGCCTCGCCGAGCAGACGGTCCGCACGCGCGCCGCGCACGCGGCCGTGCTGCGGGAACGCTGCCCACAGGTCTGGACGGTGTTCGCCGACGGACTCGTGTCGGAACGACACGCGATCGAGACCGCACGGCTCGCCGCGACCCTCCCCGCCGACCCCGCGTCATGGGAGGCGTTCGACGCGGGCGCCCGCGACCGGGCGCTCCGGCTCTCCCCCGCCCGCTTCGCGACGTCGGCCCGGGTCCTCCGCGAGCGCGTGCACCCCGAGTCCGTCGAGACGCGCCACCAGCGGGCTCGCGCCGACCGCGGCGTGTGGATGACCGCCGAACTCGACGGCATGGCGACGCTCACCGCGTTCCTCCCCGCCGATCGCGCCGCGGCCGCGATGACCCACCTCGATCGGGCCGCGCGCCACCTCGCCACCATCGAGGGCGAGGACCGCACGCTCGCGCAGCTCCGCGCGGACGCCTTTGCGGACCTGCTCGCGGGAGCGGGAACGGCAGGCGATGCCACAGCAGACTCCTCCGCATCGACGAGGGATGCCGGGACCGAGCGCGCCGCGCGCCCTTCCCCTGCCCCGGCCCGTCCCACCGTTATCGTCACGATCCCCGCCCTCACCCTGCTCGACGCCGACGACACCCCGGCGACCCTCGACGGCTACGGCCCCATCGACCTCGACACCGGCCGCCGACTCGCGGGCGAGGCGACATCGTGGATCCGCGTGCTCACGCACCCGGTCACGGGTACGCCGCTCGCGCTCGACCGCACGACGTACCGCGTCCCGACGGCTCTGCGCCGCTGGCTCGGTGTCACGTCCCCGACGTGCGCGTTCCCGGGCTGCGGGCGCCCGGCGCGGGACTGCGACCTCGACCACCTGCACGCTTGGAGCGAAGGCGGCGCCACCGACGACGACAACCTCGACCCCGAGTGCCGCCATCACCACCGCATGCGTCACGAGACGCGCTGGGCCGCCAGCCGCGATCCCGACACCGGCGACCTCGCGTGGACGACACCCCTCGGGGCCCACATCGACGCCGATCCGCCGCCGTTCTAGCGGAGATCGACGGCGGGGACACGCGGCCTCAACGGAACAACGCTCCCCACCGGCTCAGCGCTGACGCACGAGCGTTGACGCTGAGCGGTGACGCACGAGCATTGCCGCGCCTGGCCCGCGTCGACATCGAACGTCCGGCATCCGGAATCCCGCCGCCGGCCCCGGTACGCTCCCCGGCATGGATCTCCCCGGAGGGCACACCTCGCGCCCCTACCCGTCGTCGAAGCCGGCGCCTCAGCGCGTCGCCCCGACGCTCCGCCCCGCGCGCCCGGCCGACGCCGCAGGGATCGCCCGCGTGCACGCGGCATCCTGGCGCGAAACGTACGGCAGATTCGTCGACGACCCCGACACCAACCCGTGGTTCGACGTCGAACGTCGCATCGGGATATGGGAGACGACCCTGAGCGACGCCGGTCACGCCACGATCGTTGCGGAGCGCCCGGCGGGCATCGTCGGCTTCGCCTCGACGACACCGATGACGGAACCGGGTGCCGTTCGCCCCGAGGAGCTCACGATGCTCTATGTGTTGCAGAGCGCCCACGGATCGGGCGTCGGCCAGGCGCTCCTCGACGCGGTTCTCGCCGACCGCCCCGCCTCACTCTGGGTCGCGGCTGACAACCCGCGTGCCCACGCGTTCTACCGCCGCAACGGCTTCCGGCCCGACGGTGCCGAATCCTCGTTCGGCCCGATCCCTCAGACCGTCCGGCTGATCCGCTGACCGCTGACGCTCCTGGCGTCCGTCGCGCCGCGCACCTGCGAGAATCCCCGAGTGACCGTCCGCATCGCCACCGTCCAAGCTGAGGCGACGCCCGGCGACCTCGAGGCCAACCTGTCCGCATCGGTGCGGTGGATCGACCGCGCCGCCGAGCACGGCAGCGACGTCATCGTGTTCCCCGAGGCGTTCACCACCGGCTACGACGAGTCCGCGTTCGCCGGCCCGCTGCCCTCCGTCGACGACACCGACTGGCTGGCCGCGATCCAGCGGGCCGTCGACCACACCGGCATCGTCGCGATCCTGAACACCGCGCTCG
>NZ_BADA01000497.1 GCF_000333395.1 Microbacterium sp. B19
GGGACGCGGAGTCGGCGTAATCGTTCTCCTCGGTGGCCTCGAGCAGCTCGCGCTGCGAGCGCACGGAGACGAACTCGCCCGCGCCCATCGACAGCGCGCCGGCGAGGAGCCCCGCGATGCCGCTGAACAGCACGAAGCTCGGGGCGACGCCGGTGGCGCCGACGCCCATCACGAGCGCGAGGTTCGACACCAGCCCGTCGTTGGCGCCGAACACCGCGGCGCGGAACGTTCCGGAGAGGCGCCGGCGTCCCCGGGCGGCGAGCCCGCGCACGACCTCGTGGTGCACCTGCTCGTCGGCGGCCATCTGCGCGGTCGCGTACGGCTCGTCGGCGTACGGCGAGCGCGCTTCGGCGTTCTGCGCGAGGGCGAGGACGAAGATCGAGCCGAAGCGGCGGGCCATCCAGGCCAGCAGCGTGGTGCCGAGGTCGGGCCGGGGAAGGCGCTGGGGCGTGTCGCCGAGGAGGGCGAGCCAGTGCTGCTCGTGGCGGCCCTCGGCCTCGGCGAGCGCGAGGAGGATCTCGCGTTCCTCGCCGGAGCGGCGGCTCGCGAGGTCGCGGTACACGCGCGCTTCGGCGCGTTCGTCGACGAGGTAGCGCGCCCAACGGCGACGGTCGCGGGCTGTCGGTGTGGCGGAGGTCGTCACGGTTCTCCTTCGGGTCTCCCCCACGTTAGGCGGGGCGTTCCCCTCCCCCGGGCGCGTCGGCCGATACTGACAGCATTTCGGGCCTCCGAAGCCCGGAACGACGGGGATCTCCGGACAGGGATGCCAGCATTTCGGGGTCGCGAAACCGCCCGGCGAACCGCCGCGGGACGGTGTTCAGGACCGGACGCGCTTGCGCAGCACTTCGATGCGCGCCTGCAGCTGCGCGACCGTGGCGTGCGAGACGGCGGGACCGCCGCAGATGCGTCTGAGCTCGGCGTGCACGAGGCCGTGCGCCTCGCCGGTCTGGCGGGCGTACAGCCCGACGAGGCTGTTGAGGAGCTGCCGCTGTTCCTTGAGGGTGCGGTGCAGGGGCTGCGGGAGCCCGCCCTCGTCGACGCTGGGCGGCTCCTGGCCGCTCGCCTTCTCCTTCGCTTCGCGCGAGGACCGGTGGCGCGACTGCCGCGACGCCCGGGTCATGAGCACCTCGTGCACCTGCTCGGGTTCGAGGAGCCCGGGGATGCCGAGGAACTCCTCCTCCTCGATCGTTCCGGGCACCGCGAGCTGGCCGAACTCCTGTCCGTCGAACAGGACGCGGTCGAAGTGCGCGAGGGAGCCGAGGGCCTGGTACTCGAATTCCTGCTCGAGCGCGTCGGAGGCTTTGTCCTCGCGCTCGGCGGCATCCATCATGTCTTCTTCGGCGTTCCACTGGTCGTCCGCGTCGCTGTCGCGGTCGAGGGCGTGGTCGCGCTGCGCCTCCATCTCGCCGGCGAGCGCGAGGAGCTGCGGCACGTTGGGGAGGAAGACGCTCGCGGTCTCACCGCGACGGCGGGCGCGGACGAAGCGGCCGATGGCCTGCGCGAAGAACAGGGGCGTCGAGGCGCTCGTGGCGTACACGCCGACGGCGAGGCGCGGGACGTCGACGCCCTCGGACACCATGCGGACGGCGACCATCCAGCGGCTCGTGCCCTTCGAGAACGTCTCGATGCGGCCGGACGCCTCGGCCTCGTCGGAGAGGACGACGGTGACCTTCTCGCCGCTGATGTCCTCGAGGATCGTGGCGTACGCGCGCGCGGCGGTCTGGTCGGTCGCGATGACGAGGCCGCCGGCATCCGGGACCGTCTCGCGCACCTCGGTGAGGCGCCGGTCGGCGGAGCGGAGGACCGCGGGGATCCAGTCGCCGTTGGGGTCGAGCGCGGTGCGCCACGCCTGCGACGTGATGTCCTTGGTGTTGTCCTGCCCGAGCTGGGCCTCCATCTCTTCGCCGGCCTTGGTGCGCCAGCGCATCTGCCCGGCATAGACGAGGAAGAAAACGGGGCGGACGACCCCGTCGTCGAGCGCGCGCCGGTAGCCGTAGGCGTAGTCGGTGCGCGAGAGGCGGATGCCCTTCTCGTTTGGGTGGTACTCCACGAACGGGATGGGCGCGGTGTCGCTGCGGAAGGGCGTCCCGGACAGCAGCAGGCGGCGGGTCGCGCGGCCGTACGCCTCGCGGAGCGCCTCGCCCCAGCTGAGCGCGTCGCCGCCGTGGTGCACCTCGTCGAGGATCACCAGGGTTCTGGCATCCATCGTCAGGCGCTGGTGCACCTCGGCCTTCACGGCCACCTGCGCGTAGGTGACCGCGACGCCGTGGTACTGCCGCGAGGGCGTCGCGTGCCGGTTGGAGAAGTACGGATCGAGACGGATGCCGACCCGCGCCCCGGCCTCGGCCCACTGGGTCTTCAGGTGCTCGGTGGGGGCCACGACGACGATGCGGTCGACGACGCGGCGACGCATGAGCTCGGACGCGAGGCGCAGGGCGAACGTCGTCTTGCCGGCGCCCGGGGTGGCCGCGGCGAGGAAGTCGCGGGGGCCGCGGCCCACGCCGTCGGGACCGTCGGAGCCGAAGTACTGGTCGAGCGCCTCGGCCTGCCACGCGCGCAGGCGCTGCGCGGTACCCCACGGGGCGCGCTGCGGGAACGACGGCGAGAGGTGCTCGGCGGCGAAGCTTCCGAAGTGGTGCTCGTCGCCGGAGTCACCGAAGGCGAGCTCCGGCGCGGTGCCGTCGGAGGTGTCGGGGAGGGCCGAAGTGCGGGCTTCTTCTTCCAGCATCGAACCTCCTTCCCTCGCGAGCGCGAACATCCACGATAGGCGGTTCTCGCGGATGCCGCGTGCGCCTGGGGATGGTTCCGCGACCCCACCAGCGATAAACGCTTCGCGTCGGCAGAAACGCTGCGGCGCGGCGTTTCTGGCGAGCCGAAGCGTTTATCGCGAAGAGGGCGGGACGCTGCCCTGCCGGGCCGGAGCCGGGGCGGATGCCGCGGGGACCGCGGGAGGGAGAGGGGGCACAGCAGGGCCCCTTGCCGTGTCGGAGGGCGGGGATAGCCTGGGGGCGGAGGTTTCGATGACACTCGATCCGCACTCGCCCGCCCCGTCTCCGTCCGAAAACCACGGCCCGCACCCCTGGCGCCGCTTCGTCGCCCTCGGCGATTCCTTCACCGAGGGGATCGGCGACCCGCTGCCCGACGGCGGTCACCGCGGCTGGGCGGATCGCGTCGCCGAGGTCCTGGCATCCCAGGTCGACGACTTCGCGTACGCCAACCTGGCGGTCCGCGGGAAGCTCATCGGCCAGATCGTGGCCGATCAGATCGAACCGACGCTCGCGCTGAAGCCCGACCTCATCACGTTCTCCGCCGGCGGCAACGACGTCATCCGCCCCGGCACCGATCCCGACGCGGTTTCGCAGCAGTTCGAGGATGCCGTCGTGCGTCTCCGCAGCGACGGCGCGACGGTCGTCGTGTTCACGGGCATCGACACCGAGTTCACGCCCGTGTTCCGCGGCATCCGGGGCAAGGTCGCGATCTACAACGAGAACATCCGCTCGATCGCCGACCGCTACGACTGCATCGTCGCGAACCAGTGGGGCCTGAAAGAGGTGCAGGACATGCGCTTCTTCGACGACGACCGCCTGCACTACAACACCCTCGGCCACCACGAGGTCGCACGGATGGTGCTCCGGGCGCTCAACGTCCCCAACGACCTGCAGCCGATGCAGCCCGAGGCCCTGCCGCCCACGACGTGGCGCGCGGCGCGTGAGAAAGACCTGGTCTGGGCGCGGGCGTACCTCGTGCCGTGGGTACTGCGGCGTCTGCGTCACCAGTCGTCGGGCGACCACATCCTCCCGAAGCGCCCCGAGCCGCTGCCCGTGATCACCCTCGCCCCGGGACAGGATGCCACGGCCCCGCGCCACACCCAGGTGTGAGGTCAGCGGAGCGCCCGCCCCAGTTCCCACAGCGCGACCGCGCTCGCCGCGGCGACGTTGAGCGAGTCCACTCCCCCGGCCATGGGGATCGTCACGACCGTGTCGGCTGCGGCGAGCGCCCCGCGGCTCAACCCGTCGCCCTCGGCGCCCAACAGGAGCGCGACGCGCTCGTGTCCGGCCGCGGCGAAGTCGTCGAGCGCCACAGCGTCGTCGGCGAGCGCGAGGGCGGCGAGGTGCAGCCCCGCGTCCCGCAGCAGCGGTTTGGCTTCGGGCCACTCCGGCAGCCGCGTCCACGCACCTGGAACACCGTGCCCATGCTGACCCGCACGCTTCGCCGGTACAGCGGGTCGGCGCAGCGCGGGTGACGAAGCACCGCGTCGGCGCCGAGCGCGGCGCGGAACGAAACGCGGCACCGACGTTAGTGTGATCGACGATGTCCTCGAGCACGACCACGAGCCGGGCGCCCGCGACGACGTCGGCGACGGGGTCCAGCACGGGACGGTGCATGGATGCCAGCAGCCCCCGGTGCACCGTGTACCCGGTGACCTGCTCGGCGACCTCCGCCGGGACGACGTACACCTCGGCATCCGACCCGACGAGCGCGAGCGCGTCGTCGAGGAACTTCTCCTGCACGAGCACCGAGCGGGGGCGGTGGCCGGCGCGGAGCGCGCGGTCGAGCACCTTCGAGGACTCGGCGATGTACAGGCCGCCGGCGGGCTCGCTGACGCGGCGCAGCGACACGTCGGTGAGGTCGCGGTAGTCGGCGAGGCGCGGGTCGTCGGCGGAGTCGATCGGGAGGACGGGCATCGTCCCACTCTGCCAGCACCGGGCGGCACGACGCCTCGGGCGATGGCATCCACCCACGGTCCTAGACTCGAAGCGACGGAGGTGCGCATGACGGACACGACGAGGGATGCCGAGACCCTGGCATCCATCGATCGAGCCGTCGAAGTGCTCGCCGGCCGCCGCGTGGCGGTGCTCACGGGGGCGGGGGTGTCCACCGATTCGGGGATCCCCGACTACCGCGGGAAGGGCGCGCCGACGCGGACACCGATGACGGCGGATCAGTTCCTCGCGAACGCGGACGCGCGTCGGCGCTACTGGGTCGGCAGCCACTTGGGGTGGAAGGCGTTCGCCGCCGCCGAGCCGAACGACGGGCATCGGGCTCTCGCGGCACTCGAGAACGCCGGGATCACGAACGGTGTCATCACGCAGAACGTGGACGGTCTGCACGTCCGCGCGGGCAGCCACCGCGTCGTCGAACTGCACGGGACGATGCGTCGCGTGGGCTGCCTGCACTGCGGGCAGGTGTTCGACCGCCGCGACCTCGCCGCGCGCGTCGAGGCCGACAACCCGTGGATCACGGTCCCCGAGAACGTCGAGCTCGGCCCCGACGGCGACGTCACGCCCGCCTCCGCGGAGGGGTTCATCGTGCCGGTGTGCACGGTGTGCGGCGGCACGCTCAAGCCCGACGTCGTGTTCTTCGGCGAGTACATCCCGGTCGAGAAGTTCCGCGAGGCCGAGCAGCTCGTGCACGCGAGCGAGGCCCTCGTCGTGGCCGGTTCGTCGCTCGTCGTGAATTCCGGCATCCGGCTCGTCGAACGCGCTCGTCGCCGGCGACTGCCCGTCGTGATCGTCAACCGCGGGGCGACGCGCGCCGATCAGCGCGCCGCGGTCAAGATCGATGCGGGCACGAGCGACGTGCTGAGCACCTTCGCCGAGCGGCTCCCCGCGCTGCGGTAACCGCCCGGGGGCTCACTCCCCGCGCTGCGGTAACCTCCGGGCGGCTCACTCCCCGCAGTGCGGCAACCGCCCGGCGCTTCACTCCCCGCGCGTGTACCCCACCGCGCCGTCCGCCAGGAACACGCGGTGCGCCCCCTCGACACGGAGCCCGGTGAGGCGCTCGACCGCCGCCGTCGCGGCGTCGTGCAGCTCCCCGTGCCGCTGCACGAACACCGCGTGGGCGCGCGGTCCGCTCCACGACGCGGGGAGCAGCACCGCCGGCAGGTCGGGGTCGGTGAAAGGGAACCGACGGTAGTCGTCGGTGAGGTGCACGCGGCGCACGAGCGCCTCCTCCTCGGAGGTCGGCGGCTCGGCGATGTCGTGCGCGGCGGTGAAGTCGCGGTAGAGGCGGTCGAGGCCCTCGAGGTCCCACCCGCGCCCGGCGAGCGATCGGTCGCCGTCGAGGTCTCCGGTCCGGCTGAGGAAGACGTCGGACTCGATGTCGCTCTCCGCCATGACCTGGCGAGCGGATGCCATCCGGTCGCCCGGGGCGATCCAGATCGCCGGCTGCAACTGGCCGAAGCCGAGCCACGTGAGGCGCTTGCGGACCTCGTCGCGCGCGGTGCGGTCGCCCGCCCGCGTCGCGATGAGCGTCCATTGCCCGTCCCACTCGCGCGCGATGTGCCGGAAGATGCGGTCTCGTCCCTCGTCGAGGAGGGTCCACGCCCGCGGCGACAGCACGTAGGTGGTGAGGCGACCGTCGCGCCGCGTCTCGAACCAGCCCTCGGCGCGCAGGCGCGACATGACGACCCGGGTGGTCGCCGGCTCGACGCCGAACAGCTGCATTACGTCGCTCAGGCCGCGCAGGGGCGCTCCTCCGTCGCCGCAGTAGCGGAAGTAGTCCCCGAAGAGCGTGAAGACGAGGGAGCGCGGGCGCATGCGAGAACGTTACCGGAACCACATGTAACGAAGTGATGGCGCTGCACGAAATTCTGTTGCATACTCGTGACGTCCCCCCTGGGACGACGACTTCAGCAAGGAGGCTGATATGCGCATCGCTGTCCTCGGCGGCGGCCCCGGCGGGTTGCTGTTCGCCGCACTGGCGGCCCGGAACATCCCGGGCGCCCACGTCGACCTGTTCGAACGCAATCGCGCGGACGAGGCCTTCGGGTTCGGCGTCGTGTTCTCGGACGCGACGCAGAACGGAGTGGATGCCGCCGACTCGGCGCTGCGCGAGACGCTCGACGCCTCCGGCGTGCGGTGGGACGCTATCCAGGTGCGCCTCAAGGGAGAGAGCCTGTCGTTCCGCGGCAACGGCATGGGTGCGGTGCTGCGCAAGGACCTGCTCGCCGCCCTCCAGGCCCGGGCGATGGACGCCGGCGCGCACCTGCACTTCTCCGACGCCCGCGGGCTCGACGACCTCGCCGACTACGACGTGATCGTCGCGGCGGACGGCGCGAACTCCCAGACCCGGGCCGCCATCGGAGACGACACGCTGGGCGTCACCTACGACATCGCCACGGCGAAGTTCATCTGGTTCGCGACGGACACCGTGTTCGACGGCCTCACCTTCCTCCACACGCACGACGACACTCTCCCCGGCGACGTGAGCGGCGTATTCGCCGCGCACGCGTACCCGATCGGCGGCGGGCTCTCGACCTTCATCGTCGAGACCGACGAGGACACGTGGCGGGCCGCGGGACTCGACGGCTTCGACACGGCCACTCCCCCGGGACCCAGCGACGAGCACAGCCAGCGACGCCTGGAAGAACTGTTCGCCCCGCTCATCGGGGGCGCGCGGCTCATCAGCAACAACTCCCGCTGGGGCAACTTCCGGACCATCCGGGCCCGCCACTGGCACCGCGGCAACGTCGCGCTGCTCGGCGACGCCGTGCACACCGCGCACTTCTCCGTGGGCAGCGGCACGAAGATGGCCCTGGAGGACGCGATCGCGCTCGCCGAGGCGCTCGCCACGCACCCCGACGACGTCGAAGCGGCATTCACCGCGTACGAGGCCGTGCGCCAACCGCAGGTCGCCCGCATCCAGGGCGCGGCCGGTCCGAGCCTGTCGTGGTGGGAGAACTTCGGCACCTACTTCCACGCGTTCGAACCGTGGCAGTTCGGCTTCCACTTCTTCTCTCGGGCGCTGCCGGCCGCCAAGATCGCCCGCCGCGACCCCGAGGCGGTGCGGCGCGCGCTCGATCAGTGGCAGCGACGGCACGGCGCACCGCCGCTGGAGTCCCCGGTCCGGGGGCCGGGCGCCTCCGTGCTCCTCGACCGTCGCGTGCTCGACCGCGACCACCTGCCGCCGGCCGTGACGGTCGCGGTGGGGAGTGGCATCCATCCCGATTCCGCGGTCCGCGACGCGCTCGCCAGCCACGCGGATGCCACGACCGTGCTGGTCACCGGCGGAAGCCCCCTCGAACGCCAGCTCACCGCCGAGGCGGCCCGCCTGCGCCACGGCGTGACGGCGATCATCGACGAGCCCGACTGCGACGAGGATCGCGCGATGACGCTCGTGCTGTCCGGCCGCGCCGACGCGGTGCTCCGATGAACACTGCGGAAGGACTCACCCCCTGGCCGGCCGAGGTCGCGGAGCGCTACCGGGCGGAAGGACTGTGGCTGGGCCGCGCGATCGGTGACGTGTTCGTCGAGTCCGCCTGGGCCCACGCCGACCGTGTCGCCGTCGCCGACGGCGACACGACCCTCACGTACGCGCAGCTGGCCGACCGTGTCGACGCGTGCGCGGCGCGGCTCCTCGCCCTCGGGATCGCCCCCGACGACCGAATCGTCGTGCAGCTGCCGAACCACTGGACGTTCGTCGTGCTGACGCTCGGCTGTTTCCGTGCGGGGATCGTGCCGGTCATGGCGCTGCCCGCGCACCGCGAGCACGAGCTGCGGCACCTGGTCGAGGCATCCGAAGCCGTGGCGCTCGTGAGCCCCGACGCGCTGCGCGACTTCGACCACCGGGGCCTGTCGTGCGCGCTGCGCGCGGGCAGTCCCACGCTCCGCCACGTGCTCATCCAGGCGGACGACGACCGCGTGCTCCCCGACGACGTCGAACGCCTCGACCCGCTGTGCGCCCCGTCGGACGCGGCGACCCGCAGCGTTTCGCTTCCCCCGGTGGATGCCTCCTCCGTCGCCGTGTTCCTGCTCTCCGGGGGCACCACGGGACTGCCGAAGCTCATCGCGCGCACGCACGACGACTACGTCTGCAACGTGCTGCTGACCTCGGCGACCGCGGACGTCGACGCCGACACGGTGTACCTGGCGACGCTGCCGATGGGCCACAACTTCCCGCTCGCGTGTCCCGGCATCCTGGGCACCCTGTTCGCCGGGGGCACGGTGGTGCCGCTCGGCTCCCCGCGTCCGGAGCGCGCGTTCGCGGCGATCCAGCGCTACGGCGTCACCCACACGGCCGCGGTGCCGGCCGTCGTGGCGTCGTGGCTCGACCACGGCGCCACGGTCGGCACCGAGGCGCTCCGCACCCTGCGCGTGCTGCAGGTGGGCGGCGCCCGACTGGCCGACGAGCTGGCCCGGCGCGCGGTCGCGGAGCTGCCCGGAACGCTCCAGCAGGTGTTCGGCATGGCGGAGGGCCTCATCAACGTCACGCGGCTCGACGACCCCGTCGAGGCGATCGTCGCGACGCAGGGTCGCCCGGTTTCGCCGTTCGACGAGCTGAGGGTGGTCGACGAGGCCTCGGGAACCGCCGTCCCGGACGGCACGCCCGGCGTCCTCCTCACCCGGGGGCCGTACACGCCGCGCGGCTACTACGACGCGCCCGAGGCGAACGCCCGCTCGTTCACGCCCGACGGCTTCTACATCACGGGGGACATCGTGCGGCTGCGTTCCGACGGCAACCTCGTGGTCGAGGGCCGCAGCAAGGACATGATCAACCGCGGCGGCGAGAACATCTCCGCCGAGGAGGTGGAGAACCTGGTCTACCGGCTCCCCTCGGTGCGGCTCGCGGCAGCGGTGGCGATGCCGCACGAGACCCTCGGCGAGACCGTATGCCTGTTCGCCGTGCTGCACGACGGGCACGAGCTCGACCTCGCCGCCGTCCGCGCGCACTTCGACGCCTCGGGGGTCGCGGCCTTCAAACGCCCCGAGCGCCTCGAGACGGTCGGCGAACTGCCGCTGACCAAGGTCGGCAAGATCGACAAGAAGGCGCTGCGCGAGTTGCTCGCGAGCGAACACGCCCGGGGCTGATCCCGGACCGAGGAGATCCATGTTCATCGACGCCGCCGGCCTCTCCCCCGCCGACACGTACCGCCTGCTCGTCGGTTCGGTCGTCCCCCGCCCGATCGCGTGGGTCACGAGCGGGCGGGAGCCGGTGAATCTGGCCCCGTTCAGCTCGTTCACGTGGGTGAGCCAGCATCCCGCGATGCTCGGGTTCACCGTGAACCGCCGCGCGCACGGCCGCAAGGACACCATCCGCAACATCGAGGAGTACGGCGAGTACGTCGTCAACATCGCCGACGAGTCGATGCTCGTTCCCTCCACGCCAGTTCGGAGGGGATGCCACCCGACGTCGGCGAAGCCGAGCACCTGGGCCTCGCGCTCGAGCACTCGCGGGTGATCGGCATCCCGGGGCTCGCCGACGCGCCCGTGCGGATGGAGTGCCGCTACCACTCGACGACCGCGTTCAGCCCCACCGGGGGCGAGTTCGTGGTGGGCACGGTGGTGGCGTGGTCGATCCGCGACGACATCGTGCGCCTCGGATCGACGGGCTCGGCGAGCATCGACACCGAGCTCCTGCGCCCGATCGGACGCCTCGCCGGGCCGCGCTACACCCCGCTCGGACGCGTGGTGGAGCTACCGCCCGTCCCGGGCGGATGAGCTGCGGCGACGGCGCCCGCGTCAGAACCAGCGCGCGATCGCGGGCAGGTCGCCGCCGCCCACGACCCGCAGGCGGCGAGCGCCGCGGCCGGTGAGCCAGCGCGCGAGGTCGGGCGTGGCGCCCTCGACCGTCGGGCCGCTCTCGCCGTACTCGGCGACCCCGAGGTCGCGATCGGTCGCGCGCAGCACGACCGCGCCGGGCTCGCTGCGGCGCGTCCACGCGCGGAGGACGTCGGCGATGATCTCGTCGACCATCTCGGTCGGGAAGTCGAGGAAAGAGCCGCCGTTGTCGAGGTCGACCGCGTGCACCCACACTTCTTTCGCCCGCATCCACGCCGTCTCCCGCGCGGGCACCGTGCGCCCCTGCGCGGTGACGACCGTGGCATCCCACTGCGCGTCGGTCAGGTCGCGCCACTCGACGTTGAGGTGGACCGCGGCGTGCTCGACGAGGTGCCGCAGGGCCCGGGCGGGCAGGGTCGACCCGAGGACGATCTCGTCCCACCGCTGGGTGTCGGAGGCGTACATCGGCGTCTCCACACCCGTGCGGGCCCACTCGACGAGCCGGACGACCGCGCGCGCGTTGTAGCCCACGTGCGCCAGCAGGTGGCGTCGCGACCACCCGGGCAGCAGGCTCGGGGCGTCCATGTCGTCGTCGTCGAGTTCGCCGAGCCGGCGCGCGAAGTAGGCCGTCCCGCGTCGCGCGAGGTCGAGGTGCGCGTGGGGTGCGGCCGGAGCGTCGTAGCGCGCGCCGGCGCCCTGACGCTCGCGCAGGGCCCGCTCCTCGGGGCTCAGCGTCTCGGCGTTCACGGCTCCTCCGCGACGAAGCGGTTGACGAGGGTTCCGATGCCGTCGATCGTGACCTCGACCACGCTCCCGGATGCCAGGTACTCCTGGGGTTCGCGCGCGTGTCCCACCCCGCCGGGGGTGCCGGTGAGGATGACGTCGCCCGGTCGGAGCGTCGTCACGGTCGAGATGTACCGGACGAGGTCGACCGGACCGTGGACGAGGTCGTGGATGTCGCCGTCCTGCTTGAGGACTCCGTCGACGACGGTCCGCATGCGCGCGTCGGAGGGGATCTCGTCCGGGGTCGCGAGCACGGGCCCGAGCGGCGTCGACCGCTCCCAGACCTTGCCCTGCAGCCATTCGCGCGTGCGGAACTGCCAGTCGCGCATCGAGACGTCGTTGGCGATCGTGTAGCCG
>NZ_BADA01000496.1 GCF_000333395.1 Microbacterium sp. B19
CTGCCGAGTGCTCCCGATGAGATCTCGCTGAGATTCTCGGCCGACGTCATGGACGTCGGTGCACAGGTGATCGTCGCCGACGGCGACGGCACCGACTGGGTGGCGGCCGACCCCGTCGTGGCATCCGGGACAGTCTCGGTGCTCCTCGAGAGCGGAATGCCGATCGCCGGATACGAGGTGCGCTGGCGCGTCGTCTCGGCCGACGGCCACCCCATCTCGGGGGTCATCCCGTTCACGGTCGGAGATGCCGTACCGCTCGAACGCGCCGCGGCCTCGGCAGAACCCTCCCCGGAGGCGGCCCCCGCCTCCACCGGCGACGCGGGAGTCCCGCGCGTCGTCGTCATCGCCGCGATCGGGGCGGGCCTCGCGCTCGCCGTGTTCGCCGTCGTCCTCCTCCTCCGCCGTCGCGCCGGGCGCGACGCACAGCCCTGAAAGGCTTCTCATGTCAACCATTCGCACCTCCTCCTCCCTGCGCTTCGGCGCTCTCGCCCTCGCCGCGGTCTTCGCCCTCTCGGGGTGCTCCTCGACCGCCCCCGCCCCGGCCGCCCCCGGGTCCGACGCGTTCTCGACGAGCGACGTCTGGGTCAAGGCCGCCGACGCCGGGATGAGCGCCGGCTTCGGGGAGCTCCGTAACGACGGCGACAGCGACCTCACGGTCGTCTCGGCCACCAGCCCCGCCACCTCGGCGATGGAACTGCACGAGACCGTGCAGAACGAATCCGGCCAGATGGTCATGCGCCCGATCGAGGGCGGCTTCGTCATCCCCGCCCATGGGTCGATCACCCTCGAACCCGGCGGCAACCACCTCATGTTCATGGACGTCACGTCGCCGTTGCGCGTCGGCGACGAGACCACGATCACCCTGACCTTCGCGGACGATTCCACCGCGCAGATCACCGCCCCCGTGAAGGAGTTCGCCGGCGCGAACGAGAACTACGAGGGCGACATGGACATGGGCTCCTCGGAGTCGGGTCACTGATGGCTCGTCGCGATCGACCCGCTCCGGGCGGTCGCGGCCTCGGCCGGCGGGGGTTCCTTCTCGGGGGAGCCGTCGCCGGCGCGGGGGCCGTCGCCGCGATCGGCATCGACGCGGCCGTCTCGGCGGGAGCGACGGATGCCGCGGCCTCGACGCCATTGAACGGCGACGTCGTCGTGCCCTTCCACGGCGCGCACCAGGCGGGGATCGACACGGATGCCCAGGCACACGTCTCGCTCGTCGGGCTCGACCTGCGGGGCGACACCGACCGTGACGCCCTTCGTCGTCTCATGCGGCTGCTCACGGACGACGCCGTGCGCCTGACGAGGGGGCAGGGTGCTCTTGCCGACACCGAGCCGGAGCTCGCGGGATCGCCCGCGCGTCTGACGGTGACATTCGGGTTCGGCCCCGGGTTCGTCGCGCGCGCCCAGGCCCCGGCGCCGGAATGGCTGCGCCCCCTGCCGGCGTTCACGATCGACCGGCTCCGGCCCGAGTTCGGCGACGGCGACCTGCTCCTGCAGATCGCCGCCGACGACCCGGTGACCGTCGCCCACGCCACCCGGATGCTCCTTAAGGACGCGCGCGCGTTCGCCGCGCCGCGCTGGGTGCAGCAGGGCTTCCGGCGGGCGCACGGCACCGTGCGACCGGGCACCACCATGCGCAACCTGTTCGGCCAGGTCGACGGCACCGCCAACCCGGTGCCCGGGACGACCGGGTTCGACGAGGTCGTGTGGGCGCGCGAGGGGTGGCTCGCGGGAGGCACCGGCATGGTCGTGCGCCGCATCGCGATGGACCTCGACAAATGGGACCGCCTGGACCGGTCCGGCCGGGACCAGGCGGTCGGCCGCACCCAGGCCACCGGCGCGCCGCTCACCGGGACGGACGAGTTCGACGAGCCCGACTTCGCGGCCAAGGATGCCATCGGCTTCCCCGTCATCCCGGAGTTCTCGCACGTGCGGCGTTCCCGGTCCGACGACCCCGCGCAGCGCATCTTCCGCCGCGGCTACAACTACGACGACGCGCCGCCGACGAACGCGCTCTCGGGCCCGGGACTGCTGTTCGTCTCGTTCCAGGCCGACATCGATCGGCAGTTTGTCCCCCTGCAGTGTCGACTCGACGAGCTCGACCTGCTCAACGAATGGACGACCCCCATCGGGTCGGCCGTTTTCGCTCTTCCGCCCGGCTGCGCCGAGGGCGGATTCATCGGAGAAGGAATCCTGTCATGACCACCACCGACGCCGATCAGGCGCCCGCCCCCGCGGTATCCGACCCCTCGCCTCCCCGTGTCCGGAAAGGCTGGTTCGCGGCCCTCCTGCGCCGCCTGCACTTCTACGCCGGGGTGCTCGTGGGGCCGTTCATCCTCGTCGCGGCGCTGAGCGGGGCGCTGTACGCAATCACGCCGACGCTCGATCGCATCGTGTACGCGCACGAGCTGACGGCGCCGTCGACCGCCGTGCCACTGCCGCTGGCCGATCAGATCGTCGCCGCCGAGAGGTACGTCGGCGGCGACGCGACCCCCGTCGCCGTGCGGCCCGCACCCGAACCGGGGGCGACGACGCGCGTCATGTTCGCCGACCCCTCCCTCGGCGCCAGCGAGACTCGCGCGATCTTCGTCGACCCGGGATCCGCCGAGATCCGCGGCGACCTCACCGCGTACGGCACGAGTGGCGCCCTGCCCGTTCGCACCTGGGTGAGCGATCTGCACCGGAACCTCCACCTCGGCGAGCTCGGACGGTGGTACAGCGAGCTGGCGGCATCCTGGCTCGGGATCGTCGCCCTCGCCGGGCTCGGCCTGTGGATCGGGCGGATGCGCCGCGCTCGTCGCGGCCGCGCCGACCTCGTGCGCCCGAACCGCTCCTACAAGGGCTACCGCGGACTGTTCGGGTGGCACTCGTCGATCGGCGTGTGGGTCGTCGTCGGGGCCGTTTCCTCTCGGCGACGGGCATCACATGGTCGACGTTCGCGGGCGCGAACGTCGCCGATCTGCGTGCCGCCGTCGGCGGCGGCACCCCGGCGCTGTCTACCTCGCTCGTGGGGGAGGCGGCCACGGGCGGTGACCACGCGCACCACGGCGGGGCCGCATCGACGCCGACGGGCGCGGCGAACCCCGCGACGTTCGACGCCGTGCTCGCCATCGCCCAGCGCATCAACGTCAACACGGCGCAGGTGGAGATCAAGCCTCCCGCCGCCCCCGGGAAGGCGTGGGTCGTGCAGGAGATCCAGCGCAGCTTCCCGACCGAGGTGGATGCCGTCGCGATCGACGGTTCCACCATGCGGGTGACCGACCGCATCGACTTCGCCGATTTCCCGCTCCTGGCGAAGCTGTCGCGCTGGGGCATCGACACCCACATGGGATCGATGTTCGGGTGGGCGAACCAGCTGGTGCTGCTGGCGCTGGCTCTGGGGATCGCGACGCTGGTCGGTCTCGGCTACGCGATGTGGTGGAGGCGTCGGCCGACGCGGGGGTTCGCCGCGGCCCCCGCGCGCGGGGTGCTGCGCGACGCGCCCTGGTGGGGGATCGTCCTGGTGTTCGCCGGAGCGGTCGGGCTCGGCCTGCTCCTCCCGTTCGTCGGCTACACGCTCGCCGCGTTCGTCGTGCTCGACTCGATCCTCGGGCTCGTGCAGCGACGGCGCCCGCAGGCCGGGTAGCAGCCGGGGTCAGTCCTCGTCGGGG
>NZ_BADA01000495.1 GCF_000333395.1 Microbacterium sp. B19
CTGACCCCCTCCTCCCCGGTGGGCGGCGGGGTGAAGTTGTGCACGGTTCGCCCCGGGGATGGGCTCCAGCCGACGTGGGGTGCGCCTACAGTCGGGGGCATCACCCCACCCGAGAGGAGCCGAACATGGAGTCTCTGCCGATGATTGCGACCGCGGTCGGCCTCGTGCTCTCGGGCTCGGCTTCCGTTCTCGGGGGTATGAAGTGGATGCTCGACCGTGTCGAAAAGCGGACCAGCGCGCGCTTCGATCGAGTGGATCAGCGCTTCGACCGTTTGGAAGCGCGCACGGACGAGCGATTCGCCGAGGTCGACCGCCGGCTCCAGGAGGTCGGCGGGTTGCTCACCGAGGTCAAGATCGCCGTCGCCCGCCTCGAGGGTCCGCACCCTCCGTTCCTGTTCGCCCGAGGGTGACGGGCGTCGGCGAGCGGACCCCCGTCAGCGAGGGGCCGCGGCGGATGCGGTAGGCGCGCCGGCGATGCGCCGGCGCCTCCGCAGCCCGACGACGAGAAGACCGGCCGCCGCCACCACGAGCGCGGTGAGAATCGGCGGCAGGATCAGTTCCGGCATCGTCGAGGCCATCGTGAACACGTTCACCGCGTAGTCCGCCATGCCCGGAAGGTCGTGAGCGAGCACGCGCGAGCCCGCCGCGGAGGCGAGCGCCGTCGTCAGCGGCGGCACGATCCAGACCAGACCCAGGCCCACGATCGCGGTGGCGATGCGCCCCGCCGACGACACCCCGGTCCACGCGATCGCGAGTCCGACGAGGATCGGAGAGAGGTACGGGAGCACCGGCAGCACGGCCTCGAACGGGGAGGCGTACTCGAACGGGCGGAACAGCAGCCCGGCGAGCCAGGAGCCTCCGGCGGCCGCGCCGACGACCAGCCCGAGACCCGCTCCCGCCCGCGGTGCCGCGGACACGAGCAGGCACACCGCCCACGCGACGACGGCGGCGAGCACCGCCACCGTGGTGAGCAGCACGAGGTACACCACGGACTCGCTGCGCTCCTGCAGGACGGAGCGCGTGACCGACGTGGTCTGCACGATCGCGACGAGGTCGACGGCGATCAGCCCGGCGAGCGTCGCGAGCGGACGGCCCCATCCCGGGCGGGAGCCGCGGGCGCGCGCGACAACCCCCGCGAGAGCGCCCCCGACGACGAGGAGCACCATGATCGTGATGATCGTGTACTGGCTGTACGGCAGCAGGACGAAGGGGCCCGGTTGCGAGGGATCCTGCGCCTCGCCGAGGTTCTGGAGCGGGAGGAAGGGGCCCGCGATCAGCCAGGGCAGGAGCCCGGTAAAGCCGCCGATCGCCCCGATCCCGGCGAACCAGAGCGGCGAGGTGCGCCGTCGGTCTCGCACCCGCAGGTCGCCCGATCCCGCGTCGTCGTGTCGTGCATCGTCCATGAGGCCCCCATCCCGGTCGATCCCTCGACGGTAGCCCACGGCGCGGGGTGGGGGGACGACGGATGCCGAGGCCCTGAGGCCCCGGCATCCGGTGTCGTCTTCGCCGCGGCTACTTCCGCGCGACGCGGTTCTCCGCGCTGACCATCCACGACAGCTGCTCGAGGCGCTCGAGGATGGAGTGGAGGATGTCGGCGCTCGTGGGGTCTTCCTCGTCGACGTCGTCGTGCACGTCGCGGACGGTGCCGACCGTCGCGTCGATGCGCTCGGTGATGAGGTCGACGACCTCGGCCGTGTCGACCTCGCCCTGCGGGAACTCCGGCAGCGTGGTCGTCTCGGCGATCGTGTCGCTACGGCCGTCGGGCAGCGCGTGCAGCGAGCGCATGCGCTCGGCGACCGTGTCGCTGAACTCGCGGGCCGCGTCGATGATCTCGTCCAGCTGCAGGTGGGTGTCGCGGAAGTTCTTGCCGACGACGTTCCAGTGCGCCTGCTTGCCCTGGATCGACAGTTCGATGAGGTCGACGAGGACCGCCTGCAGGCTGTCGGCGAGCTTCTCCGAGGCCTGGAAGCCCTTCTCGGCGTTCTGCTCGTCGGTGGTCTCGGGGCCGCTGCCGCCGCGGGCCGGGCGACGGCGGTTCTTGGTCGGGGCGTCCTTCGTGGTGGTGGACATGCGCGTTCCTTTCACTCGCGGTCGTCCTCGACGTTAGGTCGCGTCCGCGGCACCCGGCCGGGGGTTGCGAGGAGGGCTCCGCGGCGGTACCGCCCCCCCCGTACCCGCTCGACCCGGGATCGACAACCCCCGAAGCCCAGCCCGCAGCGGTTCCTACCGTGGGACCGTGCCCACGACCCCGCCCTCGCCGTCCCGCCCGCTGCGCGACTACGCCGCGATCGGCGACGGACGCACGGTCGCGCTGATCGGGCTCGACGGCTCCGTCGACTGGCTGCCGCTGCCGAATCTCCACTCGCGTCCCGTGTTCGCGCGGCTCGTCGACGACTCCGCGGGCGGCTGCATCGAACTCGCGCCGGTGGGGGAGTACACGGTGAAGCGGCGCTACGTCCCGCACACCAACGTCCTCGAGACCACCTTCACGACCGCGACCGGTGTGGCGAAGCTGACGGATGCCATGGTCACCGGCATCGCGGGGCGGTTGCCGTGGGCCGAGCTCGCGCGGCGCGTCGAGGGCGTGCGCGGCGAGGTCGAGTTCGCGTGGGGCGTGCAGCCGGGCACGATGCTCCGTTCGGCCGCGCCCTGGACCGAGCGCATCGACGGGTTCTCGATCATGCGGATCGGTCACGTCTCCCTCGCCGTGGTCGGCCACGAGCATGGCATCCACGGACAACCCGACGAGCGGAGCGAGAGCATCTCGGGAGGATTCACGACCGCGAAGGGCTCGCGCCACCTCCTCGTGATCGCCGCGACCGAGGGGGAGCCGCTGCGTGTGCCCGACGCGCAGAACGTCGACCGCGGGATCGACCGCACGATCGCGGGCTGGTCGATGTGGTCGGACGAGTTCTCGTACGACGGGCCGTGGGCGGACGACGTGCAGCGCAGCGCGCTCGCGCTCAAGCTCCTGCTGTTCAGTCCGACGGGCGCGATCGCGGCGGCGGCGACGACGTCGTTGCCTGAGAACCCGCGGGGCGGCAAGAACTGGGACTACCGCTTCGCGTGGGTGCGGGACCTCGCCTACACCGCGCACGCGTGGGTGGGTTTCGGGCTGCGCGAGGAGACGCACGCGGCCCTGTCCTGGATGCTCCGCACGATCCGCGAGAACGGCCCCGAAGTCCGCGTCATGTACACCCTCGACGGCGGAGCGGACATCGGCCTCGAGAAGCACGAGGTGCCCGGGTGGAATGGCATCCCTCCCGTCGTCACGGGCAACCCGGCGCAGGGACAGCTGCAGCTCGGCGTGTACGGGGACCTCCTCGCGATCTGCCGCACCTACGTCGAAGCCGGGAACCGCCTCGACACCCAGACCGGGCGGCTCCTCGCCGACGTCGCCGACCGCACATGCGACCTGTGGCGGCGCGAGGACTCCGGCATGTGGGAGCTGCCGCAACTCGAGCACTACACGTCGTCGAAGATGGGCTGCTGGAAAGCGCTCGACGACGCCCAGTGGCTCGCCGACGGCGGGCACATCCCCGACAACGGCGACCGCTGGCGCGCCGAGCGCGACCGCATCCACGCGTGGGTCGAGGAGAACTGCTGGTCGGAGACCCTGCAGGCGTACACCCTGCGCCCCGGCTCGGACGACCTCGACGCGTCGGTGCTCCTGCACGCGCCCACCGGTTTCGACCGTGGCGAGCGCATGTCGAGGACCGTGGATGCCATCACCGCACGCCTCGGCACCGAGAATCACCTCGTCTACCGGTACACCGGCATGGACCAGGAGGAGCACACGTTCGTCGCGTGCGCGTTCTGGCGCGCGACGGCGCTCGCGTGCGTCGGCCGTCACGCCGAGGCGATCGAGGCGATGGACGCGCTCGTGGCCCAGGCCAACGACGTGGGCATGTACGCCGAGATGATCGCCGAGGAAGACGGGGCGTTCTGGGGCAATCTCCCGCAGGCGCTCAGCCACCTCGCGCTCATCAACGCCGCCCTCGTCATCCGTGAGGTGGTCGACGAGGCAGACCTCGGCGACCGCTGACCTTCCCCCCGTCGGGGCGGCACGCGCCCCGGCATCCCCCCTGAAAGGACTCGCCATGACCAGCCAGTACACCTTCACCGACCCCGCGAAGCTCTACGCCGACATCGAACCCTCGAAGCAGCACCAGCCCGAGCCGGGTCTGGATGCCGAGCTGTCGCCCAAGGCCGCCCTCGGCGAGGACACCTACGTCGGCAGCGGCCGGCTCGAGGGGCGCAAGGCCCTCATCACCGGCGCGGACTCCGGCATCGGCGCGGCCACCGCGATCGCCTTCGCCCGCGAGGGCGCGTCGGTCGCGATGTCGTACCTGCCGGAGGAGAAGGAGGATGCCGATCGCATCGCCGGCATCCTGCGCGAGGCCGGCGCGACCGTCGCGCAGATCCCGGGCGACCTCCGCGACCCCGAGTACTGCCGCGCGCTCGTCGCGCAGGCCGTCGAGGAGCTCGGCGGGCTCGACATCCTCGTCAACAACGGCGGCAAGCAGCTGTTCAACGAAGACCTCGAGACCCTCACCGACGAGCAGTTCGACGCCACGTTCAAGACCAACGTCTACGCGATGTTCTGGGTGACGAAGGCGGCGCTGCCGCACCTGCCGGCCGGGTCGGCGATCATCAACACGACCTCGATCCAGGCGTACTCGCCGTCGGCGATCCTCGTCGACTACGCCTCGACGAAGGCGACGATCAACGCGTTCACCAAGGCGCTCGGTCAGCAGCTGGCCCCGAAGGGCATCCGCGTCAACGCCGTCGCCCCGGGCCCCATCTGGACGCCGCTGCAGGTGTCGGACGGGCAGCCCCAGGAGAAGGTCGCCGAGTTCGGCGAGGAGACGCCCCTCGGCCGCATGGGGCAGCCCGCCGAACTCGCCCCGGCGTACGTGTACCTGGCATCCGCGGAGTCCAGCTACGTCATCGGCGAGACCCTCAACGTCAACGGCGGCATGCCGACCCCGTAAGGATCCGGCGGGTCGGGTCGGGGCGTGCGCGGCCCCGCCCGACCCGTTGAGTGTCCAAGACACGCGGACGGCCGGCCGTGGCATCCGCGTGTCTTGGACACCGAACGCGGGAAACGGGGCGGGGCGCCGGCGGGGGCGCGCCGGCGGAGCGTCGCCGGAGCGGGGCGCCGGCGGGGCGGGACGTCGGCGGGGCGGGTGGCGGAGCGTCGCCGAAGCGGTGCGTCGGTGGATGCCGGGGTGTCAGGCGAGCGGCTTGCGGTAGAAGATCTCGCCGTCGGCGGTCGTCTCGGTGCGGTGGTAGCCCTCGCGCTCGTAGAGGCGCTGATTGGCTTCGCTGAGGCCGCCGGTGAAGAGCTCGGCCTCGGTGGCGCCGGCCGAGCGCCCGCGCTCCTCGACCGCCGCGAGGAGCTTCGACCCGAGGCCGCCGCCCTGCTGATCCGGGGCGATCGCGAGACGTCCGATGAGCAGCAGGTCGCCCGAGAGCCGTGCCCGGACGGCGCCCACGAGGCGGTGTCCCACGATCGCGACACAGCCGAGGTTCTCGACGAGTTCGGCCTCGAGCTCCTCGAGCGTCTGGGTCAGCGGCGGCATGTCGGGGTCGCCGTAGATCAGTGCTTCGCTCGCGAAGGCCGCGCGCTGGATCGTCAGCACCTCGCCCGCGTCGTCGGGATGGATGTCTCGGATGACGGGCGAGTCGGTCATGGGAGCGCCTTTCGGGGGAGGGGTGAACTATCGGGGGCGAGAAGAGCGTGCCGGAGGGGTCCGCGGGTTAACTACTATGGCGTTGGCGCAGTCCAGCGGGAGCGAGGTGCCGCAGGTCCATGAGCAGCGACTACTTCGACGCGCGCGTCCGCACGACCGAGCCCGCCGAAGCCCTCGAATGGCTCCGTACCCAGTACGGGCGCGTCGACGTGCAGTCCGACGCGGGAACGCTCGCCGAGCGAGCCGCCGGCGATGACGCCTTCGCCCTGCGACGACTTTCCTGGGGGTGTCGCGCCGAGGTCGTCTACGAGGCCGATCGCTTCTTCTTCGCCACCTCCACTCCCGGGTACACGTGGCGCATCGGGTCTGTGGAAGGGGAGTACAGCGTGGCGCCCGGCATCGTGCAGCCCGGTCAGGAACTCCTCGGGCGCGCGGACGGCACAGTCGTCGAGATGGTCGCGTTCGATGCCGCGCACCTCACCGAAGCGGCGCGCGTCATCTACGGCGACGACAGCCTCGAGGTGAGATTCGATGGAACGGCTCCCGTGTCTCCGCGGCTGCGCGACTACTGGCTCGCGACGCTGCGCTGGTCGCTCACGCAGCTGCCGCTGCTGTCCGAGCCGCTCGTGCGCGCCCACGTCCGGCGGGCGATCGTCGCGGCGACCCTCGAGGCGTTCCCCCTCGCGGGCGACCCGCGCGAACGGCGGGCGTCGGCTCTCGAACAGGCCGCGATCTACGCCGCCGCGACGAGCTGGATGGACGATCACGCGTCCCTCCCGGTGACGGCGGACGACGCCGCGCGCGCGGTCGGTACGTCCGCCGCCGGCCTGCGGCGGGCCTTCGCGGCGAACGCGCACCTCGCCGTCACGCCGGAGGCCTACCTCGCGCAGGCCCGGGTGAGCGCCGCGCACGCGGACCTCGTGGCATCCGATCCGACGCGTTCTTCGGTGGCGGAGATCGCTCTGCGGTGGGGCTTCGTCGACGTGCTCGCGTTCGTCGCCGTCTACCGCGCGGCCTACCGGACCGATCCGCAGGTCACGCTCGAGCGCTGACTCAGCGATCGCGGTCGGTGTACTCGCCGGGCCGTTCGACGTCGTCGCGGTCTTCGTCGCCGTCGGGGAGCTGGACGTCGGTGTACGACCCGGGCTCGTCGGCGCGCGGACGCGCGGCCGTGCCGTCGGCGAGCTCGGCGTCGACGTACTCGCCGGGGGCATCGAGGTTGCGGCCGGCTTCCTCACCGTCGGGGAGTTCGACCTCGGTGTACTCGCCCTCTTCGGGGCCGGTGCCGTGTCCGGTGGTGTCGCGATCGCCCATGATGCGCCTTTCTGTCGGTGACGCGTCCGACGCTAGACCGGACCACCCGCACGCGAGAGGTGCTTGACACGCGCGTGCCTCGCCGCCGATGTCTCTGTCAAGGGCGTGGGCCGATGAGACCCGACAGAGGACAGTGGGGAGCATGCCAGCACTCGCCATCCTCCTCATCGTCATCGGACTCGTCTTCCTGTTCCTCGGCATCTTCGTCGAGGCCGTGAAGTTCCTCCTGTGGATCGGGATCATCATCCTGATCATCGGCGTCATCGCCGCGCTGCTGCGCTTCGTGCGCCGCAACACCTGACCGATCCGCTCTTCTCAGTCCGAGAAGAGATCGCGGGCCCGGGGCCGGCGCACGGATGCCACGGCATCCAGCGCCGGCCCCAGCTCGTCGTACGCGAAGGCGAATCCCGCCCGCGTCAGCACTGCGGGCACGGCCCACCGGCTCTTGAGCACCAGCTCCGGTTCGTTCCGGAGGATCGCCATGGCGGGGTCGAGCATCCAGCGGAAGGCCGGGAGGCCCACCGGCATCCCCGCGACGCGCCGCACCTCGCGCATGAGGGTGTGGTTGTCGCTCACGCCCGGGGCGGCGAGGTTGACCGGTCCGTCGATGTCGTCCCGTTCGCGCAGGAAGCGGACGGATGCCACGACGTCGTCGATGTGGATCCAGCTGAACCGCTGCCGTCCGTGCGTGCGGTGCCACGACGACCACACCGGTCCGGTCGGTCGCGTCCCGATGCCGCGGTAGCGGCGGTGCGGGAACCACCAGCTGTCGATCTGCGGGCCGCCGAGGCCCAGCTTCCCCAGGGCGAGGAGCATGCGCGTGGCGGGGCCGTCGCCCAGGACGATCGCCATGCGGAGGGCGATGCGGCGCGTGGCGGGGAGGTCTCCGCCGAAGAACGCCCGTTCCCAGCTCGTGGCGACGTCGACCGAGAAGCCGTCGCCGATCACGCCGTCGAACTCGTCATTGCCGCGCTCGGTCTCGTGGCGGTAGATGGTGGCGGTCGAGGCGTTCATCCAGACGCGCGGCGGGTGCGCGGCATCCTGGACCGCCCGGTGGAGAGCACGCGTCGTGTCGACCCGGGAGCGCAGGATCTCGTCGCGGTTCGCGTCGGTGTAGCGGCACGACACGATGCGTCCCGCGAGGTTCACCAAAACGTCGGCCCCGTCGACGAGCCGCGCGATCCCGGCCGGATCGCCCCACGTCGCGGTGCCGGTGCGGCCGATCGTGGCGACGGCGTAGCCGTCCGCGCGGAACGCCGCCGTGAGGGCGCGGCCCACGAATCCGCTGGATCCCGCGATGACGGCTCGAGGCGGAGGGGCGGTGTGCTCGGGAGCATTCACGCGCTCAGCCTAGGGTGCGCGGGAGGTCCCGCGCCGACCTGACAGAATGGCTCCCATGCGACGACAGGGCCGGGGGACACGCGTCGCGCGCGGCGCCGCCGGCGCCTCCCTCGCCACTTTCGTCGCGCTGCTGTCCCACGTCACCGCCGGTGGCGACGTCCCCGGGTGGTTCGGCATCGTCGTCCCGCTCGCGCTGTCGTTCGTCGTGTGCACGATCCTGGCCGGCCGCCGGCTGTCGGTGTGGCGTCTCGCGCCCGCCGTCGCCCTGAGCCAGCTGCTGTTCCACACCCTTTTCGTGCTCGGCGCCCCCGACTCCCGCGTCGCCGGCCACGTCCACGGTGCCGCCCGCGTCGAGATGACGGGTCCCGACCTGGCGATGATCGCCCCGGATGCCGCGATGTGGGGCTGGCACCTCGTCGCCGCCGCGGCCACGACCCTCGCCCTGCACCGCGGGGAGCGGACCCTCGCCCTGCTGCGCACCCTGGCCGACCGCGCCGTCGAGTGGCTGCGCGCCCGCGTCGCCGTGGCGTCCACCGTTCTCGTCCCGACTCCGCGCCGCCGTGTGCTCGCCGAGGTCGTCGCGGTCGTGCGCCCCACGTCGGTCCTGCTGGCCGACTCCGCCCGGCGGCGGGGGCCACCGCTCGGCGCCCACTGACGCCCGCCCCTCTGCGCTCGCGCTGACGGGGCGTTCCCGCCGCGACCGGCGTGCGGC
>NZ_BADA01000494.1 GCF_000333395.1 Microbacterium sp. B19
TTTGGGGGGGGGGGGGGGGCGTCGTGGGAGTGCGGGTCAGCGCGTGCGGGCGCTGCGGCCGCGCGTCGCGAAGACGTAGATGCCGAGCACGATGATCGCGCCGATGATCGAACCGATGATGCCCGACGGCTGCAGGAAGCCGCCCGTCGGGTCGCTGCCGAAGAGCAGGAATCCGAGGAAGCCGCCGACGAACGAGCCGACGATTCCGAGGACGATGGTCATGAGGATGCTCATGCTCTGCTTGCCGGGGATAACGGCACGCGCGATGAAGCCGGCGATGAGGCCCACGATGATGAGGCCGAGGATCGTCCAAAGCACGATGTTCTCCTTGCTGTGAGGTGCCGGGTGGCACAGCGCTTCTCTGGATGAGGAGCGGAGACGACGTTATGCCCGGGACGGATTCCTCGGTGAGCCCTTGAGACGGGCCGTGCGACTGGCTATCCTCGCCGTTCCGCACCGGCGCCCGACAGCTCGAGGCAGATGAGCTCGGGCCGAGGGTCCCACGAGGGGACGGTCTGGAATCCGTATCGGCGGTAGAGGCCGATCGCCGACTCGCGCCAGGGCCAAACGGAGAGCCTCACCGGTCGCCCTGCGTGGCTCAGGGCCTGCTCGAGGAGAGCCGTTCCGACTCCGCGGCCCCGCGCGTCCGGCGAGGTCCAGAACCGGGAGATCTCCGCGGTGTCCGCGGAGCGCCCGACCACGACCACCCCGCAATCCTCCCCGTCGAGGCTGGCGATCAGGATGCGGCGTCCCGCGAGCGCCGTGGCAGGGTCGGCGATCTCCCGCCCGTAGCGCTCCGGCAGAGGGGCCTCCGCGGCGACGAGCCCGTGTTCGGCCTTCTCCGTCTCGGTCGCGCGGAGGTACGACGCCAGGAGTGCGGACACGGATTCGTGGTCCCGGGGGAACTCGGCCACCCGCACGGACACCATGTCCTCAGCCTAGGTCGAGAGCGCGCAAAGAACGGACCCGGATGCCACGGTCAATGAATCGGCCTGACTTTCGTTCCTATCGGGAGCCTTGTCCGGCAGGGGCCGGCTGGCCTGATTCTTGGTCAGCGTAATACGCCTGTTCGACCTCGACGGGGGTGCGCATGTCGAGCTCGCCGTGTAGCCGCTGGTTGTTCCACCACCACACCCACTCGAGCGTCGCGAGCTCGACCTGCTCGACGGTCCGCCAGGGACCGCGCTGGCGGATGAGTTCGGTCTTGTAGAGGTTGTTCACGGTCTCGGCCATCGCGTTATCAAAGCTGTCGCCGACCGTCCCCGTGGAGGGGACGGCGCCGAGTTCGGCGATCCGCTCCGTGTAAACCATCGCGGTGTAGTTCGACCCGTGGTCGGCGTGATGAATGAGCCCATCAAGGCGGCCGCCGACGTTCCAGGCAGCCATGTCGAGCGCCTGCATCGGGAGGATCTCTGACCGCAGCGTCGATGCGACGTTCCACCCGACGATGCGGCGCGAGTAGACGTCGGTGACGAACGCGACGTAGGCGAAACCACTCCAGGTCGCGACGTAGGTGACGTCGCAGACCCAGAGCCGTCGTGGTGCCGGCGCCGTGAAGCGGCGGTTCACGAGATCGCTCGGCAGGACGGTCGTCTTGTCCGAGCGCGTAGTGAATATCCGCTTCGACTTCCGGACGCCGCGCACCCCAGCGAGCCGCATGAGGCGTTCGGTCTGGTCCCGGCCGATCTGCCAGCCTTGCCGGCGCATGAGGGCGTGCATCTTCCTGCGCCCGTAAACGCCGTAGTTCTCCGCATGCAACCGCGCAACCTCCGGGACGAGGAGCTCGTCGCGCAGTTGCCGGGCCGACGGCGCGCGACCGACCGCAGCGCGATAGCCGCGCGCGGTGAGAAAGCCCTGCACTGCCGGTCGGAGGACGCGGCAGATGAGCTCGACCCCGAAACGATCCCGGTGTTCGCTTATGAACCGGACCATCTCGGTCAGGGGCGGTCGAGCTCCTTCGCGAAAAACACGCTCGCAGCCTTCAGGATCTCATTCGCCTTCCGCAGCTCGGCGTTCTCCTTCTGCAGCCGCTTGATCTCCGCAGCAGCATCGGTCGTCAGCCCAGGCTTGACGCCCGCGTCGACCTCGTAGCGGCGCTGCCAGAGCCGCAGCGTCTCCGGACTCATCCCGAGCAGCCCGGCGACATGACGGACCGCGCTCATCATGTTCGGGTGCGACGGCCGCGTCTCCGCGAGCATCCTGAGCGCCCGCTCACGCATCTCCGGCGAGTACTTCCTGTTCATCGTGTTCCATCCTTGCTTGAAGAACGGAACGAAAGTCAGGCCAATTCACATGCTATTGCTGATGCTGTTACACAGGTCGATTGGGTGACTGGGCTCAACCTTGATGGGTGTGTGACACCACGGCTGAGGGTCGCGATCTTTGGATCGCGGCCCTTTTCTGCATGTGCGCCGCGGTATACGGCGGGGCACAGTCAGGAATAGGACCGAAAAGTGGTGCTCCGATATAGATCTCATCTCTGAGTCACAGAGTTGATACCGACCCCACCAGGAGACACGCCATGACTACCACAGGACAGACAGCTACCTACCTTCGGGTATCCGGCGCGGATCAGAACCTCGCTCGACAGCAGGAGCTTGCCGAGCGCTCCGACAAAGTGTTCGAGGAGAAGGAGAGCGGCAAGGAGGGCAATGAGCGGCCAGTGCTCGACGAATGCATCGACTGGCTGCGGAGCGGAGACACTCTACTGGTCTGGAGCATTGACCGCCTGGCTCGTTCCATCGTGGACCTGAACCGGATCGTGTCTGCACTTCGAGCGAAGGGCGTCACCGTTCACTTCGAGCAAGAACGCATGACCTTCACCCCCGGACAGGAGATCGATCCTTACACCGAGGCTATGTTCAACATGCTTGGCTCCTTCGCCCAGTTCGAGCGCCGAATCATCCGGCAACGGCAGCTCGAAGGAATTGCAGTCGCGAAGGCTGCCGGCAAATACAAAGGTCAGAAGCCGAAGCTCAACAGTGCTCAGCTCGCCGATTTACGGCAAAAGGCAGAGCTCAGAGTTCCGAAGGCTGAAATCGCCCGCGCGATGGGAGTTTCCCGAAAGACGGTTTATCGCGCGCTCGAGTCTGACTACATGAGCGTCGAGGAATGGCGGACCACGCGCGTAAGAGTCCAGAGCAATTGAACCTGACGCGCAAGATGATGCTCGCTTGCGCAATAGCGGTTTATCTCCAGTTCTGACTTGTGTGGACACTGAAGCATTTCATTCGACTGATATGAATTCTTGGCGGATCACCCAATCCGCTGGTAGAGGGTTATATCTCGACAGGGCCGGGGATAGATCTCCCCGGCCTTGCTCGTTCCCTCGATTTGCCCAGTATGCGAACCAGGTCCATCGCAAACGGTCGTGGAGGCGTTTTGATTACGACCGGTAGGCGTGCTGAAATCGCGAATCTCCTCCGAAATTGCCCCTAGGTTTGTGGCGCGGGTGTGGCAAGATGCATGCCCATAGAAGCAGCGTTACGAACATCGTCAGTGAATAGTTCAAGAAGGCCAAGCACAGCATCGCGGAGGGCCTTGTAGTCGTCGAGTTTGAGATCCAGATATTCCCCGTGAGCGATCGAATTTCGCCTGTCGGCGAGTTCTGTGTCTATAAGATTCGCGCGGAGCGTGTATTGCGACCGCTGTTCGAGCCCGAGCCTCGCCAGGATGTCGAAGAAGACGGTCGAACGAAGGTTACTGTCCGTACGGATGAGGTCTTCTGATAGCGCTGCACCTTTCGAGAGGTCCGCGCGCAGGAAGGCAGCGAACTCGTTGTGCTTCAGCGGTTTGGTGGCTGCTTCGATCTCCGTCATCTTGGTTTTGAGCGCATTGCCTAGAAAAGCCTCACTCAGCCGTTCGTATGGTAATGACTTCGTATTCACATACCGGATGTAAAGCCGAGCCACGGCCTTCACCCACCCCTCCCAGTGAGCGTAGAGGATAAGCACGCCGGACCGAACATTTGCTCTCTGCGCAGTCCCGGAAGACTGCTGAACGAGTTTGAGAGCCGTCGTGAGCTCTTGCTTCCGCCAGGCAATCTCAGCATCAATCGCCTGGTCTAGGGCCTCGACGGTCCGAATCTTTGCCATCAGGCTCGGATGATGTCTCGTCCAGCCGGAACCATCATGCTCAGCCGGGCTTCCGTGGACTTCCCGGTAGCGAACCGGGTAGTCATGTCTGGCAGGTTCCAGAATTCGATTGCGCATGCACGCAGGTCGGTCCGAGTGTTAACGCCCTCGCGAATCAGATAACCAAGACTGATCGCCAACGCCTCGAATGACGAATTGAGAAAGCCGCCCTTGAAGTCCTGCTTCACGCTATCCCAGCGTCCAAGTACCTTTTCGTCTGCGTCGAGCAGTCGATCGAAGGTTTCCTTGAAGACTTGCTCTGCCTGCTGCTTGTAGCTGTCGTCGAAGTCGAGGGCCAGAGAAATGGCAAATTCCTGGAGCCCATCCTGGAAGTTTCGTATGCCTCGGATGTCTTCGTCTGAAAGAGCGTGCAAGTAGAGGAATCGCAGAACAAGCTCTTCGTCGTACTTCTTGCGCATGCTGCTGTCGGGAAGGCTCAGTAGTGAAACAAACGCTTCATGTGCCGCCAGGCCGCTCACCCACTCGACGAATGCAGAATTCACGCCAACGAGCTGTGCGTTGCGAATCTCCTGGTTTGAGAGCTTCGAGCCGAAGGAGTTGAGGCGCTGAAAAAGGTCGAACTTAGTTTTCGCGTCCGACTCGCGCTGCACGATCTTCAAGTCAATCTTTGATCGTTTGATGTCCCGGCGCTGTGCAGCGGTGAGAGCTTGGTCGGGGTGCTCGCTGTCTTCCCACACAAGATTTTCGAGAGCTGGCAGGTATTTGGTGGCTCTAAGCCGTAGTGGAGGGAAATCAGCGTGGTCAAGCAGACCTTGCAATTGCAGCAGGGTGCTGATTCTTTGGAGGCCGTCCACTAGCTCCCAGTTCCCATTTTCGTCCTGCGCGACGAATACCGAGGGTAGTGGGATGCCAATTAAGATGCTCTCGACAAGCCGTGACTTTTGATCCTCGTCCCAACGGAAAAGTCGTTGGAAGGGAGGTCGGATGATGAGTTCTTTCTCACGGAACATATTCGTGAGCTCGCCCACGCTCATCGGGTATCCGTCCGTCGAAATCGCGCGCCGCGCGTCCTCAAGCTGAGCTTCTAGGGTTGTCATGGCGCCTCGCTCATGTCGACTGATCCAACTTCGTTGTGTCGACCATGCTATCGGGCGCCCGTCCCGCGCGTGTCTGAGGCGCCGTTCGGACCCTACTCAGACCGCGCGTGCCACTGCAGGGTTTTGCGTGCTGGGCACCCACCCGAGCGCGGGAGCTACATGCTTCGCGAACGACTCCACCATATGTACACAAAAATCAACGCCTAATTGCGACGGGATCGTCAGCATCAGGGTGTCGGCGCTCATGACGGCGGCGTCGTTCTGCAGCTGCTCGACAAGGACGTCGGGCTCGGCGGCGTACGTCTTGCCGAAGGTCGAGCGCATGCCGTCGATCACGCCGATCTGGTCGGAGCCGGCGGATCCGCCGAAGTACAGCCGGTCCTCGTCGCTGACGATGGGGAAGATGCTGCGGCTCACCGACGTGCGCGGGGTGCCCGCGTGACCGGCCTCGGTCCACGCGGCACGGAACGCGTCGAGCTGACGCGCCTGCAGGATGTCGAACGGTGTGCCGTCGGCTTCGGTGAGGAGCGTCGACGACATGAGGTTCACGCCCGTGCGCCCGGCCCACTCCGCCGTCCCGGTCGTGCCGGCGCCCCACCAGATGCGCGTGCGCAGACCGGGGGAGTGCGGCTCGATCCGCTGGAGGCCCGTGCCGCCGCCGAAGGGGCTCATCGGGTCGCGCTCGGCGAGGCCCTCGCCGTCGATCGCGCGCAGGAACAGGTCGAAGTGGTCGCGGGCGATGTCGGCTCCGCGCGGGTCCTCGGACCCCGTGTAGCCGAACGCCTCGTAGCCGCGCAGGACGGACTCGGGTGACCCGCGGCTCACGCCGAGCGCCAGGCGGTTGCCGCTGATCAGGTCGACGGATGCCGCCTCCTCGGCGAGCATCAGCGGGTTCTCGTACCGCATGTCGATGACGCCGGTGCCCACCTCGATGCGCGAGGTGCGTGCCGCAATCGCCGCGAGCAGCGGCATGGGGGCCGACTGCTGCCGGGCGAAGTGGTGGACCCGGAACGAAATGCCGTTCACGCCGAGGTCGTCCATGCCCTGGGCGAGGTCGATCGCCTGCAGCATCGAGTCACCGGCCGAGAGGTGATGGCCGCCGCCGAGAGGGCCGTAATGCCCGAAGGAGAGGGTGCCGAAGGAGCGCATGAGAGGTGCAACGCGGCATCCCTCGATCTATTCCCCCGAATGGAGCGGAGGGCGACCCACGCGCGCGAGCGAGCGGTCGAACACCGTGATCACCAGGAAGACGGTGGCGACCGCCACGACGAACCAGCCGAGCGTGTGCAACCCCGACGTCGAAGCCCGCGCGCCGTACGCGTTGCCATAGACCACCGACGACACGATCGCGCCGAGGTAGAAGAACGTCCGCGACAACCCGGCGGACGACGCGATGCGGGCGGGCTCCGCCTGCGCGTACAGCGAGTTCTGGATCGCGAGGTTGTTCAGCCCCTGCGGGATGCCGAGGATCACCATCGTGAGCACGAGGAACCACAGCGGCGAGGCATCCGTCATGAAGAGCACGAGGATGCCGGCGACGAGCTGCGCGGCCGAGCCCAGCAGCAGCTTCCACACGACCTCGGGCCGCCGGCCGAACGCGAGCGCGAAGACGACGCCGGTCGCGAACACGGGCAGCAGCACGAGCCCCGTCGCGGTGGGATCGAGACCGCGGCCGTCCTCGAGCCACTGCGTGAAGCCGTACACGAACGTGTAGGACACGGTTGCGGTCAGCAGCGAACGGACGAAGGTGAGCAGCAGCGGGATGCTCGTCGTGAGCACCCGGACGTCGATGAACGGGTCGTCAACGCGGCGCTCCCACCACACGAACGCCGCACCGACCGCGACGGCGAGCACCGGCATCCAGATCAGGGCGATCCCGATGTTCTGCAGGAACACCAGCAGGCTCAGCATCGCCACCGCGAACAGCGCGATCCCGACGCCGTCGATGCGCGGCCGTTCGTGCGGCGCCGGCTCGATCGCGGTGTGGCGCGGGAAGAACAGGGCGCCGAGCAGCAGCGAGATCAGCCCCAACGGGATGTTGATTGCGAACGTCGCGCGCCAGCCCCACGCGCCGATCAGCAGACCGCCGAGCGTCGGGCCGATGACGGCGGTGGTCTGCGTGGTCACCGACAGGATGGTCAGGATGCCGGCGGGAGACGCCATCCCGGTGCGCTCGGCCTCGGCGCGGATCATGTGCATCGCCGCCGGGTACCCGGCGCACGTGCCGAGCCCCAGGATCACGCGGGCCGCAACCAGCCACCAGATGCTCTCGGGCGACTCCGGCGCGAACAACCCGATCGCCCCGCCCGCGGCGACCATGACCGCGCCGACGAGGAACAGCGGCTTCGCGCCGAAGACGTCGACGAGCCGGCCCACCAGCGGTTGACCGATCGCGGTGGCGAGGTACAGCGCCGAGACCAGCCACACCGTCTCGGATGCCGGGGCGCCCAGCGCGATCCCGATGGGAGTGAGGGCGACCGCGATGATCGCGGTGTTGACCGGGTTCAGGATCGTGCCCACCATCATGGGGGCGAGCAGGCGCCGGTCGAACCGATCGGCGGGAGCCGTGCGGCGCAGGAGCGACGTCACGGGAGGAGGCGCCCGAGGATCGCGATCGTGGATGCCACGGTGGCGAGCTCGTCCGGATCGAGTTCGGACAGCGCGTGCTCGAGCCACTCCGCCGCGGCCTCGCGCTGCCCGACGAGTCGGGCGCGCCCCGCGTCGGTGAGGTCGATGATCTGCCGCCGCCCGTCGGACGGGTCGGGGGTGCGCGTGACGAACCCGGCCGACTCCAGCGCGTCGACCGTCGCCGCCATCGACTGCGGTCGGACCCGCTCGGCGCCGGCCAGGGCGCTCGCCGTGGACACCCCGCCCTTGCCGAGTCGTGCGAGCGCGGAGGCCTGCGAGGGCGTGAGGTCGTCGTCGGCGCCCGCTTCGCGCATCCGGCGGAGAAGCCGCGCGACGGTCGCCCACAGGTCGACGGCCGTCTGTGCGGGGGTGGGGGGAGGAGGAGTGGGGGGCACAAGTCGTCAGTCTAAACTGATCAGTTTCGCCTGTCGATATCGGTGACCGGTGTCGCGCCCCGCCGGCCGCGCCGCCCCGGTTTCGCGCCCCGAACGCATCGCCGTGTGGCACGATGCGGAGGATGAGCGACGAGATTCCCGAGGAGTTGCGCCGCCTCCGCGCCCGGGCCTACGGGCCCGACGCCGACATCGCCGCCGACCCCGGTGCGCTGCAGCGCCTCGCGGAACTCGAGGAGCAGCAGCGGCGGGAGCTCGTCCGGCCCGTGGCCCCAGCGACGGAGGTCGTCGAGGCCACGGAGTTCGTCGAGGCCGTGCCGGAGGACCCGCCCGTCCCCGAGGCCGACGCCGACGCCGAGGCCGAAGAGGAGCCGCCGCGCCGCGGGCGCCCCATCCGGTCCCGACGCGTCTTCTGGCTGTGGGGAATCTCACTGGCGCTGGTGGCCGCGCTCTCGAGCGCGCTCACGGTAGTGAGCGTCTCGATCCTCCCCGTGCAGACCAGCGCCGGTGTTCCGCAGATCGCGACGCTGAAGCCCGAAGACGGGCGCTCGATCCCGGGCATCTTCGGACCCGCCAGCTCGGACGGACGCGCCTACCCCGACTTCTACGGCATGAGCGCGTTCGTCGCCTACGCGCAGTTCGGCCCCGACGGGGAGCGCAACCCGTGCATCTTCCTCACCCCGACCGCGACGATCGACGAACTCGACGCGGGCGGATACTCCGGCTTCTCGCAGGCGGGATGCGGCGCGGGCGCGTTCCCCGCGACGTTGCAGTTCGTGGTCAACTCCACCGTGCCGGACGCTTTCGTCGAGCGGTTCCCCCGAGGTTCGAGCGTGCAGTTCGTGTTCGACGGCGAGAACCTCGGCGTCTTCAGCGACGCGGGCTGAGCACGGGCGGATGAGAGGGTGGAGCAGTGACCTCCCTCCTCGACCACGTGCCCGCAGGCAGCGACCCGGATGCCGCCTACCTCGGGTTCGTCGAGTGGGCGAGCGGCCGCGGACTCACGCTCTACCCCGCGCAGGACGAGGCGATCATCGAGATCGTGTCCGGCGCGAACGTGATCCTGTCGACCCCGACCGGCACGGGCAAGTCCCTCGTCGCCGTCGCTGCGCACGCGGCATCCCTCTCCCGAGGCGGCCGCAGCTATTACACGGCCCCCATCAAAGCGCTGGTGAGCGAGAAGTTCTTCGCGCTCGTCGAGATCTTCGGCGCCGAGAACGTCGGGATGGTCACGGGCGACTCGTCGGTGAACTCCGACGCCTCGATCATCTGCTGCACGGCCGAGATCCTCGCGAACCTCGCCCTCCGACAGGGACCGGACGCCCAGGTCGACCAGGTCGTCATGGACGAGTTCCACTACTACGGCGAACCCGACCGCGGGTGGGCGTGGCAGGTGCCGCTCCTGCTGCTCACCCGGGCGCAGTTCATCCTCATGTCCGCGACCCTCGGAGACGTCACCGACATCGCCGACGACCTCTCCCGCCGCACCGGTCGCCCCACGGCGCGGGTCACCGGCGTCGAGCGTCCCGTGCCGCTGCACTTCGAATACGCCCGCACGCCCGTGCACGAGACCGTGCAGGAGCTGCTCGACACCCGTCAGGCGCCCGTGTACGTCGTGCATTTCTCGCAGGCCGCAGCGATGGAGCGCGCGCAGGCCCTGTCGTCCATCCGCATCATCGGACGCGAGCAGCGCGACGAGATCGCCGAGGCGATCGGCGGTTTCCGCTTCACCACCGGCTTCGGCAAGACGCTGTCGCGGTACGTGCGCGCGGGGATCGGTGTGCACCACGCCGGCATGCTGCCGCGGTACCGCCGGCTCGTCGAGACGCTCGCGCAGCGCGGGCTCCTGCGGGTCATCTGCGGCACCGACACCCTCGGCGTCGGCATCAACGTGCCGATCCGCACGGTGCTGCTCACCGCGCTGACGAAGTACGACGGTACGCGCATGCGCCAGCTCTCCGCGCGCGAGTTCCACCAGATCGCCGGGCGCGCCGGCCGCGCCGGATACGACACCGCGGGCACCGTCGTCGTGATGGCGCCCGACCACGAGATCGAGAACGCCGCGCAGATCGCCAAGGCCGGCGACGACCTCAAGAAGCAGAAGAAGATCGTCCGGAAGAAGGCGCCGCAGGGGTTCGTCAACTGGACCGAGCAGAGCTACGACCGTCTCGTCGCCGCCGAGCCCGAGCCGCTCCAGCCGCAGATGAAGCTCACCGCCGCGATGCTCATCAACGTCATCGCCCGCGGCGGCGACGTCTTCGGCAACGTCCGCTCCCTCGTCTTCGACAACCACGAGCCGCGCCCCCGGCAGTACGAGCTCGCCCGCCGCGCCATCGCGATCTTCCGCACGCTGCTCCAGGCCGGCGTGGTCGAGGCGGGGGCCGATGGCATCCGGCTCACCGTCGACCTGCAGCCGAACTTCGCACTCAACCAGCCGCTGTCGCCGTTCGCGCTCGCCGCGATCGAGTTGCTCGACCCCGAAGTCGAACTCGGGAGGGGGCCGGATGCCACGCCCCCGGCCTCGTCGGTCGGCACCGGGCACTACGCGCTCGACGTCGTCAGCGTCATCGAGGCGACGCTCGACGACCCGCGCCCCGTGCTGTCGCAGCAGCAGTTCCGCGCCCGCGGCGAGGCCGTGGCGGCGATGAAGCGCGAGGGCATCGAGTACGACGAGCGGATGGAACTGCTCGAGGAGATCACCTGGCCGAAACCGCTCGACGAGCTGCTCGCGCAGGCCTACGAGGTGTTCGCGTCGAGCCAGCCGTGGATCCGCGACTTCGAGCTGTCGCCGAAGTCGGTCGTGCGCGACATGTTCGAGCGCGCGTGCTCGTTCGGCGAGTACGTGTCGCTGTACCAGCTCGCCCGCAGCGAGGGACTCGTGCTGCGCTACCTCAGCGACGCCTATCGGGCCATCCGGCAGACGGTCCCCGCCGACGCTCAGACGCCCGACCTGCTCGACCTCATCGCCTGGCTCGGCGAGCTGGTGCGGCAGGTGGACTCGAGCCTCGTCGACGAGTGGGAGCAGCTCATCAACCCCGCGGACGACCCGTCGGCACCGGTCGTGCCGCCGGCTCCGCCGTCCATCCTCACGAACCGGCGCGCGTTCGTCGTGCTCGTGCGCAACGAGATGTTCCGCCGAGTACAGCTCGCCGCGCTCCAGCGCGACGACGAACTCGCCGAGCTCGACCCGGACGTCGACTGGTCCGCGGCGCTCGATGCGTACTTCGACGAGCACGACACGATCGGCACGGGCGGTGCCGCGCGGTCGTCGGCGTACGTCGACATCGACGAGTCGGCCGCGGCGGACGGCCTCTGGCGCGTCGAGCAGACGATCGACGACCCGGCCGGCGACCACGATTGGCGCATCCGCGCCGAGGTCGACCTCGCCGCCTCGGAGGAGGAGGGGACGGCCGTCGTCCGCGTCACCGAGGTGCTGCGGCTCTGACCCCTCCTCCCCGGTCAGCAGCGCGCCGGACAGCGGGGCGATGCGCGCGATCGGCAAGGATCGGAACCGGTCGAACACGCCCTTGTCCATGTCCTCACGCAGCTGCACGCCGGTCACGACCGAGGTCGTGATGACGGTCTGGACGAGGATGCCGGGGATGATGATCGGCAGGTAGCTCGCGACATCGCCGGCGATCGCGCCGCCGAAGATGTACGTGAACATCAGGGGAACAGGATCGG
>NZ_BADA01000493.1 GCF_000333395.1 Microbacterium sp. B19
AGACGAGAAGAGGCGTTCGCGCCGCACACGGTGTTGAAGGTCGCCTCGGCCGCGGCCATCTTCATGGGCTGCGTGGCCACCATCACCAGGCTCAGCTGGTCGCCGGCGATCGCGACGAGGACGAAGGACACCACGGTCGACCAGAGGCCGAAGCGCAGCGGGGCGCGCATCATCTCGACGTTGCGGCCGCGGGCCAGATGCCAGGCGGAGACCGACACCACAACCATCGCGGCGAACATCCACCCCGAGAAGATCGTGTGCGGGAACGCCGCGAGCGCCACGGGGTTCAGGAGCAGCTTGCCGAAGTCGACGAGTTCGGCGCGGTGGCCGTCGGCGGACATCTGGTAGCCGACCGGGTTCTGCATGAACGCGTTGGCCGCGATGATGAAGTACGCAGAGAAGGTCGCGCCGAGGGTCGCGAGCCAGATGCTCGCGAGGTGCAGCCCGCGGGGGAGCTTGTCCCACCCGAAGATCCACAGACCGATGAAGGTCGCTTCGAGGAAGAACGCCAGGAGCCCCTCGAACGCGAGCGGGGCGCCGAAGACGTCGCCCACGAAGCGGGAGTAGGCCGACCAGTTCATGCCGAATTGGAATTCCTGCACGATTCCCGTCACGACGCCCATGGCGAAGTTGATGAGGAAGATCTTCCCGAAGAAGCGGGTCAGGTGCAGCCACTTCACGTCGCCGGTGCGGTACCAGACGGTCTGGAAGATCGCGACGACGAGCGACATCCCGAGCGTGAGGGGCACGAAGAGGAAGTGGTACAGGGTGGTCAGTCCGAACTGCCACCGAGCGAGGATGAGGGGGTCGAGCCACTCCACGGGATGCCTCCGATCGACGACCTTTTCTGTGGTCAGACCACAGGCTACTCCGCGTCAGGACGCGGAAATCAGGGTTCACTCGGTGTCGAACCATATACTCGGAAAAGCATTCTGCGGTAGGTCGGAGGTCCCTATGTCGGTGCGCCAGAGCCTGCTAGCGATCCTCGATCGGGGCGACTGCTACGGGTCCCAATTACGGGCGGAATACCTGCGTCGAACCGGCGCCGCGGTGAACGTCGGCCAGGTGTACACGACCCTCGAACGCCTCGAGCGCGACGGGCTCGTCGAGAACCGCGGTGCCGATGACGAGGGCCGCGTCCTGTGGGGCGCGACCGCGGCCGGCCGTGCCGAGGCGCGTGCCTGGCTGGGCGCGGCGTCGCTCGCCGACCGTCGGGACGAGGTCGCCCTCCGCATCGCGCTCGCCCTCACCCTCCCCGGCGCCGACGTCCCGGGCCTGCTCGCGGCTCAGCGCGCGGCCGTGCGCGAGGCGCTGGCGGCCCCGGTCCCCGAGGACGAGAACATGGATGCCGTGTCCCGCGCGGTGCTGGCGGCGGCCCGCCGTGCGCGACTCGAGGCAGACCTGCGTTTCCTGGACGAGGTCGAACGGTTGGCGGGAGATGCCGTGCCGTTCGGCCTGTCGGACGAGCGTCCGCGCCGAGGACGTCCGGTCCGAAGCGCCGGCTGACCCCGTAGCCCCGGGATACCGATCCGTCAACCCCGGCGCGACATTTCGTCCGGCAGCGCACTCTGGGACCACCCCCGGTCGCAGAGGAGCTCGCTCATGGTCATGGACATTCCGATCAGCCGTCCGGGGCAGCGCGAGATCGTCACCGAGATCCCCTGGACCCGCGTCGATCTCGACCTGTACGAGGTCGCCAGCGAGGGATGCATCGTCGGGTACGTCGAAGTCGTCGGCTCGGTCTTCGTCGCCCTCGGCGGAACGCGATACGACCGCGCGGTCGAAGTGGCGCAGCATCCGACGTTCCACGCCGCGGTCGACACGGTCCTGAGGCGGGCGGTCGGTGGGGGGCGGCGATGACCGCCGACCCCTTCCCCACGGGGCCGCATCGGCCGGTGCGCATCGCGCACCTGCCCCCGGTTCGTAAGCGCGCGCGAGAATCGAAGGATGACACGAACGCTGGCCGCTCTCCCCGGCGCGGCGCGCCGGTTGTGCCTGAGCCGCCGAAACGGGGAGATCTGCACGCGTGAGAAGGGCCACCGCGGCCTTCATCACCGTCGCGGCGGTTCCCTGCTCTGGAACGACCTGCAAGCTGATCCTCCGGAGTGCCCCGGCGCCGGAACTGCGGCCGAGCCGGCGCCCACCCTCGCGGACGGGTTCCCCGGCGGACGTGCGGTGTGCCCGGTCTGCTGGGCGTTCGTCGCCCTTGAGGCGGACGGGACACTGAGTCCGCACGAGACCTGGCGGGGCGACCCGACCCGCGCCGAGGCCGACCGGCGCCGGGAGTGGTTCAACGCGTTCGGCTGGTGAGTTCCGTCACGCGAGCCTTGCCGTCGATCACCTCGACGGTCTCGTCCAGCGCGTCGCCGTGCACGAGGTCGTGCGTGACGAGCAGAGTCGCCGTGGACCGTTCCCGCGTGAGACGTGACAGCAGCTCCATGATCGCCGCCCCGCGTTCCTGGTCGAGTGCGCTCGTGGGCTCGTCGACGAGCAGCACGCGCGGCTCGTGCACCAGCGCCCGGGCGATCGCGACGCGCTGCCGCTGACCGCCGGACAGCTGTGCGGGCCGACGGTCGGCCTGCGCGCCGAGGCCGACGGCATCCAGGAGTTCGTCGACACGCGAGCGCACCGCCGCCCGGCGCGACCGCGATCCTCGGCCGCCGAGCTCGCCCATCACGCGCAACTGCTCGCGCGCGGTGAGCGCCGGCAGCAGCTGCGGCTGCTGGAACACGATGCCGATCTTCTCCCGGCGGAGCGTCGTGGCCTCGGCGCGGGACAGGCCCGTGGCATCCGTCCCGTCGATGACCACACGGCCGGAGTCGGGCCGGATCAGCGTCGCGGCCAGCGCCAGCAAACTCGACTTGCCCGAGCCGGAGGGCCCGGTGATGCCGGTCACGACGCCGGGGCGTCCGTGGAGGGTGACGCGGTCGACGGCGGTGACGCGCGAGTCGCCGTCGGGATAGGTGAGGGTGACGTCGTCGAGCAGGATCATCGTGTGCTCCCGAGAGCGGTGAGGGGGTCGGATTTCGTGACGGTGCGCAGCGACACGGCCGCGCCGAGGAGTCCCAGGGCGATCATCGCCAGAGCCGGTGCGACGGTCGTGAGCGGATTCAGGACGAAGGGGAGCGCGCCACCGGCGAGCGCGCCGAGGGCCGCCGTGAGGCCGATCCCGACGCCCACGCCGACGACCAGCACCACCACGGCCTGACCGAGCGCGTCGCGGACGAGCGCACTCGTGCCGGCGCCGAGCGCCTTGAGCACGGCGATGTCTCCGGCGCGCTGCATCGTCCAGACGGTGAAGAACGCGCCCACGACCAGGGCGGAGACGCCGAACAGCATCGCGATCATCAGCGCGAGCGACCCGATCTCGGAGCGGAACGTCGGCAGCGCCGTGAGGCTCGCGAGCGGACTGGCCGCGGTGGTGCCGGTCGCGGCGGTGAGGGCGTCCCAGTCCGGCGACCCGCTCACGGCGAGCACGGTCGCCTCTCCCGAGCCGCCGAGGCGGGTGTCGAGGGCGGTCCACGCGGTCGGGGTGAGCGCCACGACCGGTGTGTGGCTGTACCAGGCGTCGCCGCCGACGGATGCCACGCGGTAGGTCGTCCCGGCCACGGTGATGTCGTCGCCGACCGAGGCCCCGAGCGCTCCGGCGGCTCCGGCGGAGAGTCCCACCTCGTCGTCGCCCGTCGGAGCGAGGGCCGCGAGGTCGGTGCTCCCCGCACCCGCGTCGAGGCCGAACAGGGCGACGCCGCCGCTGCCGCCCGGGCCCTCGGCCCGGCCCTGCGCGATGCCGACGGGAGCGACCCGTGCCACGCCCGGGGCCTGGCGCCACGCCTCGACGGTGCCGGCGTCGAGCGTCGAGTCCGCGAAGGTCACGGCCGCGGTGCCCTCCGGGTGCAGCACGAGCCGGTCGCCGGGGAGCTGCAGCACCGCCGAGACGTTCTGGGCGGCGAGTCCGCCGGTGAGGCCCGACAGGAAACCGACGAGCAGGGTGATGAGCGCCACGACCGCTCCGATGAGGGCGAACCGCCCGCGGGCGTACCGCAGATCCCGCCATGCGACGTACACGTCGCCTCCTTCCGCCCGGCGGATCTCGCCGGTCCTTCCACCCTCCCCGGGGCGGTCCGGCGGGTCATCGCCGCCGCGGGCGAACTCTCCCTCCACCTTTCGGATGATTCGCCGGGGGCGTGGCATCCGTACCCTGGAACCGACATGCCGCACCGCACTCTGGCTCCCGTCTTCACCGGGCTGCGCGCGGGGCTCCACGCGCTGTTCGTCGGGCTCCTCGCGCTCGTCGTCGTCCGCGTCGTGTGGACCGGCGGTTCGCCGTGGGCGCTCGCGCTCGCCGCTGTCCTCGCCGCGGTGTACCTCGCGGGGCTGGGGATCGCGCGCACGCGCAACCGCGCGAGCGGCGTCGCGTGGATCGGCGCGCTGACGCTGGTGTGGGTGCCGCTGATGTGGCTCGTGCCCGAGGCCGCCTACCTCGTCTTCCCGCTGTTCTTCCTCTACCTGCACCTGCTACCGGGGTGGGCCGGTCCCGCGGCGGTCGTCGCGGCGACCGGGGTGACCATCGTCGCTCTCGCCGTCCACGGCGGGCTCACCGTCGGCGGGGTCGTGGGACCGCTCGTCGGGGCCGGTGTCGCCCTCCTCATCGGGCTCGGCTACGGAGCGCTCCAACGTCGGAGCGTCGAGAGCGAGGCCCTCGTCGCGGAGCTGCTCGCCACGCGCGACCGGCTGGCGGCGACCGAACGCGAGCAGGGCGTCCTCGCCGAGCGTGCCCGTCTGGCGCGCGAGATCCACGACACCGTCGCCCAGGGACTCTCGAGCATCCAGATGCTGCTCTACGCGGCGGAGCGGGCGGATGCCACGGGCCCCGGCATCGCCCACATCCGGCTCGCGCGGCAGACCGCCGCCGACGGTCTCGCCGAGACGCGGCGGTTCATCCGCGAACTCGCGCCCCCGACACTCGATCGGGGCCTCGGGCCCGCGCTGCAGCGCCTCGTGGAGGGCTGGGCTCAGCGCGAGGGCATCGACGTGGAGGCATCGGTGCCGACCGAGGTGTCGCTGCCGATGGATGCGCAGACGGCTCTGCTTCGGATCGCCCAGGGCGCGCTCGCGAACGTCTCGCAGCACGCCGACGCGGGCCGCGTGCGCGTCGCGCTCGCCCAGGAGGCGCGGACGTGCGGCTGACGATCACCGACGACGGACGCGGATTCCTTCCACGGGCGTCGAGGGCGCGGCATCCGGGACCGATTCCTTCGGCCTGCGGGCGATGCGCGAACGCGTGGAGCAGCTGGACGGCGACCTGACGGTCGAGAGCGCGCCGGGGGAGGGCACCGTGGTGGCGGTCACCCTGCGGGGAGCGGCGTCGTGATCCGGGTCGTGATCGCCGACGACCATCCCGTCGTCCGCGCCGGGGTCCGGGCGCTGCTCGAAGCCGAGCCCGACATCGAGGTGGTCGGCGAAGCCGCGACGCCCGACGAGGCGGTCGCCCTCGCCGCCGACCTCTCGCCCGAGCTCGTCCTCATGGACCTCCAGTTCGGCGAGCGGGCGGCGGGCGCCGAGGCGACGCGCCGGGTCCGCGCGCTCCCGGCTCCGCCGTACGTGCTGGTGCTCACCAACTACGACACCGACGGCGACATCCTGGGCGCCGTGGAGGCCGGGGCCAGCGGCTACCTGCTCAAGGACGCGCCCCCGCACGAACTGCTCGCGGGCGTCCGTGCCGCGGCCGCAGGGCAGAGCGCCCTCGCCCCCGCGATCGCCGGGCGGCTCCTCGCCCGGTTGCGGGAACCGCGGGTCAGCCTGTCCGCGCGCGAGATCGAGGTGCTGCGGCTCGTCGCCCGCGGGGCGTCCAACGCCGACGTCGCCGCACGCCTGCACATCACCGACGCGACGGTGAAGTCGCACCTCGCCCACATCTTCTCCAAGCTCGGCGTCTCCTCCCGCACGGCGGCGGTCTCTGCGGCGCGGGCACTGGGGGTCCTGCGGTGACCGCGGGCTCGCCCCGTACGATGGCGGCATGGTCCCGGTTCGCGTGCTCGGAGTGGCCCTGGACTCCGCCCAGCAGCACGTGATCCTGCTCGCGCCGCTGCCCGGGTCGAGCGTGGAGGACGGCACCGTCCTCCCGGTGTGGATCGGCCCGCCGGAGGCGATGTCCATCCTCGTCGCCCTCGAGGGAGCAGCCACCCCGCGGCCGCTCGCGCACGACCTCATGGTCGTGATGCTGCGTCAGCTCTCGGCATCCGTCGAGCGCGTCCAGGTGACGCGCTTGACCGAGGGAACGTTCTACGCCGAGATTCACCTGCGCACCCCGCAGGGTCCGTTGATCATCGACGCCCGACCCTCGGATGCCATCGCCCTCGCGGCCCGGACGGACGCCCCCATCGCGGTCGCCGAGGCCGTGTTCGCCGTGGCGGGCGTGCCCGAGGGCGCCGTCGAGTTCGACGCGCGCGGAGACGACGACCGCGTCGAGGAGTTCCGCCGATTCCTCGACGACGTCGACCCCGAGGACTTCCAGGGCTGACCCGGCCACCCCCGTCTCGCACGCTCCTAGACTCGAAGAGTCGCCCGTCGTGGCGGACATCACGATGAACGGGGTACGAATGCAACTCGCCATGGTCGGACTCGGACGAATGGGCGGAAACATCGTCCGCAGGCTCATGAAAGACGGCCACGACTGCGTCGTGTACGACGTGAACCAGGACGCGGTGGGGGGCCTCGCGAAAGAGGGGGCCGTCGGGGCCTCGAGCCTGGCTGATCTGGCCGCGAAGCTGGAGGCGCCGCGCGTCGTCTGGCTCATGATCCCCGCGGGGCTCACCGGCAACGTGGTCGACCAGGTCGCCGAGGTGCTCGAGCCGGGCGACATCATCATCGACGGCGGCAACTCCAACTACCGTGACGACGTGCGTCGGGCCGCGAAGCTCAAGGATTCCGGCATCCACTACGTCGACATCGGAACCAGCGGCGGCGTGTTCGGTCTCGAGCGCGGCTACTGCCTCATGGTCGGCGGCCCGGACGAGGCCGTCGCCCACCTGGAGCCCGTCCTGCGCACGATCGCCCCCGGGCCCGGCGACATCGAGCGCACCCCCGGCCGCACCGGCGACTACACGCCCGAGGAGCGCGGCTACCTGCACTGCGGACCGTCGGGCGCCGGCCACTTCGTGAAGATGGTCCACAACGGCATCGAGTACGGCATCATGGCCGCGCTCGCCGAGGGCCTGAACGTCCTGAACAACGCCGACGCGGGGCTGAAGCAGGGCGAGCACTCCGCCGAGGTCGCGCCGCTCGAGGAGCCCGAGTTCTACCAGTTCGACATCGACACGGCGAAGGTGTCGGAGCTGTGGCGGCGCGGATCGGTGATCTCGTCGTGGCTGCTCGACCTCACGGCGGCGGCGCTCGCCCAGAACCCCACGCTCGACGGCCTCGCCGGGCGCGTGTCGGACTCGGGTGAGGGGCGCTGGACCGTGAAGGCGGCCGTCGACACCGGCGTTCCGGTGCCGGTGCTCGCGTCGTCGCTGTTCGAGCGCTTCGCCTCGCGCGGCGAGGACCACTTCGCCAACCAGGTGCTCTCCGCGATGCGGTTGCAGTTCGGCGGACACCAGGAACTCCCCGCGGGCGACGTGCTCGAGGCCGGCGGCAAGAAGGCCGACAGCAGCGGGAGCTGAGACCGCTCGGTCGGGGACGCGTGCGCGGCGGGGGACCGCCGTCGGGGAGACTAGAGGGATGAGCGATCCCTCCGCGCCCGCGTCCTCCGACCGCTACGTCGTCGCCACCGACGGTGCGTGCAAGGGGAACCCCGGACCGGCCGGCTGGGCCTGGGTCGGGGAGGACGGGCACTGGGCCGCCGGGTCGATCCCCGAGGGAACGAACAACATCGGCGAGCTCCTGGGCCTGCTGCACGCCATCACCGATCACGCCGACGTCCGCGACCTCGTGGTGCAGGCCGACTCGAAGTACGCGATCGACACGTACTCGTCGTGGATGGACGGCCACCGCCGCCGCGGCTGGGTCACCTCCGCGAAGAAGCCGGTCGCCAACCGTGGCATCCTCGAGGCGCTCATCGCCGCGCGCGAAGCGCGCCGGGCGGCCGGGCTTCCCGACGTGGTGCTCGAGCACGTGCGCGGGCACAGCGGGCACGTGCTGAACTCGTGGGCCGATGAGCGCGCCGTCCGCGCGTCGCAGCACGCCGCGAAGGGCGAGGAGCTGATCTGGACGTCGCTGCGCGGCCTCGACAGGCTCGACGTCGCGTCCGCGCCGCCGCGCTCGGCCGCGGACCGCAACGGGCGCTGAGCCCCGGGTTCGTTCGTCAGAACGGCGGCGGGTCGGGCTCGGGGACGAAGGCGACGTACCGCTCGGGGCGTTCGGTGACCGTGTTCCCGAGGGGACTCGTCCACTCGATGCTGCCGTCGGGACCCTGCCGTGCCGTCCACGAGGTCTCGGTCTTCAGCGTGTGATGCCGCGTGCACAGGCACGCGAGGTTGGTGCGGGCGGTCGGTCCGCCCCGGGCGTGGTCCTCGCTGTGGTCGATCTCGCACGCGCGCGCCGGTCGTCGGCATCCGGGGAACCTGCAGTGCACGTCGCGGGCCCGCACGAATCGCTGGATCGCGGGGGAGGGCCGGTACCGGTCGACCGCGAGCACCGCGCCCGTCACGGGGTGGGTGACGACCCGGTCCCACGCGGGTGACCCCGCGAGGAGCTGGCGCGCGGTGTCGGCGTCGATCGGGCTCTGCCCGTCGATCGAGGCCCCGCGGTCGCTCGCCCCGGCGGCGGTGAGGGCAGGGACGACGACCGAGACGTGCGCCCGGATCGCGCCGAGGCCGCCGGGGAGCGCGTCGGCCGTGGGGTCGATCGTCGGCTGCCCGGTGAGGACGAGGTCGCACAGCAGGTCGGCGCGGACCTGGTCGATCGTGCGGCGGTCGTCCACGGCATCCGGGCCGTCGGCCGCGCTCTCCGGGTGAGGAACGGAACGGATCGCCCGCGCCTGGCGCGTGAGGCGGTCGTACATCGCGCGGATCTTCGCTGCCCCGTCGAGCACGCCGAGCCGTGCCATGCCGTCGACGTCGTCGTCGATCCAGACGCGGCGCTGCTGCTCGGCCTGCGCGAATCGCTCGCTGATCGACACGGGGTGAAGCTCTTCGACGAGGGCGCGCGCGAATGCCCGAGTGCCCGCAACGGTGTCGGTCGCGGCACGCTCGATCACGCGGGACTCGAACGAAGCTCGCGTAGCCGGGTCGTCGAGCTCGACGCCCACGTCGCGGATGACCGCGGCGTGCCGCGCGCTGATCCGCGCCTCGGCCAGCGCCTGCAGCGTCGCCGGGAAGTCGTCGACGAGCTGCAGCGCCTCGTCGAGACGGCGTTGGACGGTGCGGTCGTTCCAGCGGAGGGCCACGCCGATCTCGGCCGCGATCGACCGCAGCGCCATCTCGCGTTCCTGCACGGCGCGCGGGCGGTGCCGGGACCGCTCGAGCGCGACGCGCATCGCGGCGGCGAACTGCACGACGCGGGCCGCCTCGAGCTCGGCCAGCGCCCGCTCGCTCTCGACGAGCGCGGCGACGGCATCGGTGAGGACGGCATCCTCCCGATCGTCGAACACGGGCGGTCGATTCGGCATGCACACATGCTGCCACGGACCTCCGACATCGCGCGGCGGCTATCCACAGGCGATCGCCTACCGTGCTGAGCCCCGGGGAACCGACGTGCCCTGGTGGAACACGCATCGTGGCTCGGGGTCGACGCGCCAGATCGACGTGCGGCGGCTGCTCCGCCCGTCGAAGCGCAACACGTAGTTCAGCAGCACCAGTCCGGGCGCGAGCTGTCGTGCTTCGCGCTCGCCGATCTCGATCTCGCCGCGTCCGGGGTCGGATGCCAGTGCAGCGATGATCTCGTCCCGCGTCCAGCGGCGTCCGGACTGGCCGATCTCGACGAAGTCCGCCGCGAGCAGCTCGCGCAGTCGAGCCGCATCGGCGCGGACGGCGGGCGTGAGGAGGCGCTCCTCGGCCTCCCACGTTGCGGCGATGAGGGCCTTGGCATCCCGTGACGGGTCAGTGAGTACCGGCCACGGGGCGACTGTCGTCGTGCCGTTCGCCCAGTCGCGGCGGAGCACGCTGAAAGCGACGGATGCCAGGGGCTCCCCGTCAGCGACCGGCCAGCCGTCACGATAGTGCGCCTCGAGAACCCACCCGCAGCGCTCGAAGGTCCGGCGCATCGCGATGTTGTCCTCGCGCGTCTGCCCCTCGAGGCGGAGGACGGCGGGGTGTTTCCGGAAGACGTGATCGGTGGCCGCCGCGAGGGCCGAGGCTCCGACACCGAAGCCGCGGTGCGGCTCGCCCAGCCGCAGGTCGACCATGGCCGTCGCGTCCGTGAGGTCGTGCAGTCGGACGATGCCGACTCGCCCGCGCTCCTCGTCATCGATCCAGAGAGCCTCGGTTTCCCCATTCCCCCAGTCCCCGGCGTCGATCGCCGCCCGGACCTGCTGCTCGGTGGATTGCGGACGCACATGGAACGGGAAGACGTTGCGGGTGAGGAACGACACGAGCTCGTCGCGGTCCTCTCCCGCGGCGGCGAGGGGCGTCAGGTGCAGCGGCACGGATCCGCCTTCCGACCGGGGCCCGGACGTGAGCCCCACAGCGACGCGGCCACGGTCAGCGCACCGACGCGCGTCGCAGCAGCGCGTACTGACCGAGGAACGCCAGGACGATGGCGATCCCGGTGGCCAGCGCGGCCCACCAGGGCTGGACGTCGGCCGCGAACGGGATGACGAGGATCGCGATGAGTCCCAGCGTCAGCACCAGCACCGCGGCCAGAGCCGTCGGCCCGAGCGCCCCGAACCGCACCCAGGCGGCGGCGAACGCCCCGCCGACCGAGAGGACCGCCAGCGTCGCGAGGAACGATGTCACGGCGAGCTGGAACGGGTCGCCCGCTCCCAGGATCCAGACGTCCGTCATGTAGATGTCGAAGAACCAGTGCCCCGTCGCCAGCTCGATGCCGAGGAGGACGAGCAGCATCGCCGTGACGTAGAGCGAGATCGCGACGTGACTCAGGACGGTGCCGACCACGAACGTCCTGCGGGTCGTCCCCAGAGACAACGCGAGCGGGAAAGTCAACGAAACAGTCTGTACGCCGAGCCAGCCGAAGAATCCCGGGAGGGCCCAGAAGACGGCGGCGTTGCTCCTGCTGTTCTGCACCCACTCGGTGCTGCCGGGCACGGAGCCCAGGCGGAAGAAGATGACGGCGAAGACGACGGTCAACGCGAAGACGACGAGCATGATCAGGGGCGGGGTCCGAAGAAGCAGGCCGCGCTGCGAGAAGTGCAGGCGGAGGACGTCGAGCGGAGTGGCGCCGCGCCGAGCGGCGGCGGTGAGGGTGGTCATGCGCGCGTTCCTTCCAGCGACTCGGACTCGACGCCGTAGGCGGCGACGAGGTCTTGCAGGGTGGCGGGGGTGAGCTGCACGCCCGATCCCTCGGCGGCGCGGCGCAGCGCGTCGTCGGCCGGTGTCTCGAGGACGAGGGAGCAGAGACCGCCGATCGTCCGGCGCTGCAGCACGGGTCGCCCCGCCGCCACGGCCTCGACCGCTGCCGTGACCCCGCTGACCGTGACGGCGCTGCCCCGCAGGTCGTCGGCCGTGGCCGTACGCACGAGGCGTCCGTCGTCGACGATGACGACGTGTTCGAGCAGCGGCTCCATCTCGTCGATGAGGTGCGTGGACACCAGGACCGTGCGGGGGTGCTCGAGGTAGTCCTGCATGAGGGTGTCGTAGAAGAAGCGGCGGGCCGTGGCATCCAATCCGAGATACGGCTCGTCGAAGATCGTCAGCGGTGCGCGCGAGGCGAGGCCCAGCACGATTCCGAGCGACGACGCCTGACCCCGGGAGAGCTTCTTGATCGCCGTCTTGCGAGGCAGGCGGAAGCCGTGGACGAGGTGCTCGGCGACGTCGGCGCTCCAGCCCTCGTGGAACAGGGGAGCCACCTCGAGCACCTGCCGCAGCGTGAAGTCGTCGGGGTAGCGCTGGTTGTCACGGACGAAGCTGATGGAGGACATCGTCGGGGCGTCTTCGTACGGGTCGACCCCGAAGACCTCCACGGAGCCCGTCGAGGGGCGGTCGTGTCCGGCGATGATCGACATGAGCGTGGTCTTTCCCGCGCCGTTGCGGCCGAGGAGCCCGGTGATGGCGTCGGCGGGGATGTCGAGGGTGAGGTCATCGAGGGCCCGCGTGCGCCGGAAGCGTCGCGACACCCCCGACAGGCGGACGGCGGGCTGCATCATGAGGATGCCCCTTCCTGATCGATGATGCGGTGGAGGTCGGTGAGATCGAGGCCGAGCGAGCGGGCCTCGGCGAGAAGCGGTGCGACGAAGCCGGCGCGGAAGGCCGTGGTGCGTTCGTCGCGGAGCCGCTGGCGGGCGCCTTCGCTGACGAACATGCCGAGTCCGCGTCTCTTGTGCAGGATGCCGCGGTCGACGAGGAGTCCGAGACCCTTGCCGACCGTCGCGGGGTTGATGCGGTGGAAGGCGGCGAGCTCGTTCGTGGAGGGGACCTGCGTTCCCTCCGGGTAGCTCCCGGCGAGCACGCCGTCGGCGATCGAGTCGGCGATCTGCAGGAAGATCGGCTTCGCGTCGTCGAGCATTCGGCTCCTTTGGTTCATTACTTGAGTAATTAACCTATGAGGTGGATGCGGGGATGTCAATACCGCGGCGTCGGCGGCACACTGGGCACATGGAGTTCGCCGGCGTCATTCCGGAAGATGCGCCCGACCCGCGGCTCGCGGCGGACGCGCGGCTGCGCACCGTGCCCTTCCGCGTCCTCGAACTGACGCCCCAACCCGCGCTCTCGCGGCTGCCCGGCGTCGGCTTCGTGGAGGGGGGACTCGGCTCCGCGCAAGAAGAATGGTCGGTGACGCTCGGCTACACGTTCTGGCGGCATCCGGAGAACCACGATGATCCGCGCAACGAGCGCGAACTCGACGAGCGCACGCGGCGGTCCATCGAGGAGGAACCGCCGTGGCCGCGCCCCGCGTGGATCATCGAGATGGCGCAGCTGTTCCGCTACCCCATGCTGCACGATGCGGTGCGCACCACCCGTTACGGTGTCGAGCGGACGGATGCCACGGTGTCGAGCCAGCTCGTCCACCACGCGAACCACGTGCTGCGGAACTCGTTCCGCGAACAGTTCGGGCTGCCGATTCCGATCGGCGTGCACTTCGCGGGCGAGGTGGCGCCCTCGTCCGTGGCGCCCGCGTCGCTGGTGGTCGACGGGGAGCGGCGGCCGGCGCTCCACATCGACACCGACCCGTTCGTCTACGCCGTGGGTCTCGAGGTCGCCGAGCGGGTCATCTGCACGGTCGTCCTCGACCGCGACGTCCTGCCGTTCCTCGACCTCGCGGTGTCGACGCTCGCCGTCGCCTAGACGCTTTCGCCCGAGACGACGAGATCCGCTCGACCCCGCGTGGTCTCGATCAGCGCGGCGTTGACCCCGTCGACATCGCGCGCCCAGGCCGTCGCGGCCTCGACGGTGCGGCCGTGGCGCGTGTGCCGCTCGACGAGGCGCGCCTCGCGGACCGTGTTCGGCGCGGAGCAGAACCACGCCTCATCGAGGGCGTCGCGTACGCGTGCCCACGGGCCGTCGTCGACGAGCAGGTAGTTGCCCTCCACGACGACGATGCGCGCTTCCGGCTCGATCGCGATCTCGCCCGCGACGCCCTCGTCGACCTCGCGGCGGAAACTCGGCGCGAAGACCGTGTGCCCGGTCTCGGCGCGGACCCGGTGCAGCAGGGCGAGGAAGCCCCAGCCGTCGAACGTGTCGATCGCGCCCTTGCGGTCGTGACGGCCGAGTCGGTCGAGCGTGGCGTTGGCGAGGTGGAAGCCGTCCATCGGCAGCGCCGCCGCGGTGCCGGGGTTCCGGGCGTTCAGTTCGGCGACGATCGCCGTGGCGAGCGTCGTCTTGCCGCTGCCGGGGCTCCCCGCGATGCCGAGCAGGAACCGGGGGGATCCGGATGCCGCGCGCTCGACGCGATCGGCGAGGGCGGTGACGGAGTCGGGTCCGGGTTCAGAGAGAGGGGGCACGGCCCGAACCTACCGCCGCACATGACGAACCCCCGCGTCACCCGGCCGGTGCCGGGGACGGGGGGGGGGGGGGGGGGGGGGGGGGGCCCCCTGGGAAGGGGGGTCACCCGGGGGGGGGGCTGGGGCCCCCCGTCCCAAAAAATTAAATCCCCGACCCAATTTTCCCCCCCATTATCAAACCCATTATCCCCCACGGGTGGGGGAAACCCCCCCCGGGGTCCTTTCCAAAAAAAAGGAATCCAAGGAACCCCCCCAAAAAAAAACCCCCATTTCCAAAGAAAAAGGGCTTGGGGAGGCCCTTGCCCTTTTTGCCGGGGAAAAAGGCCCCCCCAATAAACCCGGGGAAAAGGCCCCCAATTTTAAGGCCAAAAATTCCCCAAAACCCGTTTTTTCCCTTTTTTGGGGGGGCCGGGGGGCCCCCCCTTTTTCTGGGTGGGGGGGGGAAAAAACTTTTTTCCCGGGAAGGATTCCCCGGGGAACCCTTTAAAAGGGGCGGGGAATTGGTTTTCTTCCCCTTTCCCCCCCGGGCCCCCAAATTTTAGGGAAAAAAAACTCCGGCCCGGGGCCCCCCAAGGGGGGGGGTTGGAATCCCTTTCGGGGGGAAAGGCCAATCCCCAATTCCCCCCGGGGCCAAAAGGAAAGCCCCCCCGGGCCCCCTGGGGGGTTCAGGGCCTTTTCAAAAAAAACCTTTTCAATTCCCGGGCCCCCCGGGGTTGGGGGGGGTCCAAAACCGGGAAATTTCCCGGGGTTCCCGGGAAGGCCCAAAAAAAAACACCCC
>NZ_BADA01000492.1 GCF_000333395.1 Microbacterium sp. B19
GCCCGCGTTCCCTCTTTCCGGACGGCGTGGTTGACTACCCGGATGACGCAGCCCCCCGCGCAGCACGCGCGCCGTAGGCCCCCGTCGGGGTGGCGCCGTGGAGCGAAGACCCTGGCGATCGCGCTGACCGTCGCGGTCGTCGCCGCCGTCGCCGTCGGCGGCTTCTACGCCTGGTCGCTGACCGAGCGCCTGCAGGAGGCCGCGGTCCCGCTCAAGGACGCCCCCGCGCAGCCACCGGCCCTGAGCACGTACGATCAGCCGTTCTCGCTCCTCGTCGTCGGCACCGACGAGTGCGACGACGAGGTGAAGCAGGCCTTCGGTGCCCGGTGCAGCGACCCGAGCAGCGAGGGCTCACGCAACGACGTCAACATGCTGCTGCACGTCTCCACGAACCCGCGCCGGGTGACCGTCGTGTCGTTCCCGCGCGACCTGCAGATCCCGATCCCGGCCTGCACCGGCACCGACGGCTCGGAATTCGAGGGCGCGTCCAAGGCCCCGATCAACAGCGCGTACGAGGACGGCGGTCTCTCCTGCGTCGCCGACACCGTCTCGCAGTTGAGCGGCCAGAGCATCCCCTTCGCCGCGAAGGTCAGCTTCGGCAACGTCGTCAACATCACCGACGCGATCGGCGGCGTCGAGGTCTGCATCGGCGGCGAGGGGATCGACGATCCGGATGCCGGTATCGACTGGCCGCCCGGGCCGCGCGTCGTCACGGGGTACGACGCCCTCGCGTTCCTGCGCACGCGTCACGGCATCGGCGACGGCAGCGACCTCGCCCGCATCGGCAACCAGCAGCAGTACCTCTCGCGACTGGTCAACAAGCTCCGCAGCGACGAGGTGCTCTCCAACCCCGCGACGCTCATCAGCCTCGCCAACACGGCGGTGAACAACATCACGCCGAGCCAGAGCCTCGCCGACCCGATCCGCATCGCGCAGCTCGCCTACACGCTCAAAGACGTGCCGTTCGACGACATCACGTTCGTGCAGTACCCCGTCGTCGACGACCCGGCCGACACGAACCACGTCATTCCCGACGAGGCCTCCGCCGCGATCCTGTGGGACGCGCTGGACCGCAACGCCGCGCTCACGCTCACGGGCGAGGCCGGAGCGAACGGCGGCGTGATCGCCGACCCGTCCGCCCCGACGCCGACGCCCGCCGAGACGACCCCGGCCCCCAACGCCGCGACCCCGGACCCCTCGGCGAGCGCGAGCGCCGGCCCCGGGACGGTCGACCTGCCGAGCAACATCAGCGGATCCAAGGCCGACCAGGCAACGTGCTCCGCCGGGAACGGCTGACCGGGGATCAGTCGAGGTGCGCGGCGGCGTAGGCCGCCATCGCGTCGCGCACCACCTGCGCCTGCACGGCGCCGCCGAAGTTCGCGGCGAACCGGGGGTCGTCCACGTACAGGTCGCCGAGGCCGCGGTAGGCGTCCGCACCCGGCACACGCCCCCATTGCTCGGCGATCCAGGCGTGATGGGTGCGGATGAGGTCCTGGAACTCGGCGGCGTCGGGCGCGATCCCGCGCTCGGCCGCGTCTCTCAACGCGGCGATGACCGCGCGACCCCGGGCGTCATCCGCCCGCCGGTCGTCGGGGCTCAAGGCCGCGCGGCGGGCGGCGCTGCGCTCCCAGGCATCGTCTCCCCAGCGTTCGCGTACCTCGCCTTCCCAGCGCGAGTCGTCGACCCCCGCGAGTACATCGTCGATGTCCATGTCCTTCCCTTCCTCCAGTGCGGCGAGGGCTCTCCTCACCGCGGTGATGCGTCGCTCCATCGCGGAACGCGCCTCCTCGAGCGCGGCGACGTGCGCGCGCATGGTCTCGGCCAGCGATCGCTCGTCCGCCAGAGCCCGCGCGATGTCGGGCAAGGGCAGATCGAGTGCGCGCAACGCGAGGATCCGGTACAGGCGCGCGATCTCCGTCTCGCCGTAGAAGCGGTACCCGTTCGCGGCGACACGGGACGGGCGCAGCAGCCCGACCTCCTCGTAGTGTCGGAGCGTGCGACTGGTCACCCCGGCTGCGCGGGCGACCTCGGCGATGGGCCATTCGTTCATGGCATCCACCCTGTCGGTTGACGCAGCGGCAGAGTCAAGCCCGGAACGGATCCTCCCGACCGGACGCGCGATGCGCCACGATCGAGGGGTGAGGAACATCGCGCGGTCGACGATCCTGCTGCTGCTCTCCGCCGTGGTGCTGACGGGCTGCGTTCCCGAACCGGCTCCCACGCCGACGGCGAGCGCGACGACGCAGACACCCACACCGACGCCCACCCCGACTCCGACGCCGGATCCGCTCGCCGGACTCAGCGTCGAGGACAGGGTCGGGCAGATGTTCATGGTCGGGACCTCGGTCAACGGCGCCGATGCGACCACCGTCGCCGCGGTGCGCGACGACCACATCGGCGGCATCTTCCTCCACGGGCGTTCGGATGCCGGCATCCAGGCCACCGCCGACCTCGTCAGCGGCTTCACCTCCCTCGTCCCCGCCGGGGAGCCTGCGCTGTGGGTGTCGACGGACCAGGAGGGCGGCGACGTCCAGGTGCTCTCGGGGCCCGGGTTCGACGGCATCCCGTCCGCTCTCGACCAGGGACAGCAGGACGATGCCACGCTCCGCGCGAACGCCGCGACGTGGGGCCGCCAGCTGGCCCAGGCGGGGGTGAACATGAACCTCGCACCCGTCGCCGACGTCGTCACGAGCCCCGAGACCGCGGGGAGCAACCCGCCGATCGGGCAGCTGAACCGCGAGTACGGCTACGACGCCGCGACGGTCGCCGCGAAGGCCGGAGCGTTCGCGCAGGGGATGCGCGACGGCGGAGTCCTCCCGACGTTCAAGCACTTCCCCGGGCTCGGGCACGTGGGCGAGAACACCGACACGTCGTCCGGCGTGACCGACGACTTCGTCACCGCCGACGGCCCCGACGTCGGGGTGTACTCCACGGTGCTGGAGCAGGGCCCGGCGGTCGCGATGCTGTCGACCGCGATCTACGCCAAGATCGACCCGAACGCGCCCGCGGCGTTCTCGCCCACGGTGGTCGGGGTGCTCCGCGGCCGGGTGGGGTTCGACGGCGTGATCACGACCGACGACCTCTCCGCCGCGCAGCAGGTGCAGCCCTGGTCGCCCGCCGACCGGGCGACGCTCGCGATCGACGCCGGCGTGGACCTGCTGCTCGTCTCGGCCGACCCGTCGGTGTACCCCGAGATGCGACAGGCGGTACTCGGGCGCGCGCAGACCGACCCCGCGTTCGCCGCGAAGGTGGATGCCGCCGCCCGACGGGTCCTGGCCGCCAAGGCCGCGATGCCCTGACACCCCTCGCCGATAAACGCTCTTCCTCGGCGGAAACGCTGCGTCACGGCGTTTCCGCGGAGGAAGAGCGTTTATCGGTGTGGGGGTGCGCCCCTGCACGCCGCGCCACCGCGATAAGCTGAAAGGCTGTGTCCTCCCCCGAACCCGTCATCGTCTACCCGCCCGAGCTGCCCGTCAGCGCCGCGCGGGACGAGATCGCGCGCGCCATCCGCGACAACCAGGTCGTGATCGTCGCCGGCGCGACCGGATCGGGCAAGACGACACAGCTGCCGAAGATCTGCCTCGAGCTCGGGCGCACGTCCATCGCGCACACGCAGCCTCGCCGCATCGCCGCGCGGACCATCGCCGAACGCATCGCCGAAGAGCTGCAGGTCCCCCTCGGCTCGACCGTCGGCTACAAAGTGCGGTTCACCGACAAGGTGTCCGCCGAGACCCGGGTCGCGCTCGTGACCGATGGCATCCTGCTCAACGAGATCCACCGCGACCGGCTGCTCCGGCGCTACGACACGATCATCGTCGACGAGGCGCACGAGCGCTCGCTCAACATCGACTTCCTGTTGGGATACCTGCGGCGGATCCTGCCGCAGCGGCCCGACCTCAAGGTCATCGTCACGTCGGCGACGATCGACCCCGAGAGCTTCGCGCGGCACTTCGCCGCCCCGGCCGCCGCGCCCGGCGGGGAACCGGTGCCCGCGCCGGTCATCGAGGTCTCGGGGCGGACCTATCCGGTCGAGATCCGGTACCGGCCGGCGGATGGCGCCGACGGCGCGGGCGAAACTCCTGACGATCCGGATGCCGCCGGCTCCGACGCCGCGACATCCCGTGGCCGCGTGGCCGCACCGCCACAGAAAGTCAGGAGTTCGGCCCGCGCGACCCGCGACGCCGACGACGTCGACGAGGTCGGCGCCGTCGTCGCGGCGCTCCGCGAGCTGGACCGCGAGCCCGCGGGCGACGTTCTCGTCTTCTTCCCCGGCGAGGCCGAGATCCGGGACGCGGCGGATGCCATCCGCGGGGCGTACCAGAAGGACGCCGCCCCGACCGAGGTCCTGCCCCTCTACGGACGCCTCTCCGCCGCCGAACAGCACCGGGTGTTCGAGCGCTCCACCGTCGCCGGGGTCCGCCGCCGTGTCATCCTCGCCACGAACGTCGCCGAGACGAGCCTCACCGTCCCCGGCATCCGGTACGTCGTCGACACCGGCACCGCCCGCATCTCGCGGTACAGCAACCGCTCGAAGATCCAGCGGCTGCCCATCGAGGCCGTGTCGCAGGCGTCGGCGCAGCAGCGCTCGGGCCGCGCCGGGCGTACGTCGCCGGGCGTCGCGATCCGGCTGTACTCCGAGGACGACTTCCTCCGCCGCCCGGAGTACACCGAGCCCGAGATCCTGCGGACCTCTCTGGCATCCGTCATCCTGCAGATGCTGTCGCTCGGGTTCGGTGACATCCAGGCGTTCCCGTTCCTCACGCCGCCGGATTCCCGCGGAGTGAAGGCCGCGTTCGACCTCCTCGTCGAACTCGGGGCCGTGAAGCTCCCGGCGCCCGGGTCCCGCGCCGCCGACACCGACCGCGACGTCCGCGAGGACGGCGACCCCTCGCGGCAGCGCAGAGGCCGCGGCGACGAACGCGGCCCGCGGCTCACCGCCATCGGCCGGGAGATCGCGCGGCTGCCGATCGACCCGCGCTTCGCCCGGATGCTGCTCGAGGCCCGCAGCGCCGACGTGCTGCCCGAGGTCATGGCGATCGTCGCCGGGATGTCGATCCAGGACGTCCGCGAACGCCCCGAGGACCGCCGCGAGGAAGCCGACCGGTTCCACGCGCGCTTCACCGATCCGACCAGCGATTTCCTGTCGCTGCTCAACCTGTGGGAGTACCTGCAGGAGAAGCAGGCCGAGCTCGGGTCGAGCGCGTTCCGGCGCCTCTGCCGCAGCGAGCACCTCAACTACGTCCGCGTGCGCGAGTGGGTGGACGTCCACCGGCAGCTGACGTCGCTGCTCGGCGCGGGGCGCGAGGGCCGTGGGGCGAGGAACCATGTCCCACAAAGTGCGGCGTCGGGCCGCTCGAGACCGCACAATTCGGGACATGCCACGTCAGAAACGGCACGCGGCTCGCAGCGGGAAGCCCCCGAAGGCCACGCGCAGGGGGATGCCATCCACCGCGCGATCCTGTCCGGACTCCTGTCGCACATCGGCATCCTGGATCCCCGCACGATGGCGCAGGCCAAGGACCGCAAGGCCCCCGGCGACACCCGCCCGACCAAGGGCGAGTACATCGGCGCGCGCGGCGCGCGGTTCGCGATCTTCCCCGGCTCGGGGCTGAAGAAGAAGCGTCCGTCCGCGGTCATGGCAGCCGAGCTCGTCGAGACCTCGCGCCTGTTCGCCCGAACCGTCGCGGCGGTCGACCCGGCGTGGGCGGAGGACCTGGCCCCCGATCTCGTGAAGCGGTCGCTGAGCGAGCCGCACTGGTCGAAGGATGCCGGCTCCGCCGCCGCGTATGAGAAGGTCACGCTGTTCGGGGTCGAGCTGGTCGGCCGACGCCGCGTGCAGCTCTCGCGCTTCGACCGCCCGCTCGCGCGCGAGATGTTCGTGCGGCACGCGCTCGTCGAGGGCGAGTGGGATCCGTCGGTGCTCGACAAGCGCCTGACCGCCTTCCTCCGCCGCAACCAGGAGCAGCGCCGCCTGCTCGAAAAGATCGAGGAGCGCGAGCGCCGCCGCGACATCCTCGTCGGCGACGAAGCGGTGTTCGCGTTCTACAACGCGCGGATCCCCGCCGACGTCACGGACGTCCGCTCGTTCGAGACGTGGTGGAAGGATGCCTCGAACCGCACGCCGCACCTCCTCGACCTGCGCGAGTCCGACCTCACCGGCGATCGCGCGCAGGGCGACGACCGGGCGTTCCCCGCGCGCTGGCGCCAGGGCGACCAGACGCTGAACCTCGCCTACCGCTTCGAGCCGGGCGCCCCCGACGACGGCGTGACGGTCGTGGTGCCGCTGCCGCTCCTCGCGCAGCTGCGACCCGACGGCTTCGACTGGCAGGTGCCCGGGATGCGCGACGAGCTGGTGACGGCCCTGCTGCGCGCGCTCCCCAAGACGATCCGCCGCAACGTCGTCCCCGCCGCCGACTGGGCGGAGAAATTCAGCGCCGAGCTCGCCGAGAAGGGGCCCGAGCACGCGAACGGCCTGCCCCGGACCACGCTCGTCGACGCGCTCGCGGCACAGGTGCAGCGCGTCGCGAACCAGCGTGTGAGCGCCGCGGACTTCGAACTCGACCGCGTGCCGGGGCACCTCATGATGTCGTTCCGCGCGGTCGATCCCCGCGGGCGGGCCGTCGGTTCGGACCGCGACCTCGGCGCCCTGCAGCGACGCCTCGCCGACCGCGCGCGCTCGAGCGTGGAGTCGACGATCGCGCGCCCGCCGGTGCGGACCGCCGCGGCGCGGGTCGCCGAGGCATCCCCCGCCTTCGCCTCGCGGGCGAAGCTCACGACCTGGGATTTCGACGAGCTCGCCGAGGTCGTCGACACCCCGGTCGCCGGTGGTGTCGTCCGCGGCTACCCCGCGCTGGTCGACGAGGGCGACAGCGTCGCGCTGCGCGTCGAGGCGACGCCCGAGGATGCCGCGCGGCACACCCGCGCCGGCATCCGTCGACTGCTGCTGCTCGACGTCCCCTCCCCCGCGACGTACGTGCTCGACCACCTCACCGCGAACGAGAAGCTCGCGCTCGCGGCGTCCCCGTACCAGAACGCGAAGGCCCTCATCGAGGACGCGCGCGTCGCGGTCGCCGACGACGTGCTCCTCCGGCACGCGCCGAGAGGGGTGGTGCGCACGCGCGCGGACTTCGAGCGGGTGCGCGATGCGTTCTCGGCCGCGTCGGTCGAGCAGACCTTCCAGGCGGTGTCGCTCGTCGCGAGAATCCTGCTGGGGCAGCGCGAGGTGGAGAGGGCGATGAAGGATGCCTCGTCCATCACGCTCCTCGGAGCCCTCAACGACGTGCGCGGGCAGCTGGGGGGCCTGATCTTCTCCGGGATCCTCTCTCGCA
>NZ_BADA01000491.1 GCF_000333395.1 Microbacterium sp. B19
GGCAACGCCCCGCGGATGCTCCCCGACCCCGTCGCGATCNTCAGCGAAGGCATCCAGCGCTTCCCGCTCATCGTGGAGGCCGCCGCGATCACGGGCACCAACGCGCTGGTGGGCCTCGTCGCGGGCACCGTCCTCGCCGTCGCGCTGGCCGCCCTGGCCGCGACCTGGCGCCCCGTCGACGGCATGACCGCTCCCCTGGTCGCCGCGCTCGCCGTCGTGCCGATCGTCGCGATCACCCCGATCCTCAACACGATGTTCGGCGCCTCCAGCCAGTTCGGTCGCGAGGCGGTCGCCGCCATCGCGGCCTTCGTCCCGGTGTTCGTCAACACGCTGCGGGGGCTGCGGCAGACGCGTCCGGTGCAGCGCGACCTGTTCCGCGCGACCGCGGCGTCGGGCGCGCAGACGTTCCGCTTCCTCACCCTCCCCACCGCGCTGCCGTACCTGCTCACCGGCATCCGCGTCGCCGCATCCCTCGCGGTGATCTCCGCCCTCGTCGCCGAGTACTTCGGCGGCCCCTCCGACGGCATCGGCACTGCGATCGCCACCTACGCCAAGTCGGGGCGCGCCGCCCTCGCCTGGGCGTTCGTAGGCGGCGGCATCGTGATCGGTCTCGTCTTCTTCCTCGTCACCTCGCTGCTCGAACGCGTCGTCGCACGGCGCCTCGGTGCGGGGCGTCCGCCGGCCTGACCGGCATCCTTCCCGTCCGCCCTCGACAGAACAGGTTCCACCGCTCCACACCTGCACCACCCGCACCCGAAAGGACTCCCATGACACACAGCACACGCCGCGTCCTCAGCGCGGCCGCGGGGATCGCCGTGGCATCCCTCGCCCTCTCCGCCTGCGCCGGCGGTTCCAGCGCGCCCGCCGAGTCGAGCGCCGACTTCACTCCGCTGACCTCGGTCAAGCTGCAGCTGCAGTGGCTGCCCCAGGCGCAGTTCGCCGGCTACTACGTCGCCCTCGACAAGGGGTACTTCCAGGAGGAGGGCTTCGACAAGGTCGACGTCGTCCCCTCCGGCGGCGACATCGTGCCCCAGGACGCCCTCGTCGCCGGTGACGTCGACTTCGCCGTCGCCTGGGTGCCGAAGGTCCTCGGCACCATGGAGAACCAGGGCGTCGAGCTCACCGACATCGCCCAGGTGTTCCAGAAGTCCGGCACGACCCAGGTGTCGTGGAAGGACTCCGGCATCACCAAGGTCGACGACTTCGAAGGCAAGCGCATCGGCTCGTGGGGCTTCGGCAACGAGTGGGAGATCTTCGCCGCGATGGCCGACAAGGGCCTGGATGCCACGACGGTCAAGATCACGACCCAGGACTTCTCGATGAACGCGCTCCTGGACAAGGACGTGGATGCCGCCCAGGCGATGACCTACAACGAGCTGGCGCAGCTGCTCGAGACGGTCAACCCCGCCACCGGGAAGCTGTACACGATGGACGACATCAACGTCATCTCGTACGAGGACACCGCCGGCGCCATGCTCCAGGACGCGATCTGGGCCGACACGAAGCGTCTCTCGGACGACCCCGCCTACGCGGACGCCGCCACGCGCTTCCTCAAGGCC
>NZ_BADA01000490.1 GCF_000333395.1 Microbacterium sp. B19
GTCGAGCTGCCGCGCGACGTGCACCCGTACTACATCGCCACCCAGGCGCACCCCGAGCTGCGGTCGCGTCCGACGCAGCCGCACCCGCTGTTCCGCGGACTCGTCGGCGCGGCGCTCGAGCGCCACCGTTCGAGCGAGCTGTTCGCCGTCGAGGAGGACTGACATGGAGTCGCTGCGCGACGAGCCCGTCGACCTGGAGGTCGTCGCCAGCGACCTCGTGTACCAGGGGGCGGTGTGGGACGTCCGGTCCGACACCGTGCGGTACGGCGACAGCGAGATGACCCGTCAGTACGTCGAGCACCCCGGCGCCGCCGCGGTCGTCGCCCTCGACGACGACGGCCGGGTCGTGCTGATCCAGCAGTACCGGCAGCCCATCAAGGAGCGCGACTGGGAGATCCCGGCGGGCCTGCTCGACGTTGCGGGGGAGCCGCCGGTCGAGACGGCGAAGCGCGAGCTGAGCGAAGAGGTCGACCTCGCGGCCGACCGGTGGCAGCACCTCGTCTCGATCCACACGACCCCCGGCGGCAATGACGAGGTCGTCCACCTCTTCCTCGCGCGCGGCCTCTCGGACGTCGAGACGGACTACGAGCGCGAGCACGAGGAATCTGACATGCGCGTCGAGCGCGTGCCCCTCGGCGACGTGATCGACGGGGTGCTCGCCGGACGTCTGCGCAACGGCATCCTCGCGACCGGNGTGCTGGCCGCCGCCGAGGTGCTGCGCCGCGAGGCCGCGTCGGCGTGACGTGAAGCTCGAGCGCGCCGTCGAGACGTACCTGCGGCACGTCGCGCTCGAACGAGGACTGTCCGACCACACCGTCGCCGCGTACCGCCGCGACTTGGGCGTCTACGCGGCCTGGCTCGCGGAGCGGGGAATCGACGACACGGATGCCGTGACCTCGGCGCTCGTCGCGGAGTTCGCCGCCGAGCGCGCCGGCGCCGAGCCGCCGCCCGCGGCGTCGTCGCTCGCGCGGCTGCAGTCGTCGGTGCGCGGCCTCCACCGGTTCCTCGTGCGCGAGGGGCGGTCCGACGACGACCCGAGCGGGCGGCTGCGTCCGCCCAAGGCGCCGCGGCGCCTCCCCAAGGCCCTGTCGATCGGGCAGGTCGAGCAGTTGCTGGATGCCGCCGGCCCGGTGCCGGGCTCGGCGGACGCGACCGCGGCCGACCCGTCGGCCGTTCGCGACCGAGCCCTGCTCGAGCTGCTGTATGCGACCGGTGCGCGCGTCTCGGAGATCGTGCAACTCGACGTGGACGACACCGCGCACGGCGACGTCCTGCGGGTGCGGGGCAAGGGCGCGAAGGAGCGCATCGTCCCCGTCGGCTCCTATGCCCGCGCCGCGGTGGAGGCGTATCTCACGCGGGTCCGGCCCGCGTGGGCGGCCAAGGGCAGGGCGACGCCGCGACTCTTCCTCGGCGTGCGCGGGGCGCCGCTGTCGCGCCAGAGCGCGTGGCTGATCATCCAGGCCGCCGCCGAGCGGGCGGGGCTCACCGCGCACGTCTCGCCGCACACGCTCCGTCACTCCTTCGCGACGCATCTGCTGCAGGGCGGCGCCGACGTCCGCGTGGTACAGGAACTCCTCGGACACGCCTCCGTCGCCACGACGCAGATCTACACGCACGTCTCGGTCGACGCCCTCCGCGACGTCTACGCCACGGCGCACCCGCGGGCGCGGTGAGCGTGGGCGGCCCGGAAGGGCCGTGCGCACCGCGTGGTCTCTCGGCGGGCGGCGGGCCGGCGGGTAGACTCGACCCCGTTATGACGAAGGCGGGAGACTCGGTGTCGGCGAGCACGAAGGGGACGGCGAACAGCGCGGACGAGGTCATTCTCGGACCCACCGGACGGCCGTATCGCGGATTCCCGACGCCCGCGAAGCTCGACAGCCACGGGCCCGCGCGCATCATCGCCCTCTGCAACCAGAAGGGCGGGGTCGGCAAGACGACGACCACGATCAACCTCGCCGCTTCGCTCGCGGGCTACGGCCGCCGCGTGCTGGCGGTGGACTTCGACCCGCAGGGCGCGCTGTCGGCGGGTCTCGGCATCCAGACGCACGACGTCCCCACGATCTACGACCTGCTGCTCGACACCAAGCGCGACCCGCGCGAGGCGATCGTGCGCACGCGCGTCGAAGGCCTCGACCTGATCCCGGCCAACATCGACCTGTCGGCCGCCGAGGTGCACCTCGTCAACGAGGTGGCGCGCGAGACGATCCTCGCCCGGGTTCTCCGCAAGGTCGCCGCCGACTACGACGTCGTTCTCGTCGACTGCCAGCCGTCGCTCGGCCTCCTCACCGTCAACGCGCTCACCGCCGCGCACGGCGTGCTGATCCCGCTCGAGTGCGAGTTCTTCGCGCTGCGCGGCGTCGCGCTCCTCATCGAGACGATCGACAAGGTGCGCGACCGGCTCAACCCCGCCATCGAACTCGACGGCGTCCTGGCCACGATGTACGACCCGCGCACGCTGCACTCGCGTGAGGTGCTGGAGCGCGTGGTCGAGGCGTTCGGCGACGACGTCCTCGAAACGGTCATCGGGCGCACGGTGAAGTTCCCGGATGCCTCGGTCTCGGGCATGCCGATCACGGAGTTCGCGCCCGAGCACGCCGCCGCGCAGGCCTACATGCGGTTGGCGCGGGAGCTGGTCGCCCGTGGCGCCGTCGCCTGACGACAGCTCGCCCGCCACGACGCCGGACGGCGCCGACTCCGCCGTCGACGCGACCGCCGCGCCCGACACCGGGTTCCGCGTCTCGCTGCCCGTCTTCGACGGCCCCTTCGACCTGCTGCTGAACCTCATCTCGGCGCACGAGCTCGACATCACCGAGGTCGCGCTCAGCCGCGTCACCGACGAGTTCATCGCGTACCTCCGGGCGCTCGGTCCCGCGGGCGATCTGGACGAGGCATCCGAATTCCTCGTCGTCGCGGCGACGCTGCTCGACATGAAGATCGCCGGGCTCCTGCCGCAGGGGGAGCTCGTGGATGCCGAGTCCGTGGCGCTCCTCGAAGCGCGCGACCTGCTCTTCGCGCGCCTGCTGCAGTACCGGGCGTTCAAGGAGGTTTCCGCGTGGTTCGCGCGCTGCCTGCAGCGGGAGGACCGGCGCCACACGCGGAACGTGCGGCTGGACGAGAAGTACCGCAGCGCCGTCCCGGAGCTCGTGTGGACGCTCAGCGCCGAGGACTTCGCGGCGCTCGCCGTCGTCGCGCTCGCACCGAAGCAGCCGCCGACGGTCGGTCTCGACCACCTGCACGCGCCGCTCGTGAGCATCCGCGAGCAGGCCGCGATCGTCGTGACACTGTTGCGCGGGTCGGGGGCATTGAACTTCCGCGACCTCGTCGCCGGAGTGACGCAGACCGGGGTGGTCGTGGCGCGGTTCCTCGCGATCCTCGAGCTGTACCGCCACGCCGCGCTGTCGTTCGAGCAGCTCGAACCGCTGGGGGAACTGACCCTGCGCTGGACCGCCGAGAGGTGGTCGGAAGAGAACCTCGCCGCCCTGGGAGCCGACTATGACCGATGACCCGCAGGCCCCGATCCCGGCTCCACGGCCGAACGACACGGCATCCGTCGCCCGTCGGCTCGAGGCGATCCTGCTGATCCTCGACGAGCCGCAGAGTCTCGTGTCGCTCGCGGCGGCCGTCGCGGCCCCGGTCCCGGCCGTGCGTCAGGCCATCGAGGGTCTCGTCGCCGACTACGACGGCGAAACCGGCGGACCCCGCCGCGGCTTCGAGCTGCGCGAGGTCGGGGGCGGGTGGCGACTCTACGTCCGTGAGGAGTACGACGACGTCGTGGGCGAGTTCGTCAACACGCAGGCGCCCTCGCGCCTGTCGCAGGCGGCGCTCGAGACCCTGGCCGTCATCGCGTACAAGCAGCCCGTGACGCGGGGGCAGGTGGCATCCATCCGCGCGGTGAACGTGGACTCGGTCGTGCGCACGCTGCTCGCCCGCGGGCTCATCACCGAGGTCTTCACCGACCCGGACACGGGGGCGATCCACTACGGGACCACCGACCAGCTGCTGGTCAACCTGGGCATCAACTCGCTCGACGAGCTGCCCCACATCTCGCCGTTGCTCGACGACGGCGCGGACGGATTCGACGGAGAGGTGCTCAGATGAGCGAAGAGGGCGTACGCCTGCAGAAGGTGCTCGCGAACGCGGGGGTCGCGTCACGTCGCGTGTCGGAGGAGATGATCGTCGCCGGGCGCGTGCGCGTGAACGGCGCCGTGGTCACCGAGCTCGGCTCGCGGATCGACCCGGAGACCGACCTCGTCGACGTCGACGGCACGGCGATCCAACTGGACACGTCCAAGCGGTACGTGATCCTGAACAAGCCGACCGGCGTGGTCAGCTCGATGAGCGACGACCGCGGACGCCCCGACCTCCGCCGCTTCACGAAGGACTGGGACGAGCGTCTGTTCAACGTCGGACGCCTGGATGCCGACACTTCGGGGCTCCTCGTCCTGACCAACGACGGCGACCTCGCCCACGTGCTCGCGCACCCCTCGTTCGGCGTGACGAAGGTCTACATCGCGAAGGTCGACGGGCAGGTGCTGCCGCAGACGATCCAGCGACTGATCAAGGGCGTGGAACTCGAGGACGGGCGGATCGCGGCCGACAAGGCGCGGCTGCTCGACTCGTCGCGCGGGGAGAGCCTGGTCGAGCTGACGCTGCACTCGGGGAAGAACCGGATCGTGCGGCGCATGATGGCGGAGGTCGGGCACCCGGTCGTCGAACTCGTTCGGCGGCAGTTCGGACCGCTTCACCTGGGAACTCTCCCGGTGGGGAAGGCCCGCGAGTTGACTACAGTAGAACGTGGCGCACTGCTCACGCTGTCTCGTCGAGACGGCGACACTCCGGCCGCTCCGGCCGAGTGACCCCCGGGCGCCGCGCGGTGCGAACGCCACCGCCAGGGCAGCAGGAGACCCGATGATCGAACCGAACGGAACGTCCGCGCGCGCGGAGGCGCCGTTGGCGACCCGAACGAGCGGCACGGTCCGCGTCGTCGGGTCGGGCCTGCTCGGGGCGAGCGTCGGCCACGCGCTCACCGCTCTCGGCGTCGACGTGGTGCTGTCGGACACGTCGCCGTCGCAGCTGCGTCTCGCGATCGACTACGGCGCCGGGCGCGCCGAGCGGGAGGACGACCGTCCGTCGCTCATCGTCGTCGCCGTGCCGCCGGACGTCGTCGCGGACGTCGTGCAGCGCGAACTCGCGGCCTACCCGGATGCCGTCGTCACCGACGTCGCGAGCGTCAAGCTCGAGCCGCTGCGCACGCTCCGCGCGCGCGGCGTCGACCTCACGCACTACATCGGATCGCACCCGATGGCCGGACGCGAGCGCGGGGGAGCGATCTCCGCCCGCGCCGACATCTTCGTCGGGCGACCCTGGGTGGTCTGCCGCGACAGCGAGACGTCGGCCCACGACCTGTCGCTCGTCGAGGGCCTGGCCCTCGACCTCGGCGCGACGCTCATCGAGATGACGCCCGAGGAGCACGACGAGTCCGTCGCGCTCATGTCGCACGTCCCGCAGCTCGTCGCGAGTCTGCTCGCGGGTCGCTTCGTCTCGGCCCCCGACGGGTCCCTGCGACTCGCGGGACAGGGCGTGCGCGACACCACCCGCATCGCGGCATCCGCTCCCGAACTGTGGGTGCAGATCCTGGGCGCCAACGCGGCCCCCGTGGTCGAGGTGCTCGACGAGCTCGCCGCCGACCTCGCGGATGTCGCCGCGGCGCTCCGCGACCCCGACGCGCCCGGTGCCCGCCGGGCCGTGGCCGACACGATCCGCCGCGGCAACGAGGGCGTGGAGCGCCTGCCGGGCAAGCACGGCCAGAACCGCCGGTTTGACACCTTCGTCGTCATGGTCGACGACACCGCCGGGCAGCTCGGCCGCCTCTTCGGCGAGCTGGGCGAACTCGACGTCAACGTCGAAGACCTGCGTCTCGAGCACTCGCCGGGGGCACCCTTCGGCCTGGCCGAGATCAGTGTCGTCCCCGACGCCGTCCACCGAGCCGTCGACGGGCTCCAGCAGCGCGGATGGCGGATTGCGAGCACCACCCATGACTGAACCCCTCACCAAGCCCCCGGCCGTCGTCCCCGTCGCCGTCGTCGCGATCGACGGCCCCGCCGGCAGCGGCAAGTCCAGCGTCTCGAAGGCCGTGGCCACGCGCCTCGGTTTCGGGTTCCTCGACACGGGCGCTGCCTACCGCGCCCTCGCCTGGCACGCGCTCGAGCACGGCAGTGACACCTCGGATGCCACCGCGGTGCTCGAGGTCTTCGGCGACTTCGACTACGCCATCTCGCTCGACCCGGCCGACCGGTGGGTCCGCGTGGGCGGCACCGACGTGACCACCGCGATCCGCGAGCCCCGCGTGACGGATGCCGTGAGCGGTGTGGCCCGCGTCCCCGCCGTGCGGCAGGCCGTGAACGACCTGTTCCGCCGGCTCGTGGCATCCTCGGGTCTGCGCGGTGTCGTGGTCGAGGGCCGCGACATCACCACGGTCGTGTACCCCGATGCGCCGGTGCGCATCCTTCTGACCGCGGCGCCCGAGGTGCGCGCCGCCCGTCGCAGCGCCGAGCTGACCTCGCAGGACGCCGCGGCTGTCGCCGCCGCGCTGCACAAGCGCGACGCCGCAGACTCCACGGTCGTCGACTTCCTCACCGCCGCCGCCGGCGTGCAGGTCGTCGACTCGACCCACCTCGATTTCGAACAGACCGTCGACGCCGTGTTGGACGTCGTCGACTCCACGATGGGAGCCCGCGATGGGCGTTGACGACGAGTACGAAGGCGGGCCCGACCAGCTCGCCGAGAAGATGGCCGAGCTCGACGAGGTCCTGGCCGAACAGCGCGCGCAGGCGCTGCGCGCCGGCCTCGAGGACTTCGACCTCGACGAGGAGGATGCCGCGCTCCTGGCGGGGCTGGCCTCGGGCGAGGACGGCATCGAGTTCCTGCCGGCGCTGCCGGTCGTGGCGATCGTGGGGCGTCCGAACGTCGGGAAGTCGGCGCTCGTGAACCGCATCCTCGGCCGCCGCGAGGCCGTCGTCGAGGACACCCCGGGCGTCACCCGCGACCGGGTGACGTACAAGGCCGAGTGGCTCGACCGGCGCTTCTCGCTCGTCGACACCGGCGGCTGGGAGCCCGACGCGAAGGGCATCGACCGCTCGGTCGCCGCGCAGGCCGAGGTCGCGATCGACCTCGCCGACGTCGTCCTGTTCGTCGTGGATGCCACGGTGGGCGCCACCGCGACCGACGAGCACGTCGTACGGCTGCTGCGCAAGACGAAGAAGCCCGTGTTCCTCGTGGCCAACAAGGTCGACGACGCCCGCCAGGAGCCCGAGGCCGCAGCCCTGTGGAACCTGGGTCTCGGCGAGCCGCACCCCGTTTCGGCCATCCACGGCCGCGGGGTCGCCGACCTCCTCGACGAGCTCATGAAGGTGCTGCCCGAGATCTCGGCGGTCGCCAAGTACGAGATCGGTGGCCCTCGTCGCGTCGCGATCCTGGGACGACCGAACGTGGGCAAGTCGTCGCTGCTGAACAAGGCGGCGGGTGAAGAGCGCGTCGTCGTGAACGAGCTCGCCGGCACGACCCGCGACCCGGTGGACGAGGTCGTCGAGCTCGGCGGCAAGCTCTGGACCCTCGTCGACACCGCCGGCATCCGTCGTCGGGTGCACCTGCAGCAGGGCGCCGACTTCTACGCGTCGCTGCGCACCTCGACCGCGCTGGAGAAGTCCGAGGTGGCCGTCGTCGTGCTCGACGTCTCGCAGTCGATCAGCGTGCAGGACCTCAACATCATCGACCTCGTGCTCGAGTCGGGGCGCGCGCTCGTGCTGGCGTTCAACAAGTGGGACCGTCTCAACGACGACGACATGGAGAACGCCGACCGCCGCCGCTACCTCGAGCGCGAGATCGAGCAGGACCTCGCGCACGTGACGTGGGCGCCGCGTGTGAACATCTCCGCGCGCACCGGCCGTCACCTCGACAAGCTCGTGCCGGCGCTCGAGACGGCGCTGGAGTCGTGGGATCAGCGCATCCCGACCGGCAAGTTCAACGCGTTCCTCGCCGAACTCGTCGCCGAGCACCCGCACCCGCTGCGCGGTGGAAAGCAGCCGCGCATCCTGTTCGGGACGCAGGCGTCGACGCGTCCGCCGACATTCGTGCTGTTCACGACCGGGTTCCTCGACCCGGGCTACCGCCGGTTCATCCAGCGGCGCCTGCGCGAGATCTACGGCTTCGAGGGCACCCCGATCGTGCTCAACATGCGGATCCGCGAGAAGCGCCAGCGCTGAGTCGACACGCGAACGCCCCGGTCTTCGGCCGGGGCGTTTGTGCTGTCCGGACGGCACTGGCCGCGAGACTGCAGTGGGCTGACAATTCGGTTGCAGGCTGCGTGGGGTTTGTCAGGCGGATGCAGTTTCGGCGATCGGGTGCGCCGCCGGGGGCCCTCGGGTGTCGGGTCGACGATTCTGGCCTCATGTGACGCCGACGGGCAGTGAGGGGTCCGGGCTGTGCCAGGCTGGGGAGGATGACAATCCAACCCCCGGCCCCCGGTGAGCCGCGGCGCCCGCACGGGCCCCGCGACCCCGGCGACGCGTGGGTCGAAGCGCCCACGGGCGAGCGGTACTGGGGGCGATTCGGTGCCGCGGGATTGCTCGCGGTCGACGCCCAGCGCGGCGTGCTGTTGCAGCACCGCGTGTCGTGGAGTCACTTCGGTGACACGTGGGCGCTCCCCGGCGGAGCGCGGCACCAGGGTGAGTCCGCCCGTGATGGCGCGCTGCGCGAGTCGGCGGAGGAGGCGGGTGTCCCCGTGGATGCCGTGCAACCCCGGTTCGAGAGCGTCCTGGACCTTGGCATCTGGTCGTACTCGACGCTCGTCGCCGACGTGACGACGCCGTTCGAACCCGTGATCAGCGACCCGGAGAGCGTGGCGCTGGAATGGGTGCCGGTCGAGGACGTGGCATCTCGTCCGTTGCACCCGGGATTCGCGGCCGCGTGGCCGAAGCTGCGCGAGGCTCTGGGGGTGCGCCCGGCCGTGATCGTCGACGTCGCGAACGTCGTGGGGTCGGTGCCGGACGGATGGTGGAAGGACCGCGCCGGAGCCGCATCCCGGTTACTCGCCCAGCTGTCACAGCTCGCGACGCAAGGTGTGGATGCCGAGCAACTCGGTCTTTCGGCGACGCGCTGGTTCCCGTTCGTCGCGGCGGTGCTCGAGGGGGACGCGCGCGCGGCGGAGCAGGTCGATCACGTCGATGTGGTCCGGGCGCCCGGTTCGGGGGACGACGAGATCGTCGCGGTCGCGCATCGGTTGATCGAGTCGCGGAATCCTGTCGTGGTCGTGACCAGCGACCGGGGGCTCGCGGCGCGCGTGGAGGAGCTCGGGGCGTCGGTGCGCGGGGCGCGGTGGCTGCGGGAGCAGTTGGGCTGAGTCCGGCGGTGGCTGCGGCCGTGGGTCGGCGATCCGCGGTCACTCGGTGGGAGTGGGCGGTCTCGGACTGAGGTTGCGCGGATCGCTGATCTTGTGCGGATCGCTGAGGTTGTGACTCGCGGGGCGAGTGCGGCCGTCGGTCAGTGATCTGCACTCGCTCAGTCGCGCAGGACGGAGTTGGGCTGAGGTTGTGCGGATCGCTGAGGTTGTGCAGGACCGGGTGAGCGCGGCAGTCGCGGAGGGTCTCCGGGCTCAGCCGAGGTCGCGGCCGCGCAGCTTCTCGATCTCGCGGCGGTCGCGCTTGGTCGGACGGCCTGCGCCGCGGTCGCGCACCGGCACGAACGGCATGCTCTCGCGGGGCGGCGGCGGGGGAGTGCGGTCGTCGGCCGCCTCGGCGACGAGAGCCGCGCCGACGCGCTTCGCGATGGTCTTCTTCACGACGAGGATGCGGTCGAAGCCCTGGATCCGCACGCGCAGCTCGTCACCCGGGCGCACGGGCTGGGCGGCCTTCGCGCGCTCGCCGTTGACGCGCACGTGCCCTGCGCGGCACGCCGTGGTCGCGGCGGACCGGGACTTATAGACGCGAATGGCCCACAGCCACGCGTCGACGCGCGCGGTGGGTGTGGCATCCGTCATCGAGGCTCCTTCGGGAACCTCCATCGTAGGTCGGGGGATCAGTCGCGGAGCGTGAGGGACACGAGCGCGCGGTCGGGCTTCGGCCGGTCGATGACGGTGAAGCCCGCCTCCTCGAAGACGGCGACCGTACCGCGGAAGAGCTGATTCGACGACCTCTTCGCGGCGGTGGGATCGAGCGGGTACCCCTCGACGACGCGGGCACCGCCGTCACGGGCGGCTTCGACCGCGGCATCCAGGAGGCTCTTCATCAGCCCGCCGCCCCGGTGCGCCGTGCGGACCACGAAGCACGTCACCGCCCAGACGGAGGGGTCGTCGAGCGGTTCCGGAGTGGATGCCGTGACGTCGCGCGTCCGCGCGAGCCGGGGCTGCGCGGTGCGCGGGCCGACGCGGACCCAACCGGCCGGCTCGCCGTCGACGTAGGCGATGAGCCCGGGTGGGAGGTCGTCGTCGAGTTCGGTGCGGAACATCTCGGTGCGTTCGGCGACCGACGCGTCCTTCCACGGACCGTTCGGCAGCAGCCACCACTGGCACTGGCACTCGGGCCCGTCGCCGCTGTCGAGCGCGCGCTCGGCGTCGTCGAAGCGTTCGCCGGTGGCAGGGAGGATCTCGATGGCCATGCCGCGACCGTAGCGAGGGGGTCGGACACGGGCAAGGGATGCCGTGGGGGTTGCGGCGGTCGATCGCGCCATGTTGCATGACCGGAGCGTCCGGCCACCACTTCGGCGCGCGACGGAACGGATGCCGGGCGCCCGGCACACGCCCGGGACGGCGCCGGTTCGCGGGACGTGCGTGGAGCGGGTAAGATAATCGAGTTGCCCGCTCGCGGGCGACGGGATGTGGCGCAGCTTGGTAGCGCACTTGACTGGGGGTCAAGGGGTCGCAGGTTCAAATCCTGTCATCCCGACAGAAAAGCCCCGACGAGAATACGTTTCTCGTCGGGGCTTCGTCGTTCGTGTCGGTGGTCGGGGGAGTCCGTGCCGGCCGGGACCTGTGGTCCAGGTTGTGCGCGAGGAGCACCGCGTGGACGCGGTCGCGGACGCCGAGCTTGAGGAGGAAAGCGCTGGTCCCGGCGCGGAGGCTTCCGAAGGCATGCGCGTCCGCCATGACACCCGTGAATCAGCTCCTTTCGCCTCGTACGCGATGGGCGACACCGGGAATGTCTCGCACGGCACAGGCGAAGCCTCGCAGTCTCAGGCGTCCCGGCGGCGGAGCACGATCGCCGCGACGAGGGCGAGCACGAGCGTCCACGCAAAAAGGATCAGGTATCCGGTCCACGGGCCCAGGGCGTTGGGATCCGTCTGGGCGAGCAGCTGTGAGCCGGCCTGGATCGGGAAGAACCTCGTGACCTCGGCTCCGTCGGCGCTCACCATCTGCGGGATGATCGGGATGACGAGCAGCAGTGCGAGGACGCTGAGAACACTCGCGACGACGTTGCGGATGAGCGCGCCCAGGGCGATTCCGATGACGCTCAGCGTCGCCAGATACAGACCCGAACCCACGATGAGCCGAAGTGCGACGTCTATGGGCAACTCATAGCCGTATCCGCCGGTCGCGAGGATCGCCGGAGCGACGGCGAAACCGATTCCCGCCGACAATACGCCGACGACGAGTGCCACGACTGCCACGATGAGAGCTTTCGCTGCCAGGACGGGTGTGCGACGCGGGACGGCGAGGAACGTCGCCTTGATCTGTCCGGAGCGGTACTCGTTGGTGACGAGGAGAGCGGCGAGCAGCACGAGGATGATGCCGAGGTAGCCGGTCTTGTCGACGATCATCTCGGGGTACGCGTCGTAATCCGCCTGTGCGGAGGAGCGGTCACGGAACACATACGCCCAGGGCATCAACACCGCGTTCGCGATCACGAGCGCGAACGTGAACCCGGAGATCAGGAGGTTGGAGGTCAGGCCGCGGAACTTGATCCACTCGGATCGGACGGTCCCCGCAAAGGTGACCCCGCGTGCGGTGGTGCGGATGGGGGCGTTGGTGGTCATGGCGGATCTCCTCGGATGAAGGGGGCGGTGCGGCGGCGTCAGGCGGAGGTGTACTCGATCGCTTCTCGGGTGAGCGCGTTGTATGCGTCCTCCAGCGTCTGCTTCAGTGGCGTGAGTTCGGTGAGCAGGATGCCGGCGTCGCGTGCGGTGACCGCGATCTGCTCCGCCGTGAGGCCTTCGATCTCCAGGGTGTCGTTCGCGGTTGAGACGGTCGTCACTCCCTCCGCCGCGACGCGGCTCGCCAGCGTCGCGGACTGTGCCGAACGGACTCTGACCCGCTCGGTGCCGCCGTCGGTGAGCGCGCCGATCGGGGCATCGGCGATGATCCTGCCGCGACCGATGATGATGACGTGATCGGCGATCAACGCCAGCTCGCCCAACAAGTGGGAGGAGAGGAACACCGTGCGCCCTTCGTCGGCCAGGCGGCGCAGCAGCGAGCGCACCCAGGTGACCCCCTCGGGGTCCAGGCCGTTGACCGGCTCGTCCAGAATCAGCGTGCCCGGGTCCCCCAGCAGCGAGGCGGCGATGCCAAGACGCTGCCCCATTCCGAGCGAGAAGCTGCCCACCTGGCGTGCGGCGACGCTGGTGAGTCCTGTCGCTTCCAGTACTTCCTCCACCCGCATGCGCGGAATCCGATGCGTCACGGCGAGCGAGTCGAGAAAGTTCCTGGCCGTGCGAGAGCGATGCGCAGCTTTCGCCTCCAGGAGAGCGCCGACGCTCGACAACGGAGCTCGATGTTCGACGTACCGGCGGCCGTCGATGAGTGCGAATCCGCTGGTCGGATGGTCCAGGCCGACGATCGACCGCATGGTGGTGGACTTTCCCGCCCCGTTGGGGCCGAGAAACCCTGTCACCTTTCCTGCTTCCACGGTGAATGTCGCATCCTTCACCGCGTAGCGGTCGCCGTAGCGCTTGGTCAGTCCGTCGACCTGAATGGTCATGTCCGCTCCTGCTCTGTGGTCGCGTCTCTGGAATCGACGTTAGGAATCCCGTCGCCCCGGGCACACCAACCACGGTGGGCAATCGGCCATCCCTTCAGCCCCACCCGTGGTTGGTGTCGGCGCGCCGGGAGGGTGCGGCGATGGACCACGCCAGACGTCAGCAGGCCACCGCTCCCGTTCTGATAGCGGTCATCGGATCGGCCCTGGTGGCGGCGGCGCTCACCTTCTTCCCCCGGCCGTCATCGAACGGTCGAGTGCCGCGTATACGAGTGGCGAGACGACTGCGGCGCTCCGGGATGGATGGTGTGCTCGCGCGGCGGAGTCTCGAGCGGCGAAGGTTCCGCCGACGGGCTCAGATGCGGAGGATCACGCGTCGATACCGTGACGGTGGGCGTAGATGATGGCTTGTGCCCGATCACGGAGGTTGAGCTTGCTGAACACGCGGTTGATGTGGCTCTTCACCGTCGCGGGAGACAGATGAAGCGCCGCGCAGATCTCGGAGTTGGAAAGCCCCTGCGCGATCGCACGGAGAACCTCGAACTCTCTGCGCGTCAGGACGTTCGCTGCGTCCCCCGCGGCCGATCGAACGGCCGTGCCCGTCGGTGCGTTTCGATTCGTGTACACATCGATCAGGTGCCTCGTGATCCGGGGCTCGACGATTGCCTCTCCGGCGGCCACCGTGCGAACTGCCTGTGCGAGAAGTTCGGGGGTCGTGCTCTTCAGCAGGAAGGCGCTGGCCCCCGCGTCGAGACCTCCGAAAGCGTATTCGTCGATGTCGAAGGTCGTGAACACGATCACACGCGTGTCCGCGTTGGCGTGGGTGATGAGGCGGGTGGCTTCGATTCCGCCGATACCGGGCATGCGGACATCCATGAGGACGACGTCGGGGTTTAGTGTCGCGGCAAGGTCGACCGCCTGTTCACCGGACTCGGCCTCAGCGACCACGACGATATCTTCGGTGGCGTCGAGGACCAGCGCATTCCCCTTTCTGATGAGCGGTTGATCATCCACGACGAGGACGCGGATGGGAGTGGGCGTGGCGGTCACTCGGATCGCCCCCGTCGGCTGTTCGGCGTCTCCAGGACGACGGCGACGCGCCAGCCTCCCGTGTCGAGCTCGCCCGTCGTGCTGGTGCCGTTGTAGGTCTTCGCCCGTGCTGCAATGCCGAGAAGCCCCCGCCCCGAGCCGTGACTGGGCCGTGCCGCGTCGCGGGGGGAGCCGCTGTCGACCACGGCGATCTCGACTCGGCGGTGGTGTCGGGTGAGAGCGACGTCGACCTTGGTCGCGTGGGGAGCGTAACGAAGCACGTTGGTGAGGCTTTCTTGGACGATGCGGTAGACGGTCATGGAGAAAGCGGTGTCGGGAGGGAGGGGTGAACCGCTTCTGGTGAATGTGATCGGAAGGCCCGTCGCCCGGAAGGTTTCGATCAGGTCCTCGAGGCTGGGGAGGTTGTGACCGGATGCCAGAAGGTCGTCGGCCGAATCGGCCGCGTCGTCTTGCAGCATCTGCAGAATTCGGCGCATGTCGACGAGAGCTGTTCGTCCCACATCGGTGAGGTCTCGGAGCGCCTCAGTTGCTCGCTCCGGATGCTTGTGCCAAGCGCTCGAAGCGCCGTTGGCGAGTGCGATCATCACCGAGAGGGAGTGGGCGACGACGTCGTGCATCTCAGCCGTGATCCGTGTGCGTTCGGTGAGCCTCGCGTTGTCGAGCCTCTGATTGATCAACTCGGCGAGTGCTTCGCGTTGTTCACGCTGACTGCGGACGGCCACCCCGACAGCGAGCGCGAGCAGGGCGAACAGGTCGAGGAGTACGGGGGAGAAGGCGGTACGGGTGCTCATGCCGAGAAGGGCGGCTGAGATCGCTGGTACCGCGACGCCGATCGCGTAGCCCACGATCGCTCGTTTGAGAGGCTGAGTGCTGGCCACGGAATAGAGCGCGAAGACGAACGGGATGTTCTGATAGCCCGCACCGGGATGGAGGATGGAGCCGGCGCTGCTCAGAGCCACTACGACAGTCAGGACCGTCAGCGGGTGGCTGCGCCGCCAGAGCAGCGCGATCGAGGCCAGCAGGATCGCGACATACGCCGTCCAGTCGCCGCCGGCACCGATCAGCGTCAACACAACGCCTTGGACGCTGACACACGCGAGAACGGCAACCCCATCGAGCACGCGCGGGTGGGCAGCCAACCACCGTCGGGGCATCCACCTGCTTCGTGTCAGCTCGTGGGCCTCCAACGTGAGGGCGTTGTCACTGTCGGTCACCTTGGTCCCGTCGCCGGCGTCACATCCCATTCTGCTCGATGCGGTCTCCCACCAGGGGTTGAGTTTTGATCACCAACCGCGGGCTGAGGATACGGTGAGGGTTGATGGGGATGCGGGCCCGCGCTCACCAGGTCAGACCGACTCCACCTCGGGCGTCGAGGAAGCGGCATCCGCCTCGATCTCTTCGTCGGTGAGGGGCTCGACGAGGACCTGCGCGAGGGCGGCGCGGAAGCGCTCGGCCATGTTGACCTGGTCGGGCCAATAGAGGTACTGCACCTGGAGGCCGTCGAGGAGCGAGACGAGATCGATGTCGATCGTGCCGACGTCGACGCCGGGACGCAGCTGGCCCTTGGCGCGGAGGTCGAGGAAGGCCTCGCGGATCCAGCCCTTGGTGCGTTCGTACCGGTGGGCGAAGTACGAGTGCGCCGGGTGGTTCGGGGCGATCGCCTCGGCCGAGAGGACGGCGAAAAGGTTGATGATGCCGGGCTGTGCGGCGTTGGCGAGGACGAGCCGCACCATGCGGATCAGGAAGTGCCGTCCGTCGCGTCCGGGCGGCCAGCTGTCCTGGAAGAACCGCGCGCGGTTGAGCTCGTCGCGGCGCCCGAGGACGGCCTCGAGGAGCGCCTCCTTGGTCGGGAAGTGGTGAAGGAGCCCGGCGCGCGTGACGTCGCAGTCGTCGGCGATCTGCTTCATGGTCGTGTTCCAGTACCCCACGGTGCCGAAGGCGACGAAAGCGGCATCCATGATCGCCTCTTTGCGCGCGATGCCGGGTGCGTATTGGGCGGGGCGTCTGCTGGCGGCCATGACACTCATTCTCCGGGGTGTGGGGTGGGCGATCAGAACAGCGCGAGCGGGTTCACCGGCGAACCGGACGCGCCCGGAAGGGGGAGCGGGGCGAGGACCGAGACGAACTCCCACCGTCGGCGCTCGCGGCATTCGGCGCTGACGCGATCGAGATCCGCGAAGTCGACGAGCGGCACGCGCAGCGAGGTGAGGAGCAGGACGTGCCACGGGACGGGGATTTCCGCGACCTCGCTCGGGAACGGGTCCATCCCGGCGTCGGTGACGATCGCGGCGGGAGCCCAGGAGGCGACCCGTTCCGCGCACGCGAAGCTCACGCCGGGGGCGGCTTCGTCCGCGACCTCGGCGGACGGCGTGCGGGGCGCGGCATCCGTCGTCCGTCGGAGGCGGATCCAGACCGTATCGCCGGGATGGATGCCGACCCGCTGGGCGTCGAGGGCGTCGTCGAGCATCAACGGGGTCGCGGCCTCGCCGGGGCGGATACTGCGACCGAGCAGCGCGGGGAGGTCGATGAGAACGCCGCGGCCGACGATGCCGTCGCGCAGGGCGCGCACGTCGTCCGAGGGCGCGAGGCCGGGACGACCGAAGTGCGACAGCGCGTCGATGTGCGTCATCGCGGCAGACCCGTGCACGTCGAGCGAGATCCGGTCGTTCAGGGCGTGCCAGGTCTCGGCGCGGTCCACCCACTGCTCGAGGCGGAAAGCCCGCTCGTCGTCGCCGGCCGGGGGCGGGGCGGCCGCGCTGACGCTCACCCCGGTGAGGGGGAGACCCTCGATCCCCGACGCGGGGTGTCGCGGAGTGTCGCGCGATCCCGCGGCCCGCTGGAGGAGCCGCTCGAACTCGTCACGCGTGAACGAGGCGCGAGGGGTGCGCGACATGGGTCCTCCGAACGGGTCGTGGGGCGCTGACCAGGTCAGCGCCCCACTCGGAATTGTGGCAGCGACTCAGCAGCTCGCCTTGTAGAGGAAGCCGGCGTTCTCGGGCGAACCGACGGTGTCCTTGGTCAGCACCTTGTTGGGCACGGCGACGGTGCCGTCGGGGGAGACGGCCCCGCCGTCGGGGTGCGCCTGCAGGTAGTCGACCAGCGCGTCGATCGACTTCGCCCCGATGTCGGTCGGGTTCTGCGCGATGAGGGCCGTGATCGTCCCGGCCTTCAGCGCGTCGACCTCACCGGGCACGGCGTCGAACGCGACCAGCGCGATCTGACCGGCCTTGCCCGCCTGCGAGATGGCGGCGGCCGCGCCGAGGCCGTCGGGGCCGTCGGCCGCGATGATGAGCTTCAGGTCGGGGTGCGCCAGGATCAGCGACGACACGGTCGTCGTGGCCTTGTTGACGTCGAAGCCGCTGTACTCGGTCGGGAGGGCGGCGAGTTCGGGGTGCGCCTTGGTGACGGCGTCGACGAACGGCTGCGTGCGCTGCTCGAGCGGCGGGATGCCGGGAGCACCGCCGAGGAACACCATCGACCCTCCGCCGGCGGGGATCAGGTCGGCGATGTCGGCGGCGAGGGGAGCGGTGTCCGTGTCGCTGTAGATGGACTTGTACTCCGCCTGCGGTTCGCTCGGCGAACCCGTGACGACGGGCACGCCCTTGCTCATCAGGTCGGTGTACTGCGCGAGGAACTGGTTGTTGTTGAACGGGGTGACGAGGATGCCGTTGGGCTGCGTCAGCGTCGCGGTCTGGAAGTTCGTGGCCAGCGCGTTCGCGTCCGTGTTGGTGGTGTTGTACGTCTTCAGTTCCACTCCGCGCGTCTTCGCCTGTGCTTCGGCCGCACACGAGATGGTCGCGAAGAACGGGTCGGAGGTGTTCGGGAGGACGGCGGCGAGGCGGATGTCGGTCGCGCCGGATCCGCTGGCGGAAGGCGTCGAGGACGCACTGCAGCCGGTCAGCGCGGCGGCGGCGGTGACCGTCACGGCAGCGGCGGCCAGGATTCGGGTGGAGAAGGAAGGGGACATCGTTGGCTCCTGTGGGCTCTTTCGGGTGAGGGGTGGGAAGGGGTCAGGGGGTGGTCCGGCGGCTACGTCGGAGCGAGGCGAACCGGTCGAGCAGGACGGCGATCAGGAGAACGGCACCGACGACGATGAGCTGCCAGAACGACGAGACGCCGAGCAGGACGAGACCGGATTGCAGGATGATCGCCAGGGCCGCGCCCCACAGCGTCCCCGTGATCGAGATGTAGCCGCCCTCGAGGAGCGTGCCGCCGATCACCGCGGCGGTCACGGCGCCGAGGGCGTCGTTCGCGTGCCCGGCGATGGCGGTGGATCCGAAGCGCGAGAGGTCGATGAACCCCGCGAGTCCGGCGAGGGCGCCGCCGAGCAGCGCCAGCGTGATGAGGTAGGTGCGGACCCGGATGCCGGCACGTTCGGCCGACGGTCGTGATGAGCCGATCGC
>NZ_BADA01000489.1 GCF_000333395.1 Microbacterium sp. B19
TAGCCGAGTTCCGCGGCTGCGACCGCGGTGCCGCGGTCGTTGTGCGGNTGCAGCGACAGGATGACGTTCTCGCGGTGGTTCAGGTTCCGCGACATCCACTCGATCGAGTCGGCGTAGACGTTGGGCGTCGCCATCTCGACCGTGGCGGGCAGGTTCAGGATGACCTTGCGCTCGGGCATCGGCTGGAAGATCTCCAGCACCTCGTTGCAGATGCGCAGCGCGAACTCGAGCTCGGTGCCCGTGTAGCTCTCGGGCGAGTACTCGTAGTAGACGTCCGTCTCGGGGATCGTCGCCTCGTACTTCTTGCACAGGCGAGCGCCCTCGAGCGCGATGTCGACGATGCCCTGCTGGTCGGTGCGGAAGACGACTTCGCGCTGCAGCACGGACGTGGAGTTGTACAGGTGGACGATGGCCTGCTTCGCGCCGGCGATCGCCTCGTACGTGCGCTCGATGAGGTGCTCGCGCGCCTGCGTCAGCACCTGGATCGTGACGTCGTCGGGGATGAGGTCTTCCTCGATCAGCTGCCGGACGAAGTCGAAGTCGGTCTGGCTGGCACTCGGGAACCCGACCTCGATCTCCTTGTAGCCCATCTTCACGAGCAGGTCGAACATGACCCGCTTGCGCTCGGGGCTCATCGGGTCGATGAGGGCCTGGTTTCCGTCGCGCAGGTCGACGGCGCACCAGCGGGGTGCGGTCTCGATGCGCTTGCTCGGCCACGTGCGGTCGGGCAGATCGACGCGGATCTGCTCGTGGAACGGACGGTACTTGTGGACCGGAGCGGACGTGGGTTTCTGCGTGTTCTTCATGAGGGGGTCGCTTCTCTTGTCTGTCTGAAGGGGCCGACGACGAGCTCCGCGACGAGGAAGGCCCTTAGAACGAGGACTCGTCGCGGCAGCTAAGAAGAAGCAGGCCACCGAAGCGCATTCTGTGATCGTAGCACTCGCGCGCGGCGGCTCTCACGCGCTCGGCGTCCATTCGCGCGCGAGTACGGCGTAATCCACCTCGTCGCTCCAGCGTCCCTTGAACCACTCGTTCTCGACGAGGTGGGCCTCGCGTCGCATGCCGACGCGCTCCGCGAGGGCGATCGAGCGTGCGTTCTCCGCGTCGATGCGGGCGACGAGACGGCGCAGGCCGTAGACCTCGAACGCCGTGTCGAGGAGCGCGCGCACGGCTTCGGTGGCGAGCCCTCGCCCGGCGGCGGCGGGACTCACGACCCAGCCGATTTCGGCCGTGCCGGAGGCCGAGTCGAGGTGGAACAGCACGAGGTCGCCGATCAGGGCGCCGTCGTCGAGCCGCTCGATCGCGAGCACCACTCCCCCGCGCTCGCCCTCGAGGCTTGTCCCGCCGAACAGATAGCCGATGCGCTGCCGGATGTCGTCGGCGCTCTGCGGATCGAACGGCAGGAACCGGCACACGTCGGGATCGCCGCGGTACGTCACCATCGCGTCCACGTCGGCGTCGACGATCGGCCGGAGCCGCACGCGGTCACGCACGACGTCGAGACGCGCCGGCGCCGGCGGCAGCACGAACGGCGACCCGGTCACGGCAGCAACGCGACCTTGCCGCCGGGGTGGCCCTGCATCACGAACTGCACGGCCTCCTTCGCGTCGGCCAGCGGGAACGTCCGGGCGACCGGGACTTCGAGATCCCCGGATGCCGCGAGCTCCAGGATGCGGGGCCGGGCGATGTCGCGGAACCGTGCGCTCTCGGGACGGGCGCCGGCGACCCACAGGATGCCGTCGGACTCGGCCCGCTGGGGCGCGACGATCGTGACGATGCGGTCGCGCTCCGCGACGAGCGAGAGCGAGACGTCGATCGCCTCATCGGTGCCCACGGCATCCCACGCCGCGGCGATCGGCTCGCCCGCGGCCGCCTCGATCACGCGTTCCTGGAGACCCTCGCCGTACGCCACGGGGATGCCGCCGAACCGGCGGACGCGCTCCGCCGACTCCGCGGAGTCGGGCC
>NZ_BADA01000488.1 GCF_000333395.1 Microbacterium sp. B19
CCCCGTCCAGTCGAGAGCCGGTAAGGAGCGGCGTTGCGTGCCGTGAACGCTTCGGGGTCATCGACTCGATTCCAGGTGCGAGAGAGAACGGATGCCGCGCTCCAGGTGGAACTGCGCGTAGGCGGGCACGAGGCCCGAGGCGGCGGCGGTGGTGCTTCGGGGGCGGCATCCACCACGTCCCACTCCCCCGCGATGAGCGCGCGCAGCAGATCGACGGTGTCGCGCGCGACCCGCGGCGAACCTGCCGGTGCACAGGCGGAGCACACGACGCCGCCGAGCTGGACGAGGAAGTAGTCGTGCTCGCCGACCGTGCCGCATCGCGCGCACTCGCCGAGACCGGGAGCCCAGCCCGAGAGCGCCATCGCGCGCAGGAGGTACGAGTCCAGGACACTCCGCGCCGCGTGGTCGCCGCGCGCGAGGGAGCGGAGCCCCCCGACCAGCAGCAGGTACTGCTGCGGCGTCGCTTCGGCCTCATTCAAGCGGTCGGCCGTCTCGACCATCGCGCTGGCGGTGGTGTAGCGGTCGTAGTGCTGCGCGATGTCGGCGCCGTACGCGCCGAGCGACTCGGCCTGCTGCACGATGTCGAGCGTGCGGCCCTGGTAGAGCTGCACGTCGGCGACCATGAACGGCTCCAGCCGCGACCCGAACCGCGACGAGGTGCGTCGGACACCCTTCGCCACCGCGCGGATCTTGCCGTGGCGACGGCTGAGGAGGGTGACGATGCGGTCCGCCTCCCCGAGCTTGTGGGTACGCAGGACCACGACTTCGTCGCGGTAGGTGGGCACAGTCCATTATCCGCCCGCGACCCCGGGAGTCGGCGGTGCGCCGCGCGCGACCCCGCGCTCGCTCCCCGGGAGAATGGATGCCGTGAACCCGCCCGTCTTCGTCATCCCGCTGTGGGCCGACCTCACCGCCGTCGCCCTCGGCGGGGTGCAGGGCGCGCTCTTCGCCTCCGGCTTCCAGGGGCAGCGGCGGCTGGACCTCCTCGGCGTCGCGATCATCGGCATCCTGCTCGGGATGGGCGGCGGACTCATCCGCGACCTGCTGCTCGGTCTGCCCCCGGCGACGTTGCAGAACAACTGGTACCTGATCACCGCGATCGTGGCATCCCTCGTCGGAATGCTGCTGTCGGGAATCTTCCAACGCCTCAACCGCGCGATCATCATGCTCGACGCCGTCGTGATCGGGCTGTTCGGCGCGTTCGGCACGTCGAAGGCGCTCGCGGTGGGGCTGCCCCCGGTGCCGGCGGTGTTCGTCGGCGTCGTCGCCGCGGCGGGCGGCAGCGTGCTGCGCGATGTGCTCATGGGACTCCCCGTCGCGATCATGCACGTCGGGTCGCTCTACGCCGTGGCCGCGGGCGGCGGATGCGCGGTCCTCGCGACCGCCGCCGCGTTCGGTGTGCCGCTCCCGGTCGCCGCGGTGATCGGCGTCGTCGTGACGACGGTGATCCGCGTGCTCGCGGTGCTGTTCGACGTGTCGCTCCCCGAGCAGCGGAAGCTGCACCGCCGCAAGGTCGCGGTGGAGACGACCGGCATCCCGATCATCCGCGACGACGACGCGTAATCCGCGGTTTCGCGTGAGTCGCCAGAATTTGTCGCTTGGTCGTGCCTCCAGGCGACAAATCCTGGCGACTCACGCGGGCCGTTCGAGCAGCGCGCCGAGGATGCGCGCGGCCTCGTCGCCGTCGACGTCGCGGAGCGCGGGCAGGTCGAGGAAATGGCGGGCGATGGTGACGCCCAGGATGCTCGAGACCAGGATCGCTGCGCGAACCCGCCCCTCGTCACCGCGGCCGTCCGCGAGCGCGTCTGCGCGGTTCTCGAGGTGTGCGCGCAGAGCCTGAGCCGCGTCCGGCGACGTCAGCATCGACCGCAACAGCGCGCGTGTGGCCGGGTCGAGTTCGCGGAGGCGAACGTCGAGCACGTCGCTCAGGTGGGACTTGACGTCGCCGTCGCCGAGGTCGGCCACGGGTTCGACAGCGAGCGCGAACAGCGCGGCCTTCGAGCCGTAGTGCTGGAGGACCAGGGAGGGATCGATCCCCGCGCGCGCGGCGATCCCGCGGATGGTCGCCCCGTCCATCCCCCGGTCGCCGAACTCCGCGCGGGCCGCGCGCAGGATGCGCTCCGCCGTCGCCGCGCGCTTCTCCGCGCGGGAAACTGTGACGTCCATGAGTTCACTCTACAAGTGATGAGCGAAGGCGTACAGTTTCACTCATCACTTGTTGAGTGGAGGATGCCATGACACACACGCCCCTGTCCCACCGGTCGGTCCTCGTGGTCGGCGCCTCGCGCGGTCTCGGCCTCGCGATTGCCCGGACCTACGTCGAACGCGGTGCACGGGTCGTCGCGACCGTGCGCGGGGAGGTCCCGGAGCCGCTTCGGGCGGTGCGGGACGCCGCGCCCGACCGTGTCGAGTTCGAGCACGTCGACATCGCCGACGGCGCGTCGATCACCGCGCTGGCGAAACGCCTCGAAGGCCGCACGTTCGACTTGCTGTTCGTGGTCGCCGGAATCTCGCTCGCCCCTCGGACGCAGGCGGCGGCCGACATCGACGACGACGACTTCGCTCTGACCATGGCGACGAACGCGCTCGGGGCGATGCGTGTCGTCGAGAGGCTGCACCCGCTCGTCGCCGAGACCGGAACGATCGCCGTCCTGTCGTCGGGACAGGGCAGCATCACGAACAACACGTCGGGCGGGTTCGAGGTGTACCGCGCGTCGAAGGCGGCGGTGAACCAGCTGATGCGCAGTTTCGCCGCCCGTCACGCTGACGACTCGCGCGCCCTTCTGCTGCTCGCCCCCGGATGGATCCGCACCGACATGGGCGGTGCCGGCGCGGGCCTCGAGATCGACGAGGCGATCCCGCCCCTCATCGACACCGTGGAGGCGCAGCGGGGCGCACCCGGTCTGCGCTTCCTGGACCGCACCGGCACCCCGGTCCCCTGGTGAACGACCGCGTGAGGAGTCAGGGATCGTCGCTTCGGATGCCCCTGGGCGACAAATCCTGACCCCTCACGCATCGATCACCCCCGCGCGAGGATCTCGCCGTGCGGGAGCAGGATCCAGCCGTCAGGGTCGGCGGCCCACTCGCGCCAGGCATCCGAAATGCGGTGGAGCGGCGCGTCGTCGGCCAGGCCGAGTCGGCGGGCGTGCCCGGCAAACGCGGATGCGAGAACCCGGTCGGCCCACATCCCGCCCCACCACGCGCGCTTCTCAGGGGTGTCGAACACCCACACGCTCGCGCTCGCCTCGATCCGCGTGAACCCGGCTTCGCGCGCCCACGCCTTCAGGACGCGGCCGGCGTTCGGCTCGCCCGACACTCCACGGTGTACCGCGTCGTAGAGCGCGAGCCACTCGTCGAGTGCCGGGATCCGTGGATGCCAGATCACCCCGCCGTAATCCACGTCGCGCGCCGCGACCAGGCCGTCGGGGCCCGCCACCCGCCGGAACTCCCGCAGCGCGTCCACGGGTCGTGCGAGGTGCTGAAGCGTCTGGTGGGCGTGGACGATGTCGAACGAGGCATCGGGGAGGTCGAGGGCGTACGCGTCGCCGACGCGGAACTCGACGTTGGTGCGGTCGCCGATCGCGGCGCGCGCGATCTCGACGACGTCGGGAGCGGCATCCATCCCGACGACCTGGCCCGGGAAGACCCGGTCGGCGAGGTCGACGGTGATGGTGCCGGGGCCGGCGCCCACGTCCAGGACGCGGGCACCGGCGAACAGCGAGGACACCAGGTAGGCCGCCGAATCGGCGACGGTCCGTGCGGCGTGGGAACGCAGCACGCTCTCGTGGTGTCCGTGGGCGTAAGCCACGGTCAGGACCTCAGACGATCAGACGCCGGCCAGGGCGCCGGAGCGCTGACGCGTACGGATGGCGCGGTTGACGCCCGAGACGATCGCCTTGAGCGACGCCGTCGAGATGTCGTTGTCGATGCCGACGCCCCACAGGCGCTGGTCGTCGACCTGCAGCTCGATGTACGCCGCCGCCTGCGCATCGCCGCCGGAGCTGAGGGCGTGCTCGACGTAGTCGTACAGCGTCACCTCGAAGCCCTGTGCCCGCACGATCTCGAGGAACGCCGCCACCGGGCCGTTGCCGACCGCCGATGCGGGCTGGACCGACTCACCGTCGCGCAGCGTCACGTCGAGCGAGACATCGCCGGACATGTCGCTCGACGAGCGCGTCGACAGCAGCTCGAAGCGGCCCCAGCGCTGGTCGTCGTCGGTGGTGGGCAGGTACTCGTCGGTGAAGATGTCCCAGATCTGGGCGCTCGACACCTCGCCGCCCTCGGCGTCGGTGCGGGCCTGCACGACGCCGGAGAACTCGATCTGCAGCTTGCGCGGCAGGTCGAGCGCGTGGTCGGCCTTCAGCAGGTACGCGACGCCGCCCTTGCCGGACTGCGAGTTCACGCGGATGACGGCCTCGTACGAACGGCCCAGGTCCCTTGGGTCGATNGGCAGGTACGGGGACGCCCACTCGATGTCGTCGACGTGCTTGCCCTCCCGCGGCGCGCGGGCCTCCATCGCCTCGAAGCCTTTCTGATGGCATCCTGATG
>NZ_BADA01000487.1 GCF_000333395.1 Microbacterium sp. B19
GATCCGTCCAGTCGGCCTGACCGGAGTAGAACTCGGATGCCGTGCGCGCGTGCAGCGCGATGGAGGAGACGCCAGCGCCCTCGGCGATGCGTCCGGCCTCGAGGTACGTCAGGTGGTCGGCGTCGATGCCCTTGCGCATCTTGATCGTCAGCGGGAGGTTGCCCGCCGCGCGCACCGCGCGCTCGACGATCTCGCGGAACAGCGTGAGCTTCCACGGCAGCGCGGCACCGCCGCCGCGGCGTGTCACCTTCGGGACGGGGCAGCCGAAGTTGAGGTCGATGTGATCGGCGTGGTCTTCCGCGACGATCATGCGCACCGCCGCCTCGACGGTCGCCGGGTCGACGCCGTAGAGCTGGATCGAGCGCGGCGTCTCGGACTCGTGGTGCCGGATGAGACGCATCGTGGTGTCATTGCGCTCGACGAGCGCGCGGGTCGTGATCATCTCGCTGACGTACAGCCCGGCGCCGTACTCGCGGCACAGTCGCCGGAACGCCGTGTTGGTGATTCCGGCCATGGGCGCGAGCACGACCGGGGCGTCGAGTTCGATGGGGCCGATGCGCAGCGCGCGCGTCGGGGCCAATGCCGTGGTCATCGTTCCATTCTCCCAGACCCCGCGCCCACACGGTGTCGCTGTGGACGCGGGGAGGCCTGGGGAGGAGGGGTCACGCCTGCGCGGTCTCCGGCTCGTTCGCAGCCGCGCGACGCTCGCCCCACACCTGGCGGGCGATCTGCGTGAAGGCCTCGACCGGCTGCGCGCCGCTGACGCCGTACTTCCCGTCGATCACGAAGAACGGGACACCGCTGATGCCGTAGGCCTGCGCCTGCGCCTGGTCGGCGCGCACCGCGTCGCGGAAGCGGCCGGAGCTCAGCGCCTCGCGGGCGAGCTCGGCATCCAGTCCGATCTCCACAGCGAGCTCGACGAGGTCGTCATCGCGGCCGACGTGCTTGCCCTCGAGGAAGTACGCCGACATGAGGCGCTCCGAGAGCTCGAGCTGACGCCCGTGCTCCTTGGCGAAGTGCAGCAGCTCGTGCGCCTTCACGGTGTTCGTGTGCTGCAGGATGTCGAAGCGGTACTCGAGGCCCGCCTCGGCGGCGACGCCGGTCACGCGGTCGAGCATCTCCCGCGCCTGNAGCGGTGAGATGCCCTTGTGCTGGGAGAGGTAGTCCACCTCGCCGCCGACGAAGTCGACGGGGGTGTCGGGCGAGAGTTCGAACGAGTGGTACTCGATCTCGACGACGGGGGCGTCGTCCT
>NZ_BADA01000486.1 GCF_000333395.1 Microbacterium sp. B19
AAAACAGCACCTGTTACTAAAACCAACGTATTGGAGCTCCAGATGAGTGTGAGATACGTAACGATCGCTAAGTTTTCTGATGCATCTGGCTATAGCGAGGACGCTATCAACAGCAAAATTCGGGATGGTGTGTGGTTGGAAGGAAAAGTCTGGATCAAGGCCGCTGATGGCCGAAGGCTTATTGATATTGAAGGATATTGTAAATGGGTAGAAATGGCACGGGCGTCGTCGCGGCTAGTGAAACGTCAATCGAAATCACCTTTACCTATCGTGGCAAGCGCTGCCGCGAACGCCTCAAGCTCGCCCCAACCCCTGCGAATATGAAGCGAGCGGCCCAGCATAGGGCAGCAATCCTCGACGCTATTCAAAAGCAAACATTTGAGTATCGAGTAACTTTCCCAGATAGTCCTCGGGCGGCTTATTTTGCCGAGCGAAAAGGAGAAATACTAACGGTAGAGAAATATCTGGACTCATGGTTGGATGCTCAAAGAAGCCACCTCAAAGCGTCTACCTATGATGGGTACCGCAAAGTCGTAAACAACCACCTGATTCCGGCATTCGGCACCACCAAACTAAGCGATTTAAATCGAAAGACAATTAAGGACTGGTGCTCAAGCCAGCAGACCAGTCTAAAAGCAATCAAAAACCGACTATCGGTTTTGCGATCCGCTTTGAATTTAGCGGCACAAGACGAGCTAATCGACACCAATCCTCTATACGGTTGGCAGTGGAAGAGTCGCGCTGTCGTGAAAACAGAAGATGACGT
>NZ_BADA01000485.1 GCF_000333395.1 Microbacterium sp. B19
GTCAGACGCCCACTCTTCGAAGTAGGCCGACTTCGCTAGGAAGTGCACCGGCCGGGGCGAGGCGACGGGGATGGCGATGGAGTCGATGAACGACAGGTGGTTGCTCGCGAAGATCACCGGCCCGGTCCGCGGGACGTTGTCGCGTCCCTCGACGCGCGGGCGGTAGACGGCGCGGGCGAGCGGGGCGATGAAGAAACGCCCGAGGCCGTAGGCCGCGCCCATCTGCTTCGGTGGGACGGCGGGGGTGCCGCCCGGTTCGTCGGAGCTCACCCATCGAGGCTACTGTGCGCCGCATGCGCCCCCGTGCATGGGGTTGCCGGTCGGGGGCTCCCAGCGACGGCAAAGGGGGATGGGGGATGATGGGTCGGTTCCCATCGTCTTCGAGAGGTCTGCCGTGCGCTTCCGCCCGATCGCTTCCCTGTCCGTCGCCGCTGCCGCGGTCCTGCTGCTGGCGGGGTGCACCGGCTCGTCGACCGACAGCTCCACCCCGGACGCCAGCGGCTCGGCGGACCCGGGCGCGTGCCAGAGCGCCCTCTCCCAGGGCGAGGTGTCCAGCGACGTGCAGGTGTCGGGCGACTTCAAGGGCAAGGTGCAGGTCACCCTGCCCTCCGGCTACGCCCCCGGCGGTCTCGAGCGCTCCACGCTCATCGAGGGCACCGGCCAGCAGGTGCGCGCCGGCGATGTCCTGCGCGCCAACTACACGCTCGTGGATGCCGCCACCGGTCAGGTCCAGCTGGACTCCCAGACCTCGGCGCCCAACGGCATGGACACCCTCATCTCGTCGCAGCAGATCTTCGGCGCGGCCCTCGAGTGCGCGACGATCGGTTCGCGCACGGTCTCGGCGTTCCCCGCCGGTGCGCTCGGCGAGGGATCGCCGGCGTTCGTGCTCGTGGCCGACGCCCTCGAGGAACTCCCGACGCGCGCCACCGGCACCGAGGTCGCCCCGGCCGAGGGCATGCCCACCGTGACCTTCGACGACAAGGGCGCGCCCACCATCACGATGCCGGACGCCCCGGCGCCCACCGAGACGCGGGTGGTCAACCTCCGGCAGGGCGACGGTGACGTCGTGAACCCCGGCGACCAGGTCATCGTGCAGTACACCGGTGCGCTGTACGACGACGGCACGGTGTTCGACTCCAGCTGGAAGAAGCGACAGCCCGCCGAGTTCGCCACGACCGGCGTGGTCCCCGGCTTCAAGAAAGCCCTCGAGGGGCAGACCGTCGGTTCGCAGGTGCTCGTGGTGATGCGGGCCTCGGACGGCTACGGCGACAAGGGCCAGG
>NZ_BADA01000484.1 GCF_000333395.1 Microbacterium sp. B19
CCCGGATCCAGCGTGCCGTGCGCCATGAAGATGGGCGTGTCGTGGTTGGCGCCGTGACGTTCGGCCTCGATGGTCGCGGCCAGCGGCAGGTAGCCGGACAGGCACATCAGCCCGGCCAGGCGCTCGGGATGGCGCAGACCGGTCTGCAGGGTCATGGCGCAGCCTTGCGAGAAACCGGCCAGCACGATGCGTTGGGCCGGGATACCGCGCGCCTTTTCCTGCGCGATCAGCGCTTCGATGGCCGCCTGCGAGGCACGCAGGCCGGGTTCATCTTCGCGGCGCACCAGGTCGGGGGCAAAGATGTCGTACCAGGCGCGCATCGCGTAGCCGCCATTGATGGTCACCGGTATGGTCGGTGCGGTGGGGAAGATGAAGCGGATCGGTGGGCAGCCGGAGAGGTCCAGTTCGCGCACGATGGGCACGAAGTCCGAGCCATCGGCGCCCAGGCCATGCAGCCAGATGATGGCGACACCAGGGTTGGGAGCGGTTTCGATTTCTATCGTTTTGAGTTGTGCGGCCATGGGCTTGCGGTCCTGTTACGGGTAATGAGGTCAGAGGGGAGGGGGCTGCATTGTGTCGGCTCTTGCTCCGGCGCACAATACGGCTTTGCCCTGGTCATGCATTGCTGCAATGGGCTCACATCATACGATGAACGCAGCCGCCCTGCTGCGCGTTCGAACAAGGACAACCGATGAAGTGCAAACCGTGGACCCGGCTGCTGGCGTCGCTACTGAGTAGCCTGCTGGCGTTGACCCCCTTGTCCGGCCATGCCGAGGCCGAAGGGCGGCTGTTCCAGCCCAGCGGCGAGAACCTGATGATCTCGCCGCCGGCCGGCTGGCGCCTGGCCTACATGGATGGCGAACCGGACGGCGACTACGTGGTCGATTTCCTGCCGGCCAACGAAGCCCACGACTCCTGGCGCGAGGGCTACATGGGCGTGCAGCGCCGCAGCTTTCCCGAGGCCGGCTTGCTGGCCAATATCCAGGCGCGCAACCTGACCGTGTCGCAGGTGGCCCTGACCGAAGTGATGCAGGGTGCGCAGCGCAATTGCCCCGGCCACTTCATTGCGATGGCGCAGAAGGATGGCAGCACCAACAATATTCCGCTTTCTGTCAGCGGCGGCTTCTGTGACCGTGTCGGTCCCTCGGCCCCGTATGGCGAGGGAACTGTACTGGCGGTGTACCAGGGCAAGCAGCAACTGTTCGTGGTGCAGTTCAGCTGGCGTCCACCGACCGAAAATGCACTGAAGCAGTACCCGTACCGGATCACG
>NZ_BADA01000483.1 GCF_000333395.1 Microbacterium sp. B19
GCCAGCGAGCGGACGCGGGCGGGGGACAACGCCTGGTCGCCGTCATCGTCCGCCTCGTCGAGGGCGGGTGTGTGCGCCGATGAGCCAGCGCGACACCTCGCTCGGGCTGGTGTCGGTGATCTCCTCCACCATCTCGTACGTCGGTCGGCGGCCCCAGTGCAGCATCTCGGGGTGGACGGGAATGCTCA
>NZ_BADA01000482.1 GCF_000333395.1 Microbacterium sp. B19
AGGTCGGCGAGGTCGTCGCCGGCCTCCCAGGTCTCGAGGGGGCCGGGGAGATCGGGGACGGCCGGCTTCGGCGCCCGCTGCGTGAACGGACGGATCCACCGGGCGGCCTCCGCGCGGTACCACGCGGCCAGGACGTCGTCGGGATTCGTGTCCTGATACAGCTCGAGCGTGCGCGAGACGCCGAGGGTCTGTCCCTTCCCGTCGCTCGGGCCGTTCCCGTCGCCGGGGCGTGACGGCAGAGCGCCCTTCAGCCGCCGGTCGGCGAACACGCGACCGAGCTCCCCCGCGGACGCCGGCGCCGTGTCGGCGGCGCACGCGATCGGGACGCCCGCCATCTCGTCGTCGGCGCGGGGATCTACGAGGTACGGCGCGACGATGACGCCGAACCGCAGCGCCCCGGACACGGCATCCCCCGCGAAGGTCCGCACGAGCGCGGCGAGCGAGTCGGCATCCAGGGCCGGACGGGTGAGGGTCGCGGCCGCCAGTTCGTCGGCGACCCGCTGCGCGTCGCGACGCCGCTCGCGCAGCTTCCGCTCGGCCTCGCGGTGCTTCTCCGGGATCTGCTCGATCGGGACCTCGGGTTCGGGCGCGGGAAGCGCGGCCAGCGGCGGCGGCTCGGGGTCGCACAGCGTGCCCGCCGCGAGGTTCCACAGCAGTTCGTACGTGCGGAGGTAGACCCACCACAGCCGGCTGGGCGAGTCGCGCGACGCGCGGTACAGCGCGCGCGACAGGCGCACGATCCCGGGCTCGCCGGGTCCGTCGCGGCGGCGCTGGAGGACCGCGACCCGGGAGTTCACGAGGAGGTCGGTCCACAGGTTCGACAGCAGCGACAGATCGGCGTCGCGGATCGCATACGCTCCCGCCGCCTGCATCGCCCGGGCGAGCTGATGACGGATCTTCAGCGCGTCCAGGCGCGTGCTCGGCGCGAGGACGTGGTGGCCGAGCTCGTGCGCGAAGACGCTCTCCCACTCACCGGCACCGCCGAAGGCCGTGACCATGACGGGGTCCACGGTGATCGACGGCGGGAAGCTGAACCACGCCGGCGCCCCCTGCGCCGCGCCCGCGCCGGGATCGAGGACGGCGTCGTGCATGTGCACGCCCCACAGCTCCTGCGCGGACTCCCACGCCTCACGCGTCACACCCTCGAGCGAGGTCGTCGCGCTCATGCCGCGTCCGCCACGTGGATCCAGGCGAGGTAGGAGTCCGGGAAGGTGACGAGGGATGCCAGGCCCCCGAGGCCCTCCTCCGGCTCGTCGACCGCACGGAGCGGGGTCAGCCGCGACCCCCACACGTCGGCGTCGATCCGCCACGGGGCGGGACCTGACATGGCCCGGCCCGCGCGAGGCGGACCGGGCCGGTTCGATCAGAACGAGATCGAGGTGTCGATGAACTCGTTCGTGTACAGGTCCTTCGGGGTGTAACCGGCCGCGGGCGGGGTGCCGAGGTCGGTGTAGACCTTGCTGGCCTTGTCGAAGAAGTCCGCGAAGCGGGCGTCGTCGAAGTTGCCGTAGGTCGAGTCGGGGCCGTTGCCGACGAGGCCGAGGTCGACCTGCGTCTTGACCGAGTAGTCCGCCACGCCCTGCGTGTAGGTCAGCCGGTGTTGTACTCGTCGACGAGCTTCAGGATGAGGTCGTTCGCGGCCTTCGGGTCTTTGTAGTACGCGACGCCGGC
>NZ_BADA01000481.1 GCF_000333395.1 Microbacterium sp. B19
TGCGCTCGACGAAGGAGTCGGCCGGAATCATCGGGCCCCCAATTTACGGCGGTGTCACTCGTGGAAATCGTGGAGAAATGTTCAGGCGCGACAGTAACAGAACTGGGCCCTCGCCCGTCGGCGACGACGGAGGCGAGCCACGTCGGCCCGGAGGAACGAGGGGACCATGACGACGGTACGCGCCGCGATCACGCAGACCACCTGGACCGGCGACAAGGCATCGATGCTCGACAAGCACGAGCAGTTCGCGCGGGATGCCGCGGCGCAGGGCGCCGAGGTCCTGTGCTTCCAGGAGCTGTTCTACGGCCCCTACTTCGGCATCACCCAGGACCAGAAGTACTACCGGTACGCCGAGCCGGCCGACGGGCCCATCGTCCAGCGGTTCGCCGCGCTGGCGAAGGAGCTGGGCATCGTCACGGTCCTCCCGATCTACGAGGAGGCACAGACCGGCGTCTACTACAACACCTCGGTGCTCGTGGATGCCGACGGCACCGTGCTCGGCAAGTACCGCAAGAACCACATCCCCCACGTCGAGAAGTTCTGGGAGAAGTTCTACTTCCGTCCGGGCAACCTCGGGTACCCCGTGTTCGACACCGCCGTCGGCAAGGTCGGCATGTACATCTGCTACGACCGCCACTTCCCGGAGGGCTGGCGCGAGCTGGGCCTCAACGGAGCGCACATGGTGTTCAACCCCAACGCCACCAAGCCCGGCCTGTCGAACCGGCTGTGGGAGGTCGAGGGCCCCTGCGCGGCCGTCGCGAACGGCTACTTCGTGCTGCAGCCCAACCGGGTCGGCCGCGAGGACAACGAGTACGGCGACGAGGCCGTGACGTTCTACGGCACGAGCCAGGTCATCGACCCGCGCGGCAACCACGTCGGGGCGCTCGGGTCGAACGAGCACGAGGAGATCCTCATCCGCGACCTCGACCTCGACCTGGTGCAGCAGATGCGCGACGACTGGCAGTTCTACCGCGACCGCCGTCCCGACACCTACGGCGAGATCGTGGAGGCGTGAGATGACAACGACCCTCCTCACCGGCGGCACGGTCGTCTCGGCCACCGGGCGCTCCGCCGCCGACGTCCTCCTCGACGGCGAGACGATCGCCGCCGTCCTCGCGCCCGGCTCGACGCTGCTCGGCCATGACCTCGCGGCATCCGTCGATCGGGTCATCGACGCGACCGGGAAGTACGTGATCCCCGGCGGCATCGACGCCCACACCCACATGCAGCTGCCGTTCGGCGGCACGAGCGCGTCGGACACGTTCGAGACCGGCACCCGCGCCGCGGCGTGGGGCGGCACGACGACGATCGTCGACTTCGCCGTGCAGCGCGCCGGCGAGCGCGTGCAGGACGGCCTCGCGCACTGGCACGAGCTCGCGGCGGGCAACTGCGCGATCGACTACGGGTTCCATCAGATCGTCGGAGGGGTGGATGCCGACTCCCTCGCGGCCCTGCCCGGACTCATCGACGAGGGCATCTCGAGCTTCAAGATGTTCATGGCGTACCCGGGCGTCTTCTACGCCGACGACGCGCAGATCCTCCGCGCGATGCAGGTGGCCGCCGACACGGGGCTCCTGACCATGATGCACGCCGAGAACGGCCCCGTCATCGACGTGCTCGCCGAGCAGCTGGTCGAGAAGGGCAAGACCTCGCCCTACTTCCACGGCGTCGCGCGCGCGTGGCAGATGGAGGAGGAAGCCACGCACCGCGCGATCATGCTGTCGAACCTCACCGGCGCGCCGCTCTACGTCGTGCACGTGAGTGCGAAGCAGGCGGTCGAGCAGCTCGCGTGGGCGCGCGACAACGGGCACAACGTGTTCGGCGAGACGTGCCCGCAGTACCTCTACCTCTCGCTCGAGGATCAGTTGGGGGCGTCGAGCGAGGAGTGGGGCGACTTCGAGGGCGCGAAGTGGGTGTGCTCGACGCCGCTGCGGTCGAAGCACGAGGGCCACCAGCACCACATGTGGCAGGCGCTGCGCACGAACGACATCCAGATGGTCTCCACCGACCACTGCCCGTTCTGCATGAAGGACCAGAAGACGCTGGGCCTCGGCGACTTCCGGGCGATCCCGAACGGCATCGGCTCGGTCGAGCACCGGATGGACCTCATGTACCAGGGCGTCGTGACCGGTCAGATCACGCTCGAGCGGTGGGTGGAGCTCACCAGCACGACCCCCGCCCGCATGTTCGGCATGTACGGCAAGAAGGGCGTCATCGCCCCCGGCGCCGACGCCGACGTCGTCGTGTACGACCCCGCCGGGCACACGTCCATCGGCGTGGGCAAGACCCACCACATGAACATGGACCACTCCGCGTGGGAGGGCTTCGAGATCGACGGGCACGTCGACACCGTCATCTCCCGCGGCAAGGTCGTCGTCGACGACGGCGCGTACCTCGGTGCCAAGGGCGACGGACGGTTCGTCAAGCGCGGCCTGAGCCAGTACCTGGTCTGAGAGGGGACCCCATGGATTTCGGCGTCGTCCTGCAGACCAACCCGCCCGCCGCCCGCACGGTGCAGCTCTCGCAGCTCGCCGAGGCGCACGGTTTCAGCCACGTGTGGACCTTCGACTCGCACCTGCTGTGGCAGGAACCGTACGTCGTGCATTCGGCGATCCTCGCGGCCACGCGTCGGGTCACGGTGGGCCCGTTCGTCACGAAACCCGCGACCCGCGACTGGACGGTCACGCATCCACGTTCGCGACCCTCAACGAGATGTACGGCAACCGCACGATCTGCGGCATCGGCCGGGGCGACTCCGCGGTGCGCGTCACCAACGGACGCCCGACGACGCTTGCGGCGCTGCGCGAGTCGATCCACGTGATCCGCGAGCTCGGCAACTCCCGCGCCGTGGAGTACAACGGCGCGACGCTGCAGTTCCCGTGGAGCCGCGGGTCGAAGCTCGACGTGTGGGTCGCCGCCTACGGCCCGCTCGCGCTCAAGCTCACGGGTGAGGTCGGCGACGGTTTCATCCTGCAGCTCGCCGACCTCGACATCGCCGAGTGGATGATCACGACGGTCCGCCAGGCCGCGGAGAACGTCGGCCGCGACCCCGACGAGATCGCGTTCTGCGTCGCCGCTCCCATGTACATCGGCGAGGACACCCCGGAGAGCCGCGCGCACATGATCGAGCAGTGCCGCTGGTTCGGCGGCATGGTCGGCAATCACGTCGCCGACATCGTCGCGAAGTACGGCGAGGGTTCCGACGTCCCCGCGGCGCTCACCGACTACATCGCGGGACGCACGGGCTACGACTACAACTCGCACGGCAAGAGCACCAACGACCACGTCGACTTCGTCCCCGACGAGATCGTCGAGCGGTTCTGCGTGCTCGGCACCGCGGACGAGCACATCGCCAAGCTCGAGAAGCTGCGGGCGCTGGGCGTCACGCAGTTCGCCGGCTACCTCCAGCACGACAACAAGGAGGAGACGATGCGGGTCTACGGCGAGACCGTGATCCCCGCGCTCACTCCCCCGGTGACGGCGAAGCGGTGACCGATCAGGCGATCGCCCCGGGGTCGGTGACCTCGCTGGTCCCCGTCGACGGGGGTGGGATGCCACGCCCCCGACGCCGTCGCGGTGTCGGCCTCGCCCGCGTGGGCTGGGGCGTCGCCGGGGTGGTCGCCGTCGTGGCGCTGTGGGAGCTGTACAAGCTGCTCGGCCCCGCGGACGGCGTCACCGTCGGCGGCGACGGCTCCGCCGGATCGGGCGTCATCCTGCTCCCGCGCACGCACGACCGGGCCATGCCGCACGTGTGGGACATGGTCGCGCGCATGTTCGCGCCGACGAGCGGCGGCGACACTCCACCGCTGATCGTCTCGGTAATCGAAGCCGCCGGCACGACCCTGGGGCTCGCGGCCCTGGGGTGGCTCATCGGCGTGGTCGTGGGTGGCATCCTGGGCATCGCCATGCAGCGCTGGCGGCTCGTGGAGTGGGGCCTGCTCCCGTGGATCGTGGTGAGCCAGATCGTGCCGCTCATCGCCTTCGCCCCCGTCGTCAACGCGCTCGGCAACCAGATCGACCGCGCCGGGGTGTTCCCGTGGCCGCAGTGGTTCTCGGTCGCGCTGATCGCCTCGTACCTGGCGTTCTTCCCCGTCGCCATCGGCATGCTGCGCGGCCTCGAAGCCCCCGATGCGCTGCACCTCGACCTGTTCCACGCGGGAGCGGCCGGCTGGTGGGCGACACTGATCCACCTCCGGCTCCCCGCCGCCGTACCGCACCTGCTGCCCGCCCTCCGGCTCGCCGCCGCGTCGGCCGTCGTCGGCGCCGTGGTCGCCGAGGTGTCGATCGGGCTGCGCGGGGGGATCGGGCGCATGCTCATCCAGCTCGCAGGGCAAGCCTCGTCCGACCCCGCGGCTCCCTGGGCGCCGACGTTCGGCACCGTCGCCATCGGGCTCGTCGCCGCCGCGGGCGTCGCGCTCATCGGTGTGACCCTGCACCGTTTCCGCCGCGGAGAGGAGATCCGATGACCGCACCCGCCGTCCACGCCGCAGGCGTAGGGAAGGTGTTCCCCTCGACCGGTGGCGAGGTGACCGCCCTCACCGGGGTCGACCTCGACGTCGCCGCCGGCGAGTTCGTCTCGCTCATCGGCCCCTCGGGATGCGGAAAGTCGACGCTGCTCCGCCTCATCGCGGACCTCGACACGCCCAGCACGGGCGACCCTCGCATCTTTCGCAAGCCTGCCCGCCAGGCGCGCATCGACCAGGACTACGGCATCGCGTTCCAGCAGGCGGGGCTCCTGC
>NZ_BADA01000480.1 GCF_000333395.1 Microbacterium sp. B19
CGTACGGCGGTCCCGCGTAACGGCGGGCCACGCGTAACGGTTCGCGCAGAGCGGCGGTGCCGCGGCGGCCTCTTCGCCCCGCGGCACCGCTTCGCTCAGTGCTCCCGGAACTCGGGGCGATCGCTGCCGGTTCTCGCCGCCGACCAGCAGCCAGCCGTGCGCGAAGACGCCGCGGGGCACCTCGAGCCCCGCCGCCATCAGCATCGCGGGCCAGATCACGGCGTGGAAACGCAGGATGTCCTTGCCCACGACGTGGTACGCGGGCCAGCGGCGCGCGAACTCCTCGGGGTCGCTGCCGTACCCGACGGCCGTGGCGTAGTTCAGCAGCGCGTCGACCCACACGTAGATGACGTGCGAATCGTCCCACGGCACCTGGATGCCCCAGTCGAACGTCGACCGCGAGATCGACAGGTCTTTCAGGCCGTTCTTCACGAACGACACGACCTCGTTGCGCGCCGAGTCGGGCCGCACGAAGTCGGGCACCGAGCGGTAGAGCTCGAGCAGCGGCTCCTGGAACTCGCTGAGCTTGAAGAAGTAGTTCTTCTCCTGCAGCAGTTCGAGGGGCTTGGAGTGGATCGCGCAGACCTTCAGGCCCTCGAACGGGCCCTCGCCGTCGACGATCTCGGCCTCGGTCTTGAACTCTTCACAGCCGACGCAGTACAGCGCCTCGAACTCGCCCGCGTAGATGTATCCGCGGTCGTACAGCGCCTGCACGAACTTCTCCACGCGCTCCTCGTGGCGCGGCTGGCTCGTGCGGATGAAGTCGTCGTTGGCGACATCGAGGGTCTTCAGCAGCGGGAACCACGACTCGCTGACGAGCTTGTCGACCCACTCCTGCGGCGTGTGGTTGTTCGCCGCCGCGGCGCGCATCATCTTCTGACCGTGCTCGTCGGTGCCGGTGAGCATCCAGGTGTCGTCGCCGGACTGCCGGTGCCACCGCGCGAGCGCGTCCACCGCCACCGTCGTGTAGCCGTGCCCGATGTGGGGCACGTCGCTCGGGTAGTAGATCGGCGTGGTGATGTAGAAGGAACGGCCGGAAGTCACCCCAGGATTCTACGGGGGACGGCCGACACGTCCGGCCGTGTGTCGGCGTCAGCCCTTCACCGCGAGCGCCGCCTGGTACAGCTCGCGCGACGAGTGCCCGGTGAGCGACGCGACCTCGGCCGCGGCCTCCTTGAGCCGTGCGCCGTCGCGCACCAGTTCGAGCACCTGGGTCACGGCATCCGGGAACGCCACCTCGCGGGCGGACGCGCCGCCGACGACGATCGCGATCTCGCCGCGCACGCCCTCGGCCGCCCACGCGGCGAGCTCCGCCAGCGTGCCGCGGCGCACCTCCTCATGGAGCTTCGTCAGCTCGCGGCACACGGCGGCGGGACGGTCGGCGCCGAACGCGGAGGCGAGATCGTCGAGAGTGGATGCCAGCCGCGACGGCGACTCGAAGAACACCAGGGTCCGCGTCTCGGCGGCGAGGTCGGCGAACGCCCGGCGGCGCTCGCCGGGCTTGCGGCGCGGGAACCCCTCGAACGCGAAGCGGTCGGTGGGGAGTCCCGCGACGGCGAGGGCGGTGACGACGGCGCTCGGGCCCGGAATGGCCGTGACGGTGACGCCCGCCGCGGCGGCGGCAGCGACGAGCCCGTATCCGGGATCGCTGACCGTCGGCATGCCGGCGTCGCTCAGCACGAGCAGGTCGTCCTCGCGGGCGAGTTCGACGAGCTCGGCCGCGCGTTCCTTCTCGTTGTGGTCGTGCAGCGCGAGGAGCCGCGGCCGGTTCGCGATACCGAGACCGGCGAGCAGCCGCTGAGTCGTGCGGGTGTCCTCGGCCGCGACGACCGTGGCGTTCTCGAGCGCCTCGACCAGGCGCCGCGACGCGTCGCCCAGGTTTCCGATGGGGGTCGCCGCCAGGATGATCACCGCCCCACCTTATGCTGGGGGCCGTGACCGCCGTCCCCCCGCTCCTGTCCTCGGACGAACGGACGCGCCTCGACCGCTGGCGCGACAGCCTCCTCGCCGACCCCCGCAGCGCACGACGGTGGCGCTGGCTCGCCCCGACGCTCATCACGCTGATCGCCTTCCTCCTGCGCATCGTTAACGTCGGCAAGCCGCACCAGCTGGTCTTCGACGAGACGTACTACGTGAAGGACGGCTGGAGCCAGTGGCTCCTCGGGTTCCCGTCGAATTGGCCGGGCGGGGCCGACGAACGCTTCGCCGCGGGCGACACGGACTTCTTCACGGGGGTCGGCAGTTACGTCGTCCACCCGCCCCTCGGTCGCGTCTTCATCGGTGCGGGCATGGCGCTGTTCGGCGCGGACTCCTCGACCGGGTGGCGGATCGCCGCCGTCGTCTTCGGCACGGCCACGGTCCTGCTGGTGTACCTGCTCGCGAAGACGCTCACCGGGTCCCTCGTCTTCGCGTCCGTGGCATCCGGTCTCATGGCGATCGACGGTCTCGGGATCGTGCTGAGCCGCGTCGCTCTGCTCGACGGCTTCCTGACCTTCTTCATCGTGCTGGCGATGTGGTTCCTCGCCCTGGACCGGCGGGCCATGCACGAGAGGTGGGCAGCGCGCGAGCCGCGCGAGTCGACGTGGGGCCCGCTGTTCTGGAACCGCCCGTGGCTGCTGGCCACCGGCGTCGCGGCGGGCGCGGCCACGGCGGTGAAGTGGTCGGGGCTGTACGTCATCGCCGGCATCGGCATCTACGTCGTGATCACCGATGCCCTCGCGCGCCGTCGCGCCGGCGTGGTGCAGTGGCCCGTCGACGCGGTGCGGCAGGGACTCGTGTCGTTCGTGCAGCTCGTGCCGCTCGCGGCCGTCGTGTACCTCGCGAGCTGGTCGGGGTGGCTCTTCACGGACGGCGGTTACGACCGGCACGCGCTCGACGCGACGCCCGCCACCGGCTTCTGGGCGTGGGTGCCGCTGCCGTTGCAGAACCTCTGGGGCTACCACCAGTCGATGTACGCGTTCCATGTGGGCCTGTCGACGCCGCACTCGTATGCGAGTCCCGCGTGGCAGTGGCCGCTGATGATCCGCCCGACCTCGATGTACTGGCATCAGGACGATTTCGGGGTGAATGGATGCCAGCTCCCCAGCGGGTGCACCGAGGCCATCTCGAGCATCGACAACCCGCTGCTGTGGTGGGCCGGCATCGCGGCATCCATCTATCTGCTGGTGCGGTTCGTCCTGCTGCGCGACGGACGCTACGGCCTCGTGCTCATGGGCCTCGCGGCGACCTACGTGCCGTGGCTGCTGTACCCCGAGCGGACGATCTTCCAGTTCTACACGGTGGCGATGGTGCCGTTCCTCGTGCTGGCACTGACGTTCGCGCTGCGCGACCTGGCCCGCGGTCCACGCTCGATGCCGCGGGCGAACGGGCAGGCGTGGGTCGTGGTGTTCCTCGCGGTGTGCGTCATCCTCTCGGCGTTCTGGTACCCGGTGTGGACGGCACTGCCCGTGCCCTACGAGTTCTGGCGCCTGCACAACTGGATGACGACCTGGGTCTGAGTCCGGGCTCGTCTTCGTTCGCAGATCCGCGCGAAGCTCGCAGGATTCGGCCGGAATTCTGCGAAGAACGTGGAATTCTGCGAAGGTCGGCGCGCGTGCTCAGACCAGCGCCGCCGGGTCGGTCGTGGGCAGCGCGCACGTGAACGCGCGGCAGTCGTATGCCGTGGTGGCTCCGTCGCGCGAGACCTTGCCCTCGAACAGCTCGAATCCGGCGCGGGCGAAGTCCTGCGCCTGCGCGGGTGTGACCACCGCGACCACGTCGGCGGCGACCCGGCGCGCGGCGTCGGCGAGGGCGGCATCCGTCTCGCCTACGACGACCACCTGACGCGGCGGCGTCGCGAGACCGAGGGCGACGTCGAGGATCGCACCGTACGCGAGCGGCGCCGCGAGGGCCGCGGGCGCGGCGGCGCGGACCAGGGACTCGGCCGCCTCGCGGTAGCGCTCCCCCGCCCCGAGACGCCAGAGGTCGAGGGCCGCGGCGGCGAACGCCGACGGACCCGAGGGTGCCGCGCCGTCGCTCGGGACCCCCTGCGGTTGCATGCCCTGCACCGCCAGCACGGGGTCGCCGCCGCCGGGCGGACGGATGCCATCGGCCGAGAGGCACGCGTCGACCAGGGCCCGCGCCCTCTCGGCGTACGCGACCTCGCCGGTGACGCGTCCGAGGGCGAGGAGGCCGCGGGCGAGGCCGCCGTAATCCTCCAGCGTCGCCGGGGCGGACGACCGGATCTCGTCGAGCGAGGCGCGGCGCAGCGTCCCGTCGTCGGCGACGTTGTTCTCGAGCACAGTGTCGGCGGCCCAGCGCGCGGCCTCGACGAACCGCGGATCGGTACGGGCGCCGGCCGCGGCGAGCGCCGCGATCGCGTGTCCGTTCCAGCCGGTGACGACTTTGGCATCCAGGGCAGGCGGCGCGAGGTCGGCGCGATCGGCGGCGCGGTAGTAGCCGCCCTCGGACCGCTGGCCGTCGATGATGGACTCCGAGTCCTGCGCGGCGGCGATCCCGCCGGAGGGCAGCTGCAGCACGTCGACGAGGAACCCCGCGGTCTCGGCGGCGGTCGCGTCGTCGCCCGCGGCGAGGGCGACCTCGATGAGCCCGGCGTTGTCGCTGAGCATGCGCTCGTAGTGCGGGACGGTCCAGTCGCGGCGGGTGGCGTACCGGAAGAACCCGCCCTCGACGGGGTCGCGCAGCTCCGACGCCGTCATGGCGGACAGAGCGCGGGATGCCACTCCCGCGGCGTCGGGGACGAGGGACGTCAGCGCGGGGTGCTGCAGCAGCCGCAGCACCGGGGTGTTGGGGAACTTCGGGGAGTCGAGGGAGGCGCCGGCGGCGAATCCGCCGAACTCGCGGTCCTCCCGGGACACGACGTCGGCCACGGCGGCGGCCAGCGCGTCGGCGGCGGGGACCGCGTCGGCAGCGGCGGGAGCCGCGGACGCGAGGGCTTCGCGGAGCGAGGCGCCGGTGGCATCCACTTCTCCGCGCCGCTCGGTCCACGCCTCGCGCACGGCGGCGAGCACCTGCCGGAACGACGGGAGCTGCCCGCGCGGCTGGGGCGGGAAGTAGGTGCCGGCGTAGAAGATGCGGCCCTCGGGCGTGGCGAACGCGGTCAGCGGCCAGCCGAGGTGGGGCGTGAACGCCGAGGCGGCGTCGAGGTACGCCGCATCGACGTCGGGATGCTCTTCGCGGTCGACCTTGATCGCCACGAACCCGTCGTTGACGAGCGCGGCGGTCTCGGCATCCTGGAACGACTCTCGCGCCATGACGTGGCACCAGTGGCAGGTGCTGTACCCGATCGAGACGAGCACGGGCACGTCGCGCCGGGCCGCGACGGCGAACGCCTCGGGCCCCCAGGGGAACCACGCGACGGGGTTGTCGGCGTGGGCCCGCAGGTAGGGGCTCGAGGCGTTCGCGAGGCGGTTCAGTGTCTCGTCCGTCCTCAGTTGAGGTCGTCGGGGTGCGTGCCGACGCGGCCGGAGTCGTCGCCCGGGTCGATCTGGTCGATCGCAGCCATCTCGTCGGCGGTGAGCTCGAAGTCGAACAGGTCGAAGTTCTCCTCCAGGCGCTCGCGGCGCACCGACTTCGGGAACACGATGAGGCCGTGCTGGATGTGCCAGCGCAGCACCGCCTGGGCCGGCGACTTGCCGTGCGCCTCGGCGGCGTCCTTCACCGCGGGGATCTCGAACAGGTCGTACTTGCCCTGGCCGAGGGGGCCCCACGACTCGATGTGCATGTCGTGCTCCGCGCCCCATGCGCGGATCTCGCGCTGGCTGAGCGCCGGGTGCAGCTCGATCTGGTCGACCACCGGGGTGACACCGGTCTCGGCGACGATGCGGTCGAGGTGCGGAACGAGGAAGTTCGAGACGCCGATCGAACGGGTCTTGCCCGCCTCGCGGATCTCGATCATCTTCTGCCACGCGTGCACGTAGTTGTCGTTCTTCGGCGTCGGCCAATGGATGAGGTACAGGTCGACCGCGTCGAGGCCGAGCTTCTGGAGGCTCTCGTCGATCGCGGCGTGCGGCTCTTCGCCGTCGTGGCGGTCGTTCCAGAGCTTGGTCGTGATGAAGAGCTCGTCGCGCGGGATGCCGCTGGACGCGATGGCGCGGCCGACACCCTCTTCGTTGCGGTAGATCGCGGCGGTGTCGATGTGGCGGTAGCCGACCTCGAGGGCCTCGGACACGGCGCGCTCGGCGTCGTCGGCGGGCACGAGGAACACGCCGTAACCGAGCTGGGGGATGGAGTTTCCGTCATTGAGCTGGACAGAGGGAACAGTCATGGCATCCACCCTAGAAGCCCCCGCCGACATCGGCTCCGGGGTTGACGCGTCTACGCCAGCGGTGCGGCCGACGCGGCTCGCGCGAGCGCCTCGGCGACGAGCCGGACGTTCTCCACGACCGAGCCCGCCGTGACGCGCACCCGGCCGCCGGCCGGCGCATCCGCCGCGGGATCGATCACGAACGGCGCCCCCGCGGCGATGCCGATGCCCTCCGCCGCCGCATGCACGAGCGCCGCGCGTTCGTCGCGCACCGGCATCCAGAGGTTGATGCCGTCGGGGTCGCCGACGTCGATCCCGAGGCGACGGAGTGCGGCGGCGAGCCGGTCGAGACGGTCGCGGTAGATCAACCGGGCGGTGGCCACGGGCGCGGTCGAGCGCGGGTCGGTGAGCAGTTCGTACAGCACCGACTGCAGCAGCCGCGACGTCCAGCCGGGACCGAGCATGCGACGGCGCACGATCCGGTCGACGATCGCGGACGGACCGCCGAGCGCCGCGATCCGCAGGTCGGGGCCGTGCGACTTGGAGAAGCCGCGCACGTGCACGACCTGGGCCGGGAGCCACAGCGCGAGCGTGACGGGCGGGGCGCTCGCGATGAGGGCGGAGTGGTCGTCCTCGATCACGGTGACCCGCGTGCCGCCGGGGATGCTCAGCAGCACGTTCGCGAGGCGCCGCGCGCGTTCGAGCGACATCGACACCCCCGTCGGGTTCTGCGCGCGCGGCTGCAGCAGCACCGCGGACGGTCCGAGGGCGAGCGCGCGGGCGAGCGAAGCCGGGAGCACGCCGTCGGCGTCGGTCTCGAGCGTCACCGGGACGGCACCGGCGGCCTCGATGAGGTCGAAGAAATAGGGGAACCCGGGCGACTCCACCGCGACGCGGTCGCCGAAGCGCACCACCTGATCGAGGGTGCGGGAGATGCCGTCGAGCGCGCCGTCCACGACGGTCAGCGCCTCCACACCGCGCACGGGCCACTGGTCGCGGAGCACGTCGTACAGATCGGGCAGCACCGGCAGGTCGTGATAGCGGCCCGTGTCCGCGCGCGGCCGGGCCAGGGCGAGCGCCCGCTCGATCGAGG
>NZ_BADA01000479.1 GCF_000333395.1 Microbacterium sp. B19
GCCGCAAGTACCGCACCGCCACCGACGCGCCCGCGGATGCCTCGCGTCCGCACGACGCGATCGACTCGTGGGACGACCTGTCCCGCGGCGCCGACCCGACGGCCTGACCCGTCGCTTCCTGCGACATCGAGCCATCCGCGCCGGCCGCACCCCGGCGCTTCGATAGACTGGCCGGGGCACCGTCTACGCATTCAACGGCAGCACGGTCGTGGCATCCACCGCGTCCGGCACGTACAAGAACACGACCGCCACCATTTCGCGCCTCGGATGCTGAGGTTCCCTCCCTGCCCGTATGGGGGATCGGGCCGTGAGGGAGGGCACTTTCCTATCTCCGTGTAACCGATTCGCGG
>NZ_BADA01000478.1 GCF_000333395.1 Microbacterium sp. B19
GGCGTCGCGCCTCGTCCTCGGCGATGCCGCGAGCCTGCAGGTAGAACAACTGCTCGTCGTCGAAACGACCCGTGGCGCTGGCGTGTCCGGCACCCTGGATGTCGCCGGTCTCGATCTCGAGGTTCGGGATCGAGTCGGCGCGCGCGCCGTCGGTGAGGACGAGATTGCGGTTCGCCTCGTACGAGTCGGTGCCGGTGGCATCCGGTCCGATGAGGACGTCGCCGATCCAGACGCTGCGGGCGCTCGCGCCCTGCAACGCACCCTTGTAGAGCACGTCGCCGACGGTGTGCGGACCCTTGTGGTGCAGGTACACCTGCGACTCCAGGTGCTGACCGGCGTCGGCGAACGACAGGCCGTACAGGCGCCCCTCCGCGCCGGCACCCGCGAGCTCGACCGAGGGGTTCACGCGGACGACGCCGCCGCCGAAGCTCACCACGACGTGCGTGAGCTTGGCGTCGCGGTCGACGCGGGCCTGGTGCGACGAGGCGTGCACGGTGTCGTCGTCCCAGCGCTGCACCGACACGACCGTCAGCTCGGCGCCGTCGCGGACGAGGATCTCGACGTTCTGCGCGTGCTGCACGCTGCCCTCGTGCCGCAGAACGACGGTGCCGCGGGAGTTGGGCTGCGCCTCGATCACGACGTGGGCGTGCGCGAGGCCGCCCGTGCCGGTGAGCCGCACGACGATCGGCTCGTCGAGCTCGACGTTCGCCGGGATGCGCAGCAGCGGGGCCTCGGGCTCGTGCGTCCACGCCAGGGCCGC
>NZ_BADA01000477.1 GCF_000333395.1 Microbacterium sp. B19
CCTGGCCGCGATCCGGCGTGCCCGCGCCGGACGAACGAAGGAGGCGTCGGCGGTATGAGCGCTGTCACCACTGTCCCGCCCGTCGCGCGGTCGACCGACGCGCGGCGTGTGCGCGCCCGCGCCGTCGTGTCCTGGGTCCTGCTCGGATTCGGTCTCATCCTCATCGCGTCGTGGGTGTGCAACGCCCCGGGCATCGCCTCCTCGTCCACTTGGGGATCGGCGCTGCGCCTCACCGTGCCCATCGCCGTCGTCGCGATCGGCGCGCTGTACTCCGAGCGTGCGGGCGTCATCAACGTCGGCCTCGAGGGCATGATGATCGGCGGCACGTGGGGCGCGGGCCTGTTCGGATGGTTCGGCGGTCCGTGGCTCGCGCTCGTCGGCGGAGTCCTCGGCGGCCTGGTCCTGGGCCTCCTCATGGCGGTGCTGTGCCTGGAGATGGGCCTCAACCAGCTCGTCGTCGGTGTCGCGATCAACGTCCTCGCGGCGGCCCTGGCCCGCTTCCTCTCCGACATCGTGTTCAGCGGCATCGACGGCGGCAGCGTCGCGCGATCGCCGCGCATCGACGGCAACGTTCCACGGGTGAGCCTGCCGTTCCTCTCCGGAGGCTTCGGAACGCCCGACCCGCTCCGCGACCTCGAGGCCGGTGGCATCCCGGTCGTGTCCCAGCTCGCTGGGATCGTCGGAGGCCTCACCCGCGACGTGTCCGTCGCCGCGATCATCGGCCTCGCGCTCATCCCGCTGACCGCGCTCGTGCTGTGGCGCACGCGGTTCGGCCTGCGGATGCGCGCCTCCGGCGAGGAGCCCGCCGCCCTCCAGGCCCTCGGCGGACACGTCCACCGCACGCGCTACCTCGCCGTCCTCGTCGGCAGCGGTATGGCCGGGTTCGCCGGCGGGTACCTCGTGCTCATCTCCCAGGGCTACGTCGAGAACCAGGTCGCGGGGCGCGGCTTCATCGGCCTCGCGACCCTGATCTTCGGGAACTGGATGCCAGGAGGCGTGTTCGCGGGATCGGCCCTGTTCGGCTTCAGCGACGCCGTCGGTCTCGGTCGGCCCGAGACGTTCACCGCGATGCTCTTCGTCCTCGGCGCCGTTTTCCTGGTGCTGGGCGGTCTGCGGCTGCGGCGCGGTGCCGGGATCCGTTCCGCGGCCCCGAGTCTCGTCCTCGGCGTGGTGCTCCTGGTCGCGGCCCTGTTCATCCCCCTGCCGAGCGCTCTGGCCTCCGCCGCTCCGTACCTCGTGACCCTCGCGGTGCTCGTGGTCGCGGGAACGCGCATGCGCCCGCCGCGCGCGCTCGGCCAGTTCTTCCCACGCCGTAACTCCTCGAGGTGACTTCCGTGATCCATCAGCAACTGTCCAGAGTCCACGTCTGGGACGGTGTCACCCATCGCGGCGTCGGCACCGTCCGCTGGAGCGACGAGGGGCCCTCCGGGCGCATCGACGGGGTCGAGGTGACCGACGCCGACGGAACCGCGGAGTACACCGTGCTCCCCGGCCTCATCGACACGCATGTGCACCTGATCGGCAACGCCTCGGACACCCCCGCCGACTTCCTCGCGTGGCCGCTCGTCACGCGCCCCGAGGAGCAGGTGCTGCACGGCCTCGCCCATGCCCGCCGGGCGCTGTCGGTCGGGGTCACGACCGTGCGAGACCTCGCCGCCGACGACGTGCAGTTCTCCCTCGCCCGTGCGCTGGCGGCCGGTATCGTCGACGGCCCGCGCGTGCTGGCCCATGGCCTGTTGAACATGACGGGCGGTCACTGCGACCTGTTCATCCCGCCCGCCGTGGTGCAGCGCAAGCCCGTGGCCGACGGCCCCGACGCGTGTTCGGCGCTCGTGCGGTGTTTGGCGCGCTCGGGGGCCGACGGGATCCAGGTGCCCGTGAGCGGGGGCCTGTTGTCGGTCGGTGACAAGGCGTCC
>NZ_BADA01000476.1 GCF_000333395.1 Microbacterium sp. B19
ATCGACGGCCACGTGACGTCCTTCCGCTCTCCGCGCGACGCGCAGGCGGCCGGCATCGGCATCGTGCACCAGCACTTCCTGCTCGCTCCCGGGCTCCGCGTCTGGGAGAACATCGTCCTCGCGGGCGAGCCGGGCGGGCCGGTCTTCATCGACTCCGCCCGGGCTCGCCGCGAGGTGACCGAGCTCGCCGACCGCACGGGCTTCCCGGTCGCGGTCGACGCCGAGGTCGAGACCCTCGGCGTGGGCATGCGCCAGCGCGTGGAGATCCTCAAGGTGCTCTACCGGGACGCGCGCATCATCATCCTCGACGAGCCGACCGCCGTGCTCGTCCCCGCCGAGGCCGAGGCCCTGTTCGCCGCGATGCGGGCGTTCACGCAGGCCGGCGCCGCGGTGATCTTCATCTCCCACAAGCTCGACGAGGTGCTGTCCTTCGCGGACGACATCACCGTCATCCGCGCGGGCCGCGTCGTCGGCACCGCCGTCCCGGCCGAGACCACCGCGCCGCAGCTGGCGCGTCTGATGGTCAAGGCCGAGATGCCCGTGGTCGCCCCGCGCGCGCAGCCCGCCTCCGACCGCATCGTGCTCGAGACGCGCGGCCTCGGCGTCCGCGGCGACGACCAGGTCCCGCCGCTCGCCGACGTCGACCTGCGCGTCCACGCCGGGGAGATCGTCGGCATCGCCGGCGTCGAGGGCAACGGGCAGTCCGAACTCCTCGCGGCCCTCATCGGACGGGCGGATGCCACCGGCACCGTGCTCCTCGACGGCGACGACGTCACCGCGCTCAGCACGGTCGACCGCCGCGCCCGGGGCATGGGGTACATCTCCGAGGATCGCCACCGCGACGGCATCGTGCTGCCCCTCGCGCTCCGCGAGAACGCCGTGCTCGGCTACCAGCAGCTGCCGCCGGTGCGGCGCGGTCCCTGGTTCCGTCGCTCCGCGGCGGCCCGCGCCGCGGCCGAGATCATCGCGGCGTACGACGTCCGCGGCGGCGATCCGTCGACGCGCGCGTCGGCGCTGTCGGGTGGCAACCAGCAGAAGTTCATCGTCGGGCGCGAACTCCTCCGCGAGCCGCGGCTGCTCCTCGCCGCGCACCCGACCCGCGGCGTCGACATCGGAGCGCAGGCCGCGATCTGGAGCGAGCTCGTCGGCGCGCGCGACCGCGGGCTCGCCACGCTCCTCGTCTCCGCCGACCTCGACGAGATCCTCGCGCTGTCGGACCGTGTCCTGGTGCTCCACCGCGGACGCATCGTGGCCGAGATCGACGCGCGCGGCGCGGACGTCGGCACGATCGGCGAGTACATGACCGGCGCACGTGGGGGAGAGGCCGCCGCATGATCCGTCGCATCCTCAAGACCGTCGCGGGTCCCGTCATCGCGATCGTCCTCGCCCTCGTCGTCACGGCGGCGTTCCTCACTGTCGCCGGGTACTCCGCGTCCTCCGCCTTCGAGGTGATGTGGGACTACGGCACGACCCCCGAGTCCCTGGCATCCACCGTCAACAACGCCATCCCGCTGTACTTCGCGGGGATCGCGGCGGCGTTCTCGCGC
>NZ_BADA01000475.1 GCF_000333395.1 Microbacterium sp. B19
CCCGGGCATCCAGATCAGGGCGATCCCGATGTTCTGCAGGAACACCAGCAGGCTCAGCATCGCCACCGCGAAACAGCGCGATCCCGACGCCGTCGATGCGCGGCCGTTCGTGCGGCGCCGGCTCGATCGCGGTGTGGGCGCGGAAGAACAGGGCGCCGAGCAGCAGCGAGATCAGCCCCAACGGGATGTTGATTGCGAACGTCGCGCGCCAGCCCCACGCGCCGATCAGCAGACCGCCGAGCGTCGGGCCGATGACGGCGGTGGTCTGCGTGGTCACCGACAGGATGGTCAGGATGCCGGCGGGAGACGCCATCCCGGTGCGCTCGGCCTCGGCGCGGATCATGTGCATCGCCGCCGGGTACCCGGCGCACGTGCCGAGCCCCAGGATCACGCGGGCCGCAACCAGCCACCAGATGCTCTCGGGCGACTCCGGCGCGAACAACCCGATCGCCCCGCCCGCGGCGACCATGACCGCGCCGACGAGGAACAGCGGCTTCGCGCCGAAGACGTCGACGAGCCGGCCCACCAGCGGTTGACCGATCGCGGTGGCGAGGTACAGCGCCGAGACCAGCCACACCGTCTCGGATGCCGGGGCGCCCAGCGCGATCCCGATGGGAGTGAGGGCGACCGCGATGATCGCGGTGTTGACCGGGTTCAGGATCGTGCCCACCATCATGGGGGCGAGCAGGCGCCGGTCGAACCGATCGGCGGGAGCCGTGCGGCGCAGGAGCGACGTCACGGGAGGAGGCGCCCGAGGATCGCGATCGTGGATGCCACGGTGGCGAGCTCGTCCGGATCGAGTTCGGACAGCGCGTGCTCGAGCCACTCCGCCGCGGCCTCGCGCTGCCCGACGAGTCGGGCGCGCCCCGCGTCGGTGAGGTCGATGATCTGCCGCCGCCCGTCGGACGGGTCGGGGGTGCGCGTGACGAACCCGGCCGACTCCAGCGCGTCGACCGTCGCCGCCATCGACTGCGGTCGGACCCGCTCGGCGCCGGCCAGGGCGCTCGCCGTGGACACCCCGCCCTTGCCGAGTCGTGCGAGCGCGGAGGCCTGCGAGGGCGTGAGGTCGTCGTCGGCGCCCGCTTCGCGCATCCGGCGGAGAAGCCGCGCGACGGTCGCCCACAGGTCGACGGCCGTCTGTGCGGGGGTGGGGGGAGGAGGAGTGGGGGGCACAAGTCGTCAGTCTAAACTGATCAGTTTCGCCTGTCGATATCGGTGACCGGCTCCTCGCCGCCTTCGGCGTGGGCGGGCTCGCGGGCAACATCGTGATCGGCA
>NZ_BADA01000474.1 GCF_000333395.1 Microbacterium sp. B19
CCCGATCCAGCTGACGGGCGTTACCGGCACCAGCGTGGTGTGGAACGGCCTCGAGAACGGCGCCTCGTATCGCGTGCGAGTTCAAGCAGTGAATAAAGCGCCAGAGCCGAGCAGCTGGAGCCCGTACTCCGGCGTTGTCATCCCGGCGGGGGTGCCCGATGCGCCGGGAACGCCCACGACCTCGCCGGCGACACCCGTCAAGTCACAATCGCAGATCCTGGTGGCCTGGACACCTCCGCTGCACAACAACGGCGACAACGTGTCGGGGTACACGGTTTTGGTCAAGCAGGGTGGCGCTGTCGTCAATTCAGTGGACACAATCGGAACCTCACTCAACGTTCCCGTCGACCCCGGTGAGAACTACACGTTCGCCGTCACCGCTCGAAACAAGGCGGGTAGTTCGGGGGCCAGCGGGGACTCTGAGCAGCGGCGCGGCGCTCTCCCGCCGGGTGCCCCCACCAATGTGAGACTGACCCCGGCGGACAAGTCGGTCGTGGTCGACTTCGATCCCGGACCCCTCAACGGCTCTCGTGCCGACGAGGTCGACTACCACTACCGCGTCGACCAGACGGGCGCGTCAGGCACGCTGGCCGCGCCGGGAAGTTCGATCACCGGGCTCACCAACGGCACCGAGTACTCCGTGACCGTGTGGGCCACGTCAAGGGTGCAAGACGTCAGGGGGAGTGCTGAGGCGCAGTCGGGTAGGGCGACGCCCTTCGGGCGGCCGATCCTCACGATGGACGCGCCCGTGCGGCTTGACGGCGCGGTGCAGTTCACCTGGACGATCGACTCGAACGGCTCACCGAGCACGTCGCCGGATGCTCCGATTCAGGGCGACGGCACGCACACATGGACGAAGTCCGGGCTGCAGCCCGGGGAGTCGTACACGTTCAACCTGTCGTACACGAACGCGGCCGGGTCGGTGTCGGACTCGCGGACGGGACAGGCGAATGACCCGCCTCCCCGAAGCATCTGGATCACTGACATCTCCGGGAAGTCCGCGACCTTGAATTTCCAGAGCTACGAGGCCGGGACCTATGAGGTTCGCTGCTGGGCCGCCTCGAAGTACGAGGACCACAGGTGGGATGGCGTCTCGGGCGCAAACTACGCCGGACCTGTGTCGAACGTTTCCGTTCCCGCGAACGGCTCCGTCCGGATCACCTGCCCCGATACCAACGGGCGACTGACAGACGGCGGTCCGTTCTCCCTCGAGATCCCCGGGAAGGACTGGGTCAGGGGCCGATGAACCGACCAGACGAGAGGTTACGACGATGACAATCACCCAAGAACAGATCACCTGGTTCGCCGACACCTTCCAGAAGCTCAGCGACAACGTGGGGCTCGCCGTGCTCGGCAAGCCCGGGGTGGTGCGGCTGGTGCTCACGGCGTTCCTCGCCGAGGGACACGTGCTGCTCGAGGACGCCCCGGGGACCGGCAAGACCCAGCTCGCGAAGGCGCTCGCCGCCACCGTGCAGGGCTCGAACAGTCGCATCCAGTTCACTCCCGACCTGCTGCCCTCGGACGTGACGGGAACCGTCATCTACGCGCAGAAGACGGGGGAGTTCCAGTTCCGCCAGGGGCCGATCTTCGCGTCGATCGTGCTGGCGGACGAGATCAACCGCGCCTCGCCGAAGACGCAGTCCGCGCTGCTGGAGGTCATGGAGGAGGGCCGCGTCACGGTCGAGGGCGTGCCGCATTCGGTCGGCCGACCGTTCCTGGTGATCGCGACGCAGAACCCGATCGAGCAGGCGGGAACGTACAAGCTCCCCGAGGCGCAGCTCGACCGCTTCCTCATCAAGACGAGCATCGGCTACCCCGACCTGGCGGCGGCCGAGATGATCCTGTCGGGCGCGGCGGTGAAGGACCGGTCGGCGAGCCTGTCGCCCATCGTCACGACGCAGCTCATCGCCGAGATCTCGCAGCTGCTCACCGACGTGCACGTGGACCCCGCGGTGCTGCGCTACACCGCGCAGCTGGCCGAGGAGACGCGCCGCGACCCGAGCACGCGACTCGGCGTCTCGGTGCGCGGTTCGCTCGCCATGATCCGCGCGGCCAAGGTGTGGGCCGCGTCGGAGGGGCGCGGCTACGTCGTCCCCGACGACATCAAGGCGCTCGCCGGCCCCGTCTGGGAGCACCGACTCGTGATGGACCCCGAGGCCGAGTTCGCCGGCGCCACGCCCGAGGCCGTCGTGGGACGCGCGCTCGCCGCGATCGCCGCTCCGCAGTCCCGCAGCTCGGCGGCATGATGCGCGGCCGCCTGTTCTCCCTCGCCCGGGCCGTCGCTGCCCGCGTGGGCGTCGTCGCGCGCCGCGCGTGGGTCGTCGTCCGCGCGCGGCTCCGCGTCGCCACGACGCTCGGATGGAGCCTCGTCGCCGTCGCGGTCCTTGCGCTCGTCCTGGGTGGGGTCTTCGGCTGGGGAGAACTGGCGGCGCTCGGGCTCGGGGCCGTGCTGGTCATGGCATCCGCGATCCCGTTCGTGCTGATCCGACCGGTGTACGACGTCGCGATCGAGTTGGCCGCGCACCGCGTGCGGGTGGGGGAGCGCGCCGTGGGGCGCCTCGTCGTGCGCGGGGCGGGACGCCGTACCTCGCCGGCGACGACGGTCCGTCTCCCCGTGGGGGCGGCCCGTCCGGATTCCGATGCCCGGCTCCCCCC
>NZ_BADA01000473.1 GCF_000333395.1 Microbacterium sp. B19
ACCGCCGCCCCCGCCAACGGGGTCACCCGCAGCAGCGCCCCAGGGCCTCGCCGACAACGCCGACACCGGCAGCAGGACGAGCGACTCGAGCCGTCCTCGCGCATCCCGCTCGAGCTGGCTGCGGCTGAGGGACGCTGTCAGGGCGATCCCCGAGCATGACCGCGGCTGGCTCGGGTAGTACGACGAGCAGGATCGCCACGACGATCGCGACAGCGATGAGCGCCAGGGCCCCGCGGCCCAGGCGGGCCCGCCATCCGTCGCGCACGGCGACACGCTATACCCCGCGCCGCGCCTCTACCGGCGTCGGTAGCGTGTCGTGCGCCGCGAGCCGAGCGCGCGGACCACGGCCCAGCTCCCCACGCTCACGAGGCATCCCGCCGCGAAGGTGGCGACCGTCACTGCCAATGCGTCCCCGGGGCGGGGATCGCCGCTTCCCACGGTTGCGACCGGCTCGCGCGCGACGGGAACGGATGCCGTCTTCGCCGGGCCTCCGCGCGCCAGCTCTGCCCGTTTCCGCAGCGCAGCCGGCGGGTCTCCGCCCAGCACCCGCACGAGCGCGTTGACCGTGCGCTCGCTCGGAAGCGTGCGACCGGACAACGCTTCGGAGATCACCGTGCGGGAGATCCCCGTCAGATGCTGCAGGTGCGCCAGCGTCGGACTCCCGGCTTCCAGCCGCAGTCGACGCAGGTCCGCCGCGAAGTCCGCCACGTCGTGTGTCGCGTGCGCGGACATCCCCCCATGGATGTCGTTCTCGTTCATCGTTCTTCCCCCCGAAAGATCGATCGGAATTTCCGGATATGTCCGGAACGGATCATTCCTGCCCCCACGGTGAAGATACATGGTGAATTCTCCCCATGGGGCGACCGGGGCCTCAGCGCTCTACTTGGCTCCGGGAACGAAGTGCACGGGCTTCACATCATCCGGGGGGATGGGGCATTGGGGATCAGCTGGCTGTGGCGCCGGAGGGGTGCTGTCGCGTCGGGGGCGACGCTGACGGCGGCCGCCGTCACCATCTCGACCCTTGCCGCCCTCCATCCGGGAATCCCCACCGCCGACCTGGAGCTCGACGACGGCGGCGTGTGGGTCACCAAGACCTCCGACCTGCTCGTCGGGCACCTGAACTACCCGTCCCGCCTGCTCGACGGCGCGCTGCGCACGCGGGCGGCGGACTTCGACATCCTGCAGGACGGGGACACCGTCGGTGTCGTGGACGCGGTGAACTCCACGCTGACGCTCGTCGATCCCGCCAGCGTCGCGCTCGGGAACGACACGACCCTGCCGGAGAAGTCGGCCGTCGCGCTCGGCGGAACGACCTTTGCGGTTCTCGCCGGCGGGCACGTGTACACGGTTCCTTCGACGTCGCTCACCGGAACGACTTTCGATCCGGATTCGGCGACGGCGGACGTCGGCGACGGCGGTGCCGTGGCCGTCTCGCGCTCCGGTGCGCACATCGTCGCGGTCTCCGCGCGGGACGCCGCCCTGCTGACGATCGACTCCGCCACGGGCGAGGCCCGCTCGCAGGCACTCCCGAAGCTCGCGGACGACGCCGCCCTGGCGACGACGGCGGTGGGGGAGCAGGGCGTCGCCCTCGACACCGCGTCGGGCACGCTGTACACCCCGGGCGGGACAGCGGTCGAGCTGCCGGACGGGCAGGGGGCGCGGCTGCAGGAGGCCGGTGTCGACGCCGACTCCGTCTACGTCGCCACGCCGACGGCGCTGTTGCGCGAGCCGTTGAGCGGGGGCGCGCCGGAGACCGTGGCCACCGTGGCGAAGGGCGTCCCCGCGGCGCCCGTGGTGGTCGGGGGCTGCGCGTACGCCGTCTGGAGCGGCACGGGAGCCTACGTGCGTGACTGCCCGGGAACGGCCGACGACGTTCAGCTCACGATCGAGACCACCCCGGACGCGCACCTGGTGCTGCGCGCCAACCGCCGGGTCGTGGTCGTGAACGACACCGTCGCCGGCACGGTGTGGGCTGTCGAGCAGAACGCCCTGCGCATCGAGAACTGGGACGAGGTCGTCCCGCCGGCCTCCGACGACGCGCAGGAGGAGCAGTCCCAGGACGAGAAGCCGCAGTTCGATCTGCCCGAGCGCAGTGCGCAGAACACGCCGCCGACGGCGGTCGACGACCAGTACGGCGTCCGCGCGGGCCGGACGACGATCCTCCGCGTGACCGAGAACGACACCGACCCGGACGGCGATCTGCTGTCCGCCTCGCTGGTGAACGACCCGCCGTCGGGGTGGGACGTGCAGCCCGTGCTGGGCGGTGCCGCACTGCAGGCCTCGGTGCCCGCGAACGCGAGCGGGGCGACGACCCTTCGGTACCGGGTGGACGACGGGCGGGGAGGCACGGCCGAGGCGACGGCGACGGTCACCGTGCGACCGCCCGACGTCAACGAACCGCCGGTGCAGAAGCGCATCGACACGGTCCTCGTGGAAGCCGGTGCGTCCCTCACCTACGGCGTGCTCGACGCGTGGAGCGACCCCGACGGCGACGACGTCTTCCTGCAGAGCGCGACGGTGGAGGGCGGTGACCAGGTCACGTTCCGCAGCAACGGCGTGCTGGAGTACACGGCCGCGACCGCTCAGACCGGCATCCACGAGGTCACGCTCGTCGTGTCGGACGGGCGGGAGACCACCGAGGGCGTGCTGCGGGTCGACGTGCGCCCCGCGGACACGCTCAACCCGGTCGCCAACGCCGACCGTGTCACGGCCGTCGCCGGTGTGCCCGTCACCGTGGCGCCCCTCGACAACGACCTGAGCCCGACGGGACGGCAGCTGCGCCTGTCGAAGCACGACACCGTCCCCGGCGCAACGATCACCCCCGACTTCGTCGCGGGCACGTTCGACTTCGTCGCCGAGCAGCCCGACACGTACTACGTGCAGTACCTCGTCACGGACGGCCCCCATTCGGCGGTCGGCATCGTGCGCATCGACGTCGTCGCGGCCGGCGCGTCCCCCCTGCCCCCGGTCGCGGTGCGCGACCTCGCGCTGCTGCCGACGGGGCGCTCGACCCTCGTGGACGTGCTCGCCAACGACGTCGACCCGGCGGGCGGCATCCTGGTCGTCCAGACCGCCCACGTGCCCCCGACGGCGGGGGTGTCCGTCGAGGTGCTCGAGAACCGGATCCTGCGCGTCACCGACCTCTCGGGTCTGTCGGGCCCGGTGACGCTGACGTACACCGTCTCCAACGGCACCCAGAGCGCGACCGGCGAGGTGCTGGTCATGCCCGTGCCCCTGCCCGCCCAGGTGCGGCCGCCCGTCACCGTCGACGACACCGCCGTGGTGCGGGTGGGCGACGTCGTGTCCGTGTCGGTGCTCGCCAACGACTACAGCCCCGACAACGACACGCTGCGGCTCGAGCCGACGCTCGTCGAGACCGATGCGCCCGACAAGAACGCGATCTTCGTCGACGGCGACCGGATCCGCTTCCAGGCCGGCGCGGAGCCGGGAACCGTGCACGCGACGTACGAGGTCTCCGACAGCCAGCAGAACCGCACCGCCGGCTACCTCACGATCCAGGTGCTCCCCGCCGACCAGGGCAGCAACTCCGCCCCGCGACCGAAGCCCGTGACGGCGCGCGTCATCGCCGGGAACACCGTGCGCATCGCGATCCCGCTGACCGGTATCGACACGGACGGCGACTCGGTGGAGCTGGTGGGGGTGGCATCCAATCCGCAGAAGGGCACGGTGACCACCGGCGACAGCTGGTTCGTGTACGAGGCGTACCCGGATGCCGCGGGGCGCGACACGTTCACCTACACGGTGCGCGACCGCCTGGGCGCCGAGGCGCAGAGCACCGTCGTGGTCGGCGTGGCCGCGCCCGGCTACGACAACCAGGCGCCGTACGCCGTCAAGGACACCGTCACCGTCAAGCCCGGGCGCCGTGTCGCCGTGCCCGTGACGGCCAACGACTCCGACCCCGACGGCGATCCGATCTCGATCGATCCGAACGGACTGACGGCCCCCGAGGGAGTGGATGCCGAGATCCTCGGCGGACGTGTGGTCGTCACGGCCCCCGGGACTCCGGGGCAGTACACCTTCTCGTACACGATCGCGGACTCGTACGGCGCGACCGCCGTCGGCGCGCTCCTCGTCACCGTCGACCCGAACGCACCCGCGGTGGCGCCGATCGCGCGCGATGACCGGGTGCCTCCGGGACAGATCACGTCGGCTCCCACCGTGGACGTGAACGTGCTGGAGAACGACGAGGACCCGGACGGCACCGTCGACGACCTCCGCGTGACGACGAGCGATTCCACGGTGACGGTCGGCACCGGAGGGGTCCTCACGGTGACGTTGCAGCCGACGCCGCAGATCATCCGGTACCGGATCGAGGACGCGGATTCGCAGTCGGCGCAGGCGTTCGTCTTCGTACCGGGCCTCGACGCGCTGGTGCCGACGCTGGCGACGACCGAGCCCGTGACCGTCACCAGCGGGGAGACGGTGCGCATCACGCTGGCCGACCAGGTGCACGTGCGTCCTGGGCGCGAGCCGCGCATCGCGACGGCGGACTCGGTCCGCGCCGGTCACGCCGACGGCTCGCCGATGATCGTCGATGAGCACACCCTCGAGTACCGCTCGGCCGCGGGCTTCTTCGGCCGCGACTCGCTCGGGGTGCTCGTGACCGACGGCACCGGACCCGACGACCCGCAGGGGCTCTCCGGCTACGTGTCGATCCCGATCACCGTCGTGCCGGCCGAGAACCAGTCGCCGATCATGCGCAACGCCTCCGTCCAGGTCGCCCCCGGCGAGGGCAGCCAGAAGCTCGATCTCGGGCGCCTCACACGCGACCCCGACGAGGGCGACGAGGAGAAGCTCACGTTTTCGATCGACGGCGACGTGCCCGCCGGCTTCCGCGCCTCGATCTCGGGCCGGACGCTCGAGGTCTCGGCGGATGCCGATGTGGCCGCCGGAGCCACCGGCACCGTGCGCATCCTCGCCTCGGACGGCACCTCCGCGCCCGGCGCGGGGTCGATCGCCCTCAGCGCCGTGGTGTCGCAGCGCCCGTTCCCCGTCGCCAACGACGACGTGATCGCGCGGGCCGACCAGGGCCGCACGACGAGCGTCGACGCGCTCGCGAACGACATCAACCCGTTCGCCGACAAGGGACCGCTCGAGCTGATCTCGGCTCGCGTCGACAGCGGGCAGGGGACGGCGGTCGTGAACGGCGGCCGCGTCGACGTGACGCCCGCGTCGGACTTCGTCGGCACCATGGTCGTCAGCTACCGGATCGGGGATGCCACGAAGTCGGCGGAGCGCCAGGTCGACGGCCGGATCCTGCTCACGGTGCAGGCCGCCNGGGGCGCGCCCGGCACCCCACGGTCACGTCGATCCCGGAC
>NZ_BADA01000472.1 GCF_000333395.1 Microbacterium sp. B19
ACGCGCGCGCCTAGGCTGGACCGGTGCCGCACACCGCCCGAGTCATCACCGTGTCCGACCGCTCGGCCGCGGGTCTCCGCGAAGACCGCGGCGGTCCGCTCGCGGTGTCGCTCCTGCGCGACGCCGGCTTCGCCTGCGGCGACCCCGTCGTCGTGCCCGACGGCGCCGACAGCGTCGAGGCCGCCCTGCGCGCCGCGGTCGCCGCCGGCGCCGGGCTCGTCGTCACCACCGGCGGTACCGGCATCGCGCCGACCGACCGCACCCCCGAGGGGACGGCGCGCGTGCTCGACCGGGAGCTCCCCGGCATCGCCGAGGAACTCCGTCGCCGCGGCCTCGCCGACACCCCTCTGGCGGTGATCTCGCGCGGCCTCGCCGGGATCGCCGACCCCGCGACTCTCGTCGTCAACCTCCCGGGATCCACGCGGGCCGTGGCATCCGGGATCGCCGTCCTCGCCGAGCTCGCCCCGCACGTCCTCGACCAGCTCGCCGGAGGAGACCACTGATGAGCGCTGTCCGCATCGCCCACCTGTCCGAGGAACCGCTCGACCTCGACGCGCACCTGCGCGCCGTGGAGGACGATGCCTCGGGAGCCGTCACGACCTTCGTCGGCCGCGTGCGCAACACCGACCCGGATGCCAGCGACGCGGTCGTCGCGCTCGAGTACAGCGCGCACCCCGACGCGGCCGCCGCGCTCCACCGCATCGCGGAGCAGGCCGCCGCGGGCACCGACGCGATCGTGGCCGTGAGCCACCGCGTCGGGCGCCTCGACGTGGGGGAGGCCGCCGTCATCATCGCCGTCGCGTCGGGTCACCGCGCCGCGGCGTTCGAGGTGTGCCGGACCGTGATCGAGACGATCAAGACCGACCTTCCCGTGTGGAAGCGCCAGGTCGAGGCCGACGGCACGACGGCGTGGAAGGGCCTGGGCGGCTAGGCGTGATCTACGCGCCCTCGTGGTGCTGATCGCGTAGCCAGTCCGAGAACGTCACTCGTCCACGGCGGGCATCGGCGGTTCCCCGCAGCCGGCCGGAAGCCATCGCGGCCCCCATGGGTCCGGGGAGCGGGATCTCCCACGCGATGCGCTTCAGTCGAGTGCGGGCGAGGAGGCTGCGGACCATGTCGATGAGGGTCTCGTCTCGGGGGCCGACGAGGTCGGGCGCTCGCCCGAGCGGGTTGCTCTCGGCGAGATCCACGAGGTACTCGGCCACCTCGCGGGCCGCGACGGGGCGAAGCAGAGCGGTGGGCGTCATCGTGACGGGGCCGACAGAGCCGCGGGCAACGGTCTGCGCGGCGAACTCGTGGAACTGTGCGGCTCGCGCGATCGTGAACGGCAGATCGCCCGACTCCACCGCGCGTTCGTGCGCGAGCTTCGCTCCGTAGTACGCGGCATCGACGCCGTCGATCCCGACGATGGACAAGGCCACGAGGTGCTCGACGCCGGCCGAGGTACCGGATGCCTGGATGGTCCGCGACGCGGCCTCGAAGAACGTCGTCGCACGGCGACGCGAGAGGGTCTGGATGCCGGTGACATCGATGATCGTCTTCACCCCGGCCAGCGCATCGGTGACGTCGCCCTTCGTGAGGTCGTGACCGTGCCTCCGCGACAGAGGCACCACCTCGTGCCCGCGGTCTGCGGCGACTCGGTGGACGTGTCGTCCGACGGTCTCCGTCGCGCCCGCGATCGCCATCCTCATCGTGCCGCCTCCGCCATCACCCGATCCTGGCACTGGCGCCTTTCCCTCGTCCGGTCGATACTTCGCCGGCGAGGAATGGGGGAGCGGCGTTCGGCCGATCGGTACGAGCTCGACACGCGACGACCGGGAAAAAGTATCAAATATGATACCTTCGTCCCATGGCTGATTCCCTGCCCCGCGGTCTCGAGGAGGTTCTCGAGTCCGACGCGCGTCTGCAGCAATTGGTTCCGGATGCAGTGCCGGTCGGTGGGTCCGCCGCGGCACTGTACGCCCGCCACCGGATGTCGACCGATCACGACCACGTCCTCGCGGATCTGCAGGACCGGTTCGATCTCGTGCTCGACGCGCTGGAGCGGGACGGCGACTTCGTGCTGAACCGCGCGGTGCCGGGGAAGATCATCCTCGGCGAACTGGGGGGCATCGAGGCCGGAGTACGCCAGCTCATCCGCCGTCGACCGCTCGAGGTCCAGCGCGTCACGCTCCCCTCCGGTGGGGAGATCACGGTGCCGACGCTCGACGAGATCGCCCGCATCAAGGCCTTCCTCATCGTCAAGCGCAACCAGATGCGGGACTACCTCGACGTCGCGGCACTCTCCGGGGCGTTCGGAGCGGATCACGTCGGCGCGGTGCTCGCGAGCATCGACGAGTACTACACCGACCCCTCGCACCCGGAGGACCAGCCGGTCCAGGCGCAGCTGGCGCGTCAACTCGCCGACCCGGCCCCGAAGGACCATCGCGTGCTCGCCGGTCTGGCTTCGTACAAGGGTCTCGTCCCGCGCTGGCGCGACTGGGAAGACGTCGTCGCCGAATGCCGCGTTCTCGCGGCCCATCTCGTCTGAGGGAGAGTCATGCCGCTGCGTTTCCGGAACATCGACGCCACCCCCGCCGACCCCGTCGAGGCCTGGGGATTCGAGGGCATGCTCGCTGCGATCGACCGCGGGTATCCGAGCGATTGGCGCAAGCTCATCGACGCGCTCGCCGACGAACCCGCGCTGCGCGAGATCTACGACGACGCGCGGGATGCTGCAGAGTCCCGAGCCACGGTCGCGCTCATCGACGCGGCGCTGGCCGTCGCGCAACGCACCGCGGAGCAGGAGGCACTGGAGCGGCTCCGCGCCGCCTTTCGCCAGACCCGGCTCACGCAGGCGGAAGTGGCATCCCGGCTGGGGACGTCTCGTCCGCGGATGACCTCCTACCTGAGCGGGGCGGTCACTCCGTCGATGGACGTCCTCGTCGCGGTGGAAGCGCTCGCGCGCGAACGTCGGACCCCGTCGCTGGTCGCTCACCTCGAGCTGGTGTGACGCGTCAGCCGCCCGCGAACGGCGGCAGCACGTCGACGTGCGTGACCCCGGCGAGGGGTGCGTCGTCGTCGCGGCGCTCGCCGTCGACGAGCACCGCGCAGCGGTCCAGGATGCCGACGAGCGCGGGGTGGTCGGCGAGCACCGCCGCGCGCAGCGCCGCGAGGGAGGCCTCGGCGCGATCCTCGGCATCCGTTCCGGCCGCCTCCGCCGCGGCGGCGAAGTAGCGCACCCGGACGCTCACGCGGGCTCCCCGGGGCGGCGCCAGTCGCCGGACTTGCCGCCGGTCTTCGACACGATCCGCACGTTCTCGATGCTCGTGCCCTTGTCGAGACCCTTCACCATGTCGACGATCGCGAGGGCCGCGACCGAGACGCTCGTGAGCGCCTCCATCTCGACGCCGGTGCGGTCGGCGGTGCCGACGGTGGCCTCGATCTCGACACCGTCGTCGGTGATCTCGAGGTCGACCGAGGCGCGGTGCACCCCGATGACGTGCGCGAGCGGCAGGAGGGCCGGCGTCGACTTGGCGGCCTGGATGCCGGAGATCCGCGCCACGGCCAGGACGTCGCCCTTCGGCGCGGTGCCGCCGCGGAGCGCGGCGATGACCTCGGGGCTGCAGCGCACGAAACCGCGCGCGGTCGCGGTGCGGACGGTGGGCTGCTTGGCGGTGACGTCGACCATGCGGGCGTGGCCCGCGGCATCCAGGTGGGTGAAGGTCATGGAATCAGCATGACATCGACGGCGTCGCCCACGGCGACGGCGGACACCTCGGCGGGGACGATCGCGAACGCCTCGGCGCGCGCCAGAGACGCCGCGAGGTGCGAGCCGGAGCCGCCCGCGGTGGCCGGTCGGACGGTCCCGGCGACGAGGTCGACGGCCGCCGGAAGATACTGGCGGCGGCCGGGCGGCGTGCGCCAGGACTCGGATGCCACGAGCCGGGCGCGGCGGCGGTCGACGGTCGCGCGGCCCTGGAGCGCGAGCAGCGCGGGCCGGACGAACACCTCGAACGACGCCGCGACGCTCACGGGGTTGCCGGGGAGTCCGAACACGAGCCGCCCGTCGTCGAGTGCGCCGAACGCCTGCGGTTTGCCCGGCTGCATCGCGACCTTCACGAAGGCGATGCGGTCGGACAGCGCCTGGCGCACCGGTTCGTACGCGCCGGCGCTCACGCCGCCCGTGAAGATGACGACGTCGGCCTCGGCCGCGTGCGCGAGGACCGCGTCGACCGTTCCGGCCTCATCGGTCACGTGGGTGACGAGGACGACCTCGGCGTCCGCCCCGGCGACGAGCGAGGCGAGCAGCGTCGCATTCGAGTCCGGCGTCTGGCCGCGGCCGGGGGCGGTTCCGGGCGACACCAGCTCGCTCCCCGTCGACACCACGGCGACCCGCGGACGACGGCGCACCTCGAGACGGTCGACGCCGGCCGCGGCGGCCGCCGCGAGCGCGTAGGGCCCGAGTCGCTCGCCCGCGCTCAGCACGACGTCGCCGGTGCGCACGTCTCCGCCGCGGCGACGGATGAACGCGCCCGCGGCGGTCGGCGCGCGGAGCACCTCGACGGTGCCGAGCGAGTCGGCGAGGCCGCCCGCGGTGTCCTCGAACGGGACGATCGCGTCGGCGGCCGACGGTACGGGTGCACCGGTCATGATGCGGACCGCCTCACCCGGGCCGAACGCCGGGTCGTCCGACGTGCCGGCCGGCAGATCCGCGACGACGCGCAGGGGCACCGGGGAGGTGGCATCCGCTCCCTCGACGTCGGTGAAGCGCACGGCGAACCCGTCCATGGCGGAGTTGTCGTCGCCGGGGAGGTCGTGCCGGGCGTGCACGTCGGCCGCGACGGTGCGGCCCGCGGCGTCGGCGAGCGGAACGGTCTCGGTCGGCGCGGGCGTCACGGCGGCGAGGATGCGGGCGCGGTGCTCCTCGACGGTCAGCAGCTCAGACACGCGGGGTCCTTCCGGCGAGGGGGATGACGTCCTGGCGCGCGCGCAGCGCGTCGATCACGACCAGGCGCCCGAGGAGCGGCTCACCGGCGCCGGTGATGAGCTTGATCGCTTCGGTCGCGAGCAGTCCGCCGACCTGCACGCACAGTGCACCGAGCACCCCCACCTGCGCGCACGTCGGCGGCTCGCCGACCGAGTCGGGCGGGAAGACGTCGCCGAGCGTCACGGCGGCGTGCCCCTCGGGGGGCCGCGACCAGAACACGGTGGCCTGCGCCGACCACTCCTGCACGGCGCCCCACACCAGTGGCATCCCGAGCTCGTCCGTCGCGGATGCCACGGCGCTGCGGGTGTCGAAGGTGTCGCTGCCGTCGATCACGACGTGGGCGTCGCCGAGGAGGTCGCGCGCGTTGTCGGGGGTGAGGCGGGTCGTCTCCTGCCGTACGCGGGTGAGCGGGGACAGGTCGCGGATCGCCCGGGCGGCGGAGTCCGTCTTGGGCGTGCCGATGTCGTCCACGCGGTGCATGAGCTGCCGTTGCAGGTTCGTGCGCTCGACCACGTCGTCGTCGATCACGATCAGTTCGCCGACGCCGGCGGCGGCGAGGGCGAGCAGCACCGGGGAGCCGAGCCCGCCCGCGCCCACCACGGCGATGCGCGCAGCCGCGAGACGGCGCTGTCCTTCTTCCCCGATGCCGGCGAGGACGGCGTGCCGGGCCGTGCGGATGAGTTCTTCGGGGGCGAGGGACGCCACCGGCTCGACGAGCGGGATCATCCGCCGATCGCGCTCATCGTGCGCTCCGGCTGGATGAAGTCGGCACGCGCCAGGCCGACACGGTCGGAACCGTGGGCGCGGGGCTTGCGCCACATGGCATCCCGCCAGATCTGCGCGAGGTCCGCGTCGCTCGCGCCGTCGCGGAGCGCCGTGAGCAGATCGGTCTCCTCATGCGAGAACAGGCACGAGCGGATCCGGCCGTCGGCGGTGACACGCGTGCGCGTGCACGCCGCGCAGAACGGCTCGGTGACCGAGGAGATGATGCCGACGTGCCCGGCGAGCGTGCGGTCGCCGTGGCGCCGCACCTCCCAGCGTTCGGCCGGAGCCGCACCCCGGCCGCGGGGGTCGGCGGCGAGGTCGAACACCTCCTCGAGCGCGGAGCGGATCTCGCGGGCCGGGACGACCTGCGTCTCGGTCCACGACCGGTCGCCGTCGAGCGGCATGTCCTCGATGAAGCGCATCTCGTAGCCGTGCGTGACCGCCCAGTCGACGAGCGGGACGACCTCGGTGTCGTTGATTCCGCGGAGGAGCACCGCGTTGATCTTGATGGGTCCGAGACCCGCGGCCTGGGCCGCCTCGAGCCCCGCGAGCACCTTGTCGAGGTGCGGGCGGCGGGTGAGTTCCGCGAAGGTCTCGGGGTGCAGCGTGTCGAGCGAGGCGTTGAGGCGCGTGAGCCCGGCGTTCTTCAGGGCCTGCGCGCGACGGTCGAGACCGACCGCGTTCGTCGTCATCGCGATCGGCAGGTCGGGGTGGTCGAAGCGGATGCGCGCGATGACGTCCTCGAGGTCCTTGCGCACGAGCGGCTCGCCGCCGGTCAGCCGCAGCTCCTCGGCACCGAGCGCGCGCACGGCGACGCGGACGATGCGCGCGATCTCCTCGCCCGTCATCAGCTGCTGCTGCGGCATCCACGGCAGCCCCTCGGCCGGCATGCAGTACGTGCAGCGGAGGTTGCACTTGTCGATCACCGACACGCGCAGATCGCGGGCGACGCGACCGAACCGGTCCAGCAGACCGCCCTCGCGGGGCGCCCCGGTCTCGCGCACGGCATCCATGGGTCGAGCCTAGGCGAGCCTCGACCCGCCAGGGTCGCCGCGGCGGGCGGGACCGCGAGACTGCATCTGCCTGACAAACCCACTGCAGCATGCAACCGACTTGTCAGCTGCATGCAGTCTCGCGGATCGATCGCGCCGATCGACCGCGCCGCGCTAGCGTCGTGCCATGCCGAACACCTTCCGCATCGCGCCCGCGGCGCGGCTGCTCGGGGTCAGCGACGACACCGTCCGCCGCTGGATCGACCAGGGGATCCTGCCGACGACGGGCGCCACGCCCGCGGAGATCCCCGGCGAGGCGCTCGCCGCCCGCGCGGTCGCCCTCGCGGACGAGCCCGACGACCCCACGGGCATCTCCTCGAGTGCCCGCAACCGCTTCGTCGGAATCGTCACGCGCGTGCGGATCGACGGGGTCATGGCCCAGGTCGATCTGCAGTGCGGACCGCACCGCGTCGTCTCGCTGATGTCGGCCGAGGCCGCCGAAGAGCTCGGGCTCGAGCCGGGCGCGCTCGCCGTGGCATCCGTGAAAGCGACCGTCGTGACCGTGGAGACGCCGCGCGAGCGGGGATGAGTCGCCCCATACTCCGTGAATGCGGAAGAATGGATGCCGCGGGCCCCGGGCGCGCGGAAAGGACCCCTCCCATGCGCCTCCTGCGTTTTTCGCTCGGCCTCGCGGCGGCCTTGTCGCTCACGGGCTGCGCGTCGGCGGCGCCGTCGCCCGTCGTCGTCCTCCGCGGAACCGGTGACCGGCACCGTGCAGGTGTACGCGGCCGCGTCGCTGCAGCGGGCGTTCGACGAGATCGCCTCGGCGTTCGAGGACGCCCACCCGGGGGTCGATGTCGTCACGGTGTACGACGGGTCGAGCACGCTCGCGACGCAGATCGGGCAGGGCGCCCCCGCGGACGTCTTCGCGTCGGCGGATGAGAAGAACATGACGAAGATCGGCGACCTCGCGGCCGACGCCCGGATCTTCGCCGCCAACACCCTCGTCATCGCGGTCCCGAAGGGGAACCCCGGTGCGGTCTCAGCGCTGGCGGACCTCGCGCGCGTCCCGACCGTGCTGTGCGCGGCGGAGGTGCCGTGCGGGGCGGCCTCGGCGACGCTGCTGAAGAACGCGGGCGTCTCGGTGACGCCGGTGAGCGCGGAGCAGAACGTCACGGCCGTGCTCACGAAGGTCGCCGCGGGCGATGCGCGCGCGGGTCTTGTCTACGCGACCGACGTCGCCGGGCGCGACGACGTCGAGTCGATCGTCCCGGACGGGGCGGACGCCGTCGTCAACCGCTACCCGATCACGACGGTGCGGACCGCGGCGAACAGTGTCGGCGCGGAGGCGTTCACCGACTTCGTGCTGTCCGACGCGGGGCAGAAGATCCTCGCCGCCGACGGGTTCCGCGCCCCGTGAGCGGGGCGGGGTACGTCCCGCGCTGGCTCGTCGTTCCCGCGGCGGCCGGGCTGCTCTTCCTGCTCGTCCCGCTCGTGGCGCTCGTGGCGCGCGTCCAGCCCGACACGTTCTGGGCGGACGTCACCTCGGATGCCGCGCGCTCGGCGCTGCTGCTGTCGCTGGGGACCGGGGCGGCGGCCACCGCGGGGTGCGCGGTTCTCGGCATCCCGCTCGCCCTGCTCATCGCCCGCAGTTCTCCCCGGACCGCGGCGTTCCTGCGCGCGGTCGTGACGGTTCCGCTCGTGCTCCCGCCGATGGTCGGGGGCGTCGCGCTCCTGTACCTGTTCGGTCGGAACGGGTGGTTCGGGGGGCTGAGCCTGCCCTTCACCACGGTCGCCGTCGTGCTGGCGCAGGTGTTCGTCGCGCTGCCGTTCCTCGTGCTCGCGGTCGAGGGGGCGCTCCGCAGCACCGGCGTCGACGTCGAGCGGACCGCGGCGTCGCTGGGAGCCTCGCGCGCGACGATCCTGCGTCGGATCACCCTGCCGCTGGCCGCGCCGGGCATCGTCGCGGGCGTCGTGCTGTGCTTCGCGCGGGCGATCGGCGAGTTCGGAGCGACGGCCCTGTTCGCGGGCAACCGGCCGGGGGTCACGCAGACGATGCCGCTCGCGATCTACACCGCGTTCAACGGCGGCGGGGTCGCGCAGGGCACGGCGGTCGCGCTGGCGCTGCTGCTGCTCGTGACCGCGATCGCGGTGCTGCTCCTCGTGCGCGGGTGGCGGCCCGCGGTGGGCGCGCCGTGAGCGCCGCGCTGGCCGCGCACGTCGTGGTGCGTCGGCGGGCGTTCACCGTCGACGTCGCGTTCGACGTCGCCCCGGGCGAGACCCTGGCGATCATGGGGCGCAGCGGCGCGGGGAAGTCCACGGTGCTCGAGGCCCTCGCGGGGCTCCAGCCGCTCGACGGCGGTGAGATCTCGCTCGATGGACGCGTGATCGACCGCGCCGATCACCCGCGCGTGCGCACGGACCCGATGCGCCGGGGCATCGTGCTGCTCGGGCAGGACGCGCGCCTCTTCCCGCACCTGTCCGTGCGGGAGAACGTCGCGTTCGGCCCGCGGGCGGCGGGTGTGGCCGCCGCCGACGCCCGCGCGGACGCCGACGCGTGGCTCGCCCGCGTGGGTCTGCCCGGGGTGGGCGACCGGCGGCCCGCCGAACTCTCCGGCGGCGAGCAGCAGCGCGTCGCGGTGGCGCGCGCGCTGGCCGCCCGGCCCCGGGCGGTGCTCCTGGACGAGCCGCTCGTCGCCCTGGATGCCGTGACCGCCGCCGAGATCCGCGCGATGCTCCGCGAAGCCCTGGGCGGGGTGACCGCCGTCGCCGTCACGCACGACGCCGTCGACGCGGCCGCCCTCGCCGATCGGCTGCTGATCATGGAGGGCGGACGGGCGACACAGGCCGGCGCCGTGCGGGACGTCCTGGGGGCACCGGCGACGGACGTCGCGGCGCGCATCGCCGGACTCGAGCGAGTGGTGGGTGTTGCGTCGCGGGGCGAGTGGGACGCGGGCGAATGGCGGCTGCGGTCGACGGTGCCGTTCGTCGGTGCCGACGGCTCCGCGCTGGCGGCGGTCTTCCGTGCGGCCGACGTTCGACTCGGCGACGGCCCGAACGGCTGGGATGCCGTCGTGCGGTCCCTCGAGCCCACCGTGGCGGGCGTGCGGGTCGTGACCGGTCGCGGGGCCGCCGAGGTGTCGGTGTCCGACGCCGCGCGGCTCGCCCCCGGCGGCGGCATCCGGTTCTCGATCGAGCCCGAGCACGTCCGGTTCGTCCCTGCCTGATCGCCGGCGGTGTCAGGCGGGGTCCGCAGCCCGGCGGAGCGCCGGTCCCAGCTCGGCGGGCGTACGCAACACACGACGAGCATCGCCCACCGCACGGCGCAGGGCCGGCGGACCGGGCGTCGGCCCGCTGACCGCGGTGGCGGCGATCGCGTGGGCATCGCGGCACCAGGTCACGGCGGGCGGCGGCGGTCGTCGGACCAGAGCGAGCGCTCGGCCCGCCTCCACGAGCGCGGCGGCGGACCGGTCGAGCTCGCGCAGGGCGCTGCGCAACTGCGCCTCGGACACCCGAGCCGTAGAGGCATCCGTCGCCGCGAGACGATCCGAGACAGCCGCGAGCACGGCGGCGAGCCGCAGCCGCACGACGTCGGTCGTCGGCACCGGATACACGGACGCGACGGCGGCGAGACCGATGGCAACGCCGAGCGCGATCTCGACCAGCCGCTGCCCGATCAGCGGGGTCGCCGCGCCGGTGAGGCGTTCAAGGAGGGTCAGGGCGACCGTGACGCCGAAGGCCCACGCGACGTACCCCACATCGCGGAACAGGATGCCGAATCCCACGGCCGCGAGCGCCCCGATGACGAGGACGGTGTCGTTCCCGGGGAGGGCTGCCGCGGGCAGGAGCGCCACCAGCGACCCCGCGGCGGCCCCCACCAGTCGATGCAGCCCCGTGCGTATGGCATCCGCTCGGCCCCTCGGCAGGTAGGCCACGATCACCGTGCTGAGCACGACCCAGGCCCCGTGCGCGCCGAAGACGAGGCCGCCGACGAGGAACGCCGGCACGAGCGCGGCGGCGAGCTGCACCGCCGCGCGGACGGCGGCGGACGGACGTGCGGTCTCGCGCCGCGGCGGGGTGGCGGGCGCCGGTGCGACGTCGCGGGGGAGGAACCCCACGACGCGGGCCACCGTCTGCACGACCGTGACGACCACCCACGCGAGCACGGCGATGAGGATCGGAGCTACCACGGCGACGAGCGGTCCGCGGCCGCCGCCGGCTCCGCCCGGCAGGAACAGCACCGCCAAGAACGTCGTCGCGGCGAGCGATCCCGCGCGGCGCCACGCGGGTCCGCGATCGCGCAGGAGGACGACGCCGACGAGCACGATGACGTACACCGCCGCCCCCGCCAACGGGCTCACCCGCAGCAGCGCACCGAGGGCCTCGCCGACAACGCCGACCACCGGCAGCAGGACGAGCGACTCGAGCCGTCCTCGCGCATCCCGCTCGAGCTGGCTGCGGCTGAGGGACGCTGTCAGGGCGATCCCGAGCATGACCGCGGCTGGCTCGGGTAGTACGACGAGCAGGATCGCCACGACGATCGCGACAGCGATGAGCGCCAGGGCCCCGCGGCCCAGGCGGGCCCGCCATCCGTCGCGCACGGCGACACGCTATACCCCGCGCCGCGCCTCTACCGGCGTCGGTAGCGTGTCGTGCGCCGCGAGCCGAGCGCGCGGACCACGGCCCAGCTCCCCACGCTCACGAGGCATCCCGCCGCGAAGGTGGCGACCGTCACTGCCAATGCGTCCCCGGGGCGGGGATCGCCGCTTCCCACGGTTGCGACCGGCTCGCCGGACCGGGCGTCGGCCCGCTGACCGCGGTGGCGGCGATCGCGTGGGCATCGCGGCACCAGGTCACGGCGGGCGGCGGCGGTCGTCGGACCAGAGCGAGCGCTCGGCCCGCCTCCACGAGCGCGGCGGCGGACCGGTCGAGCTCGCGCAGGGCGCAGCGCAACTGCGCCTCGGACACCCGAGCCGTAGAGGCATC
>NZ_BADA01000471.1 GCF_000333395.1 Microbacterium sp. B19
CGCCTCGTCGAGGTCGACGGCGCCGACGCGGACGCCGGTCGCCGGCGCACGTGGCACGTACTGGACACGGGTCCCGCGCTCACCGAACGCGGACTGACTCCCGTCGGCACGATCGTCGCCGTCCACGGCAACCCGACGTGGTCCTACCTGTGGCGCGCGCTCGTGAACGCCTCGCTCGCCCGGGCCGATGCGGGCGCTCCCGCGTGGCGCGTCGTCGCG
>NZ_BADA01000470.1 GCF_000333395.1 Microbacterium sp. B19
CGAGGCCTTCCTCGTCGGCGTCCTCGGCGCGGTGCCGGTGTACACGCTTCCCGGTCGGAGCGGCGAGGGCGACTGGATGACGCGACAGCTCGGCGTCCACCCGCGGACGGCGAT
>NZ_BADA01000469.1 GCF_000333395.1 Microbacterium sp. B19
GGAGCGGCCGCTGAGCCGCAGCCCGAGCCCGAGGCCCCGACCGAGCCGGCGAAGCCCGTGATCCCCACCGCGGTGTCGCTCGGTCTCCTGCCCGAGGTGTTCGTGTCCGCCGTGTCGACGCAGCTGCACTTCTACGCCCCCGAGCTCCCGCCGCTGCCCGCGCGCGACGACGTCGACGAGCGCGACGACGACGGTCCCGTCGAACGCACCTCGGCGAACGCCCGTCGCCGCAACCGTCGCCGCGGGGGAGCCGCGTCCGGCACCGACGAGCAGCCCGAGGCTCCGGCCGCTCCCGTCCGCCAGCGCGCGGTCGAGCTCATCACCGAGCCGCAGCGCATCAAGGGCTCGACGCGTCTGGAAGCGAAGAAGCAGCGCCGCCGCGACGGCCGCGAGGCCGGACGCCGCCGCCCCGTCGTCACCGAGGCCGAATTCCTCGCCCGCCGCGAGGCCGTCGACCGTGTCATGGTCGTGCGGTCCAAGGGCGGTCGCATCCAGATCGGTGTCCTCGAAGACAACGTGCTCGTCGAGCACTACGTTGCCCGGAACCAGGATGCCTCGCTCATCGGCAACGTCTACCTCGGTCGCGTGCAGAACGTGCTGCCCAGCATGGAAGCGGCGTTCGTCGACATCGGTCGCGGCCGCAACGCCGTGCTGTACTCCGGCGAGGTCGACTGGGACGGCGTCGAGACCGGCAACCAGCCCCGCCGCATCGAGCTGGCGCTGAAGTCCGGCGACCGCGTGCTCGTGCAGGTCACCAAGGACCCCGTGGGTCACAAGGGTGCGCGCCTGACGAGCCAGATCTCGCTGCCCGGCCGCTACCTCGTGTACGTGCCGAACGGGTCGATGAACGGCATCTCGCGCAAGCTCCCCGACACCGAGCGCGCGCGCCTGAAGAAGATCCTCAAGGAGGTGCTGCCCGAGTCGTCGGGCGTCATCGTCCGCACCGCCGCCGAGGGCGCGACCGAAGACCAGCTGACGCGCGACGTCCAGCGCCTCACGGCGCAGTGGGAGCACATCAGCACCCAGGTGAAGACGATCCAGGCTCCGGCGCTGCTGCACTCCGAGCCCGACCTCCTCGTCAAGATCGTGCGCGACGTCTTCAACGAGGACTTCACGCGCATGCTCATCCAGGGTGACGAAGCGCTCACGACGATTTCGAACTACCTCGCCGGCGTCGCGCCTGACCTGCTCGAGCGCGTCGAGAAGTACGAGGGTGACCAGGATCCGTTCGACGCGTTCCGCATCACCGAGCAGATTGAGAAGGCGCTCGACCGGAAGGTCTGGCTGCCCTCGGGCGGCTCGCTCGTGATCGACCGCACCGAGGCCATGACCGTCGTCGATGTCAACAC
>NZ_BADA01000468.1 GCF_000333395.1 Microbacterium sp. B19
CGCGAGCTTCGGCGACGCGTTCGCCGAGACGCCCAACGCCCTCGACGTCACGTACGCCGACCCCGTGTCGGGCGTCTACAAGAAGCTCGTGCTGAGCGACGACGCGCGAACGCTGCTCATCGACGCCTACGCCGGCCAGACCCTGGAATAGGCGCCGCGCCGGCAAGATCCGCGCGACCGCCCGGCACAGG
>NZ_BADA01000467.1 GCF_000333395.1 Microbacterium sp. B19
GGGGCGCTCTTTCCGCCCCCTTTTCCTTTGGAGACTGCAGTGACCCCCGACCGCACCGACGAGACCCCCGACGACGGCGCCGAACACGGTGTCCTCGACGACAGCGGCTCGCTCGACACGTCCAGCATCCACATCCTCGGTGGACACATCGCACAGGTCAGCGTCGACCTCCCGGTGTCCAACGAAGACGACGTCGACGACGACGTCATCGAGGACGAGATGCCCGTCATCGACGCCGAATCCCGCGCCTTCGAGGTCGTCGGGATCGTGCATCTGCCGGACGCCGACGAGCCCCCGCTCCCGAGTGCCCCTCGTGCGGTGGCGAGCTGCGCAAGCAGTACGGCTCGATCGGCGTGACCTTCAACGGCTCCGGCTTCTACCGCACGGATTCGCGTGGATCCAATGGGGCGTCGTCCGGCGCGGCATCCGGAACCTCGGCCGGTTCTTCGACATCATCGTCCTCTGAGTCGACGAAGACCGCGTCCACCCCGGCATCCTGACCTTCGCCTATCCTGCGTGACGCGGCCGGAAGGGGAGCCTCGTCATGATCAAGGGATTCAAGGAGTTCATTCTCCGCGGAAACGTCATCGACCTCGCGGTCGCGGTCGTCATCGGCGCCGCGTTCACCGCGGTCGTCAACGCCATCGTCAGCGCGATCATCAATCCGCTCATCGAGGTGTTCTACGTGCCGAACGCGAACGGCGACTTCGGTCCGGAGATCACCGGTCTGTACGGGCAGACGGTCGTCTTCCCGCTCGGGTCGCTCCTCACCGCGGTGATCAGCTTCTTCGCCGTCGCGCTGGTGGTCTACTTCGTCTTCGTCTTCCCGATGAACCGGTGGAAGGCGCGGGCCGCGGCGCGGGCGGGCGTGATCGAGCAGACCGACGAGCCGAAGCTCCCGACCGAGCAGGAGCTGCTCGTGCAGATCCGCGACCTGCTGGAGCGCCAGCCCCGCGGCTGAGTCGTCCCGCCCCCCTCACCGAGAAACGCTTCTCGCGGGAGGAAACGGCCCGTCGCGCCGTTTCCCACCGTGGGAAGCGTTTCTCGCGTATCGGGGACCGGCGCGCGCGTCAGTAGTGCGGCGGAACGTCGCGCAGGAGCTGCGCGTCGTTGGGACCGGATGCCGCGGGTGCCGACGGGCGCTCTCGCGTGCGGTCGTCCGCGGGTGCGGGTTCCGCGCTCGTCCCCGGCGCCGGGAGCAGCCGCGCGCGCCGGGCGCCGCGGACGCGGACGATCGGTTGGCGCTCGTTTGCGGAGGCAGCGGGGTCGGTGGCATCCGGGTTCGGGACCACCGCGCTCACCCGTTCAGGTCGAGGGGCTCGGTGGTGGTGCCGGGAGCGGCGGAGTCGTCCGGGGCGGCGCCGAGGAGTTCCGCGATCCGGGATGCCACGCCCGCGGGGTCGCTGTACAGGTCGAACGCATGCACGCGCACGTAGTGCCAGCCGAGCCGTCGCAGGATCTGCGGCCGCAGCCGCAGCGTCTCGCGGAGCGTCTCGCCGATCGTCTCGGGGTCGCTCTCGGCCACGACCGCCTTGCCACGGTACCGCGCGACCAGCGGAAGCAGACCCCGGTAATCGAGGTGGACCTCGATGCCGAGCCGTCGCAGCTCGCGCGCGAGCGCGCGGGTGAGCGGGTCGGCGAGATCTTCGAGGCGCGACTCGCGGCCCCGACCGGCGAGATTGCCGAGGATGCCCATGAGCGTCGCCGCACCGTGTTCGAGACGTCCGTCGTCGAACGCCGAGGGACGGATCGACGACACGATCACCATCGAACGTCGCGCGCGCGTCATGCCGACCGTGAGCAGCCGCTCCCCGTCCGGCGTCGACAGGTCGCCGAAGTCGCTCAGGACGCGCCCGTGCCGGGTGAGACCGAAACCGAGCGAGAACACCACGCGGTCGCGGCTCTCGGCCACGGACTCCTCGAGGGTCAGCACGGCGAAGGGCTCCGCGGCATCCCGCGAGATGAAGGCAGCGACATCGGAGCGTCCGGCGAGCGCCGCTTCGACCGCCGCGCGGACGCGCTCGGCGTGCTTGCGGCTCGCGGTCACGACCATGAGGGACTCGGACGCGCGGTTGACCGCGTGCTCGACGACGAGGGTCACGACGCGCGCGACCTCGGCATCCGGGCTCTCGACGGCGCCGCTAACGGGGTCGGGCGCGCCGACGCCGTTCTCGACATAGTCGACGCTGAGGCTCCCGCGGCCGAGGTACGAACCGGCCCACGGGAGGGACACGATCTCGCCGCCGTAGAAGGCGTCGTTGACGAGCTGCGCGAGATCCTCGCCGCCCGCGCGGTAGCTGCGGGTCAGGGTCTCGACCGGGAGCAGCTCCGCGATCCGCTCGAACACGGATACGTGATCGAAGGGGACGTCGTCCGCCTCATCGTCCGACACCGGCACGAGCGACGCGCTGACGCGGAAGGGCGTGGGCTTCTGGATCACCGGATCGCCGAACAGCACGACCTGACGCGCCCGCAGCAGAGCGGGGGTGGCCTCCGTGAGGCACAGGGCCCCGGCATCCGCGATGATCACCGTGTCGAACGCGAGACCGGTCGGCACATCGGGAACCTCGTACGGGGATGCCAGCCACACCGGCGCGAGCGTCCGGAGCAGCGTGGGCGCGGCTTCGGCGATCTCGTGGGCGCTGTGCAGTCCGTCCTTGAGGGAGTTCTTCAGAGCCTCCGCCTCGTCGGGGTGATCGACGATGCCGATACGCCACTGCTTCGCGAGTTCAGCGGCGAGGAGCGGACCGGCCGCGGCGGCGTGGGCCTCATCGACCAGGCGGAAATCGCGCTCGAGGCGATCGACGACGCTCGTGTTCGCGCCGAGCAGGGCCCGGTCGCTACGAAGAAGGTGCTCGAGGGCGGACTGCCACCACGCGAACTCGAGCTCGTCGCCGACCCGGTCCTCGGGGACGTGCCGCACCGACAGCTCGACGAGGAGCTGTTCGAGGCCGAGACGGGCGAGCTCACCGCGCAGCTGCGCGCGCTCGACGAGGTTGTCGAAGAACGTCGACTCGGCCGCGAGACCGGCGAGCGTACGCACGAGGATCTGGACCGGCAGCGTCGCGAGACGGTCGGAACCCTGGCGACCCAGGATCTGGTCGAGTTCGCCGAGCATCGCATCGACGCGCTGCCAGGCGACGTGTACGTCGGCGAGTCCGAGCGGAACCTCCGGGGTGACGCCCGCGTCGACGACGCGCTGCCACTCGGTGCGCTGCTGCTGGATCCGGACCAGGGCGTCGTACATGTCGGGCACGTGGACACCCGGGCGCACGTACTCCTTCGACAGGCGTCGCAGGCGACGACGGTTCGGACCGCTCATCGCCGAGGAATCGCGGCGCGGCGAGTGCGCGTCGATCAGTTCGCCGAGCGGACGTTCGAACACCGTGGGGCTGAACCGGTCGAGCGACTCGCGGATCCCCTGCAGGAGCTTGAGGTACGCGCCGAGCTCGGACACCGTCTGGAACGGTCGCATGCGCGTCTGCGCGATGAGCTCGTAGCCGCGCTCGAGGAGGCGCGGGACGTCCTGCGCGTGCAGCTTGCCGGCGAGGTCGTGCGCGGCGCGGGCATCCTCGGTCCGCGTGAAGGTGACGCCGTACCACGGCGAGTCGTCGGGACCGAAGCGGAACTCGCCGAGCCGCGCCGCGGTGGCCAGAGCCTTCGCGGCCGCGTCCCGGCGCCCCGCCAGACGCTCGAGCGTGCCGAGATCGAACCGGGCCGTCGTGGACGGAGGAGGGGAAACGGATGCCAGTGCCGTCAGCGCGCGGAGCACGTCGAGGGTCGAGACCCCCAGTGCGAGGTGCGGCTCGGTGACGGCCGACCGGTAGTCGCGGAGCACGGTCCGGAGACGGACGAGCGCGTCGTCGATCTCGGAAACCTTGGGCTGCTCCGCCTTCTCGTTGCGGCCGATGGCGCGGATGAGGTCGCGGCGCACGTGCGTCGGAGAGACCGCCAGGCCCGTGAGCCCCACACCGGCGAGGCGATGACGGATGCCGTCGAGCGTCGACCGACGCGCGCTGACGACGAGCACGCGCTTGCCCGC
>NZ_BADA01000466.1 GCF_000333395.1 Microbacterium sp. B19
GGGCCCCCCTCCCGCAATGGGAGACCTCTCCGACGATGATCATGCTCGCGGATCAGGCGCAGGCGGTGCAGGACGCCGCGATCGGCCGCAGCGGGACCGGCGCGGCCGCGGGCCCCGCCTACGGTGGGCCTCCGCAGTCGCAGTACGAGATGTGGGTGCCACCCGAACTCGCCGACCAGCTGACGACGCTCATCACGCGCGACCTCACGGCCGCGCTCGGTGACGGCGCACAGGTGAGCATCTACCGTCAGGACTGGGCCGCCTACGGTGACGACCCGTTCCTCGTCACCAAGATCGTCGTGATCGGCATCGCCGTGCTGGTGCTGCTCCTCGGCGCCCTCGGGCTGGTCAACATCGCGCTCGTGACGGTCAAGCAGCGCGTCCGCGAGATCGGCATCCGGCGCAGCTTCGGAGCGACCGCGGGCCGCGTGTTCTTCGCCGTCATGATGGAGAGCGTCGTGGCGACGGTGGTCGCGGGAGCCGTCGGGGTGATGGCATCCATTCTGATCGTGCAGTCGCCGTGGCTCCGCGACGTCGTCGGACAGGGCATGGTCAGCGATTTCCCGCCCTTCCCGGTCGGCGCCGCCATCACCGGACTCGCCGCCGCGACCGCCGTCGGCGCGCTCGCCGGGCTGCTCCCCGCTCTGGTCGCCGTCCGCGTGAAGGTGATCGACGCGATCCGGTACTGAACGCCGGGGGTCGAGCCGCTCGTTGCACCTGGGCGACCCCCAAAATCATTCGCCCAGGTACAACGGCCTGAAAGCGAAAATAGCGGCTTGCGAGTGCAATGTCCACCTTTGGAATGTCAAGTTTCAAGTATCGAGATTGTGATGTTGAATAGCGGAATGAGTTCTCCAGGATGGGGCGCCTCCGGGCGCGCCAACAGACAGCCGGCCGACGAGACGCGGCAGGCGGCTCTGGCGACGGCGCTGTCCATGCTGGCGGAATCCGGGCTGACCGTCAGCCTGGAGCATCTGAGCATCGAGGATCTCATCCGGACGGCGGGCCTCCCCCGCAGCACCTTCTACCGACTCTGGCCCGCCAAGGAGCGCTTCTTCGCCGACCTGCTCGTGGAGCTGGCGACATCGTCCGATTCGCATGACGCGATGTTCTACCCCGAGACACAGGTGGCCGCCAACGCCGTCATCATGGACAACCAGCACCTGCTGGTCTCCCACGAAGGTCGTGTCGCCGTTCTGCGTGAGGCCGTCCGCATCGCCGGTCGCATGAACTTCGAGCACTTCAGCGAGTCGGTGGGGTGGCGAACGCATGTGACGCTCGTCGCGTCGGCGAGCAGCCTCGCCGACGAGGACACCCGCTCGCGTCTCGTCGAAGCCTTGCAAGAGACCGAGAACATGTTCATCGCGCGCACCGCGGAGTTCTACGGCGCCGCCCTCAGCGGACTCGGATTCTCTTTCCTTCCCGGAGCCTCGGCGGAGCTGCTCGCCGGGCTCGGCGCCGCGGTCGTGGAAGGCCTCGCGCAACGGCGCCTCGTGAACCCCGATCTGGCGGACACGATCATCAAGAAGCCCGGGCTGGACGGAAAGCTCGTCGAATGGCATCCCGCCGCCCTCGGTTTCTGGGGGATCCTCGAAGCCCTCGTCGACCTCGAGCCACACGAAGCGTAAGACCGCCCGCCTGCGCCCGCGTGACGACAGCGACGACACCCCGAATGCCGTGGCATCCGGGGTGTCGTCCTTCCGCCGGCGGTGTCAGCCGCCGATCGGCGCCTCGGCACGGTAGGACGCGCGCGGATTCACACCCAGGAACGAGCGCGTCGCCAGCGTCGCGAGTCCGGCCCAGTGGTGTGCGCGGGCCCAGCGGATGTGCCCCGAGCGCATCGTCATCGGATCGAGGTACGCCCACCGCGGCGCGAAGACGGGCGACCGGCGATGGTTGCGACCACGGCGCGTGAGGTGGAGGAACGCCTCCGTGGCGCCGAGGCTGACCGCGGCCTTCACGCCCTGCACGACGGACGGGAGCGGCGCGCCCGCGACCGTGGCGCGGAACGTGTCGAGATGCGCGTACGGGGGCAGGTACGGCACGCACCGATCGAAGGGCGCCGTTCGCTCCGCCGCCTCCGCGAGCGAGATGCCCTCGGGGAGCCCCATCATCCGCTCGAACGTGTGCGGGCTGTCGGGAGCGAACGACGTCGCAATGGCACCGAACCCGATGTTCATCACCAGCAGATTCGGGATGCCGTAGCGCCGCGCCGTACGAGCGAGCGTCGTGCCCACGTGGAGGTAGTGCAGTTCGGACTCGTCGAGGACGAGATCGGCGCCCCGGACGAACGCGTCGACGTTGTCGACCGTCACACCTTCCGGGTAGGCCACCACGCGCGTGCCCGGGCGGATCCGTTCGATGCTCTCGCGCAGGACGTCGACCTTGCGCCGACCGTAGCTGCCCGTGTCGGCCCAGGCGACGCGGTTGGAGTTCTCCGGCACGAAGGTCTCCGGGTCGGCGATGCGGATCTCGGCCGCGCCGGTCATCATCGCCAGAGCCAGGGCCAGGTCGTGGCCGTCTCCCCCGGCCCCCGCGACGGCGATGGTCGCCCCCTGCAGGAGCGCCTGCTCGTCCCGGTGCCAGAAACCCAGGTTCCGCCGGAACTCGGGGGCAGCAGGACCGCCCCGGGACGGCACCGTCATGCCCCGACCTCGCCCCAGAAGTGCATGGCGCCCTCGGACACGTCGAGCGCGTCGATCTCGGCGAGTCCGCCCAGGTGGGCGGCGGACACGATCGGGTCGAGTCGGATGGCGAGGTTGACTCCTCGGTACTCCTCGATGCGCCGGGGCTCGCTCACCTCGGTCACTCCCACGCCCATCATCCGGAGGACGCGCGCGAGCGGCGGCTCGACGATGGCGTAGACGTGGTCGTCCATCCCGAGCTGCCGGATGTGGGTGATCGTCGGGCGGAGGATCTCCCTCAGGACCTGCGCTTGACCGTCCGCGTCGCCGACCCGGGAGATGTAGCGCGACACCTCGACCCCCTCCCCGTCAAGACCGAGGGCGTAGAGCGCGTCGGCCGGCAACGGGCGACGGTCGCGACCGAGACGTTCGATCACGCGCGTGTACCCCACCGCGCGAGGCCCGTCCGGCCGGTTCTCCACGGCGAGGAACCCGAAGGAACGATCGTCGTCGTCGTCGATGTCGAGACCGCCGATCAGGTCGCTCTCGTCCAGCATGTGGGTCTGTTCCGTGTAGACGCGTGTCCGGAGTTCGAGCGCGGCGACGCCGTAGGGGTCGGCGTGCAGGCCGCGCCCCAGCGCCCGCACGGCGAAGCGACGATTCGGGTGGGCGGCGAAGACGTCCGCGCGGACCAGCGGAGTGACCGCGGAGTTCGGCACTCTTCTCGTGATGGTGCTCATGGTGGCGTTCCTCTCGGGAACCCCTCGCCGCGGCGCGGTTCGGGAGTTCCGGTGTCGGTGAGGAACCCACCCTCGGAAGAGGACGGTGAGGGGCGTTGTCAGGTCCGCCGTCAAGACTCGGCGACCGTTGTCAGAACGCGGCGGCCGTTGTCACGCGTCCGGAATCGGGCCGCCGGGCACCGCTTCGGGCGTCAGGCGGCGACGCCGGTGAGGAGCTCGGGGATCGGGCGCGCACCCACTTCACGATCACCCCGAAGACACTCGACGGCGTGGGCCGCGAGGACGGCATCGAAGGCCCCGTCCGCCAGGAGCCGTTGGACGTGCGACCGACTGCCCGACGTGACGGCGGTGCGCACGACGAATTTCCCCAGGAAACGGGGGAAGTCGTTCGCCGCGGTGAGGAGGTGCACGGTGGAGTCCCCGCCGTCCGGCAGGAGCCGCGCCGCGACGCTGCGAAGGAGATTGCCGACATTCTTGGATTGTGTGGCACTGAGATTCGCCCCCGCCCACGTTGCGGCGACGACGAACGCGTCGGTCGCGGCGCGCCGATGATCCGGATACCGGCTCAGCAGGTTGTGGAGGTAGGCCACGACCTGACGGAATCGACCCGAGTCGACCCGGCCGGTTCCGCGGAGCGACGGGCGCAGGACGAGGTCCCACAGGTGGGTCCATCCCTCCGGCGTCGCCGCGGCGGCGAAGATCGCGCGGTAGGAATCGAAAGCGGCATCCACCGTCCGCTGGTGCGAGTCGGAGAGCGTCGACCCATTCCCGCCCCGCAACTCATCGAGCACCTTCCGGTGGATGAGCGACAGGGCCGTCTCGGCCTGCGAGAGATCCTCCCGCACCGCGGCCGGGAGCATTTCGATGAGGGATGCCAGGGCACCCGGATTGCGCACGAGGTCGATCGCGTGGCCGATCCGCTTCACCGTCGGCGTGAGCAGGCCCTTGCCCTGCAACTTCTTCCAGGCCTCGCAGGCGGCGCTCTGGTCGTTGTCGGGGCCGTGCAGCATCGCCTCGAGCAGCGCTTCGATATCGGCACGGCGGCGCCGGATCGCGAACGCCCCGCGCACGGACGTACCGACGCTCGCGATGATGCCGGTCCGGCGGGCTGCCACCGCGACGGCGACCACCGACTCGGCGACGGCGACCGAACGGTGGGCGTAGGTCAGCCCGGCCTGGAGGAAGTCGCTGACGACCGAAGGATCCAGAGCGGACGGCGGGTGCAGGGCGCCCGGGCGTCCAGCGACATCAGCGAGGAGCGCGCGGGCACGCAGGTCTCCCCCGATCGCCGCGGGGAAGACCGCGGCGAGGAGATAGGCGGGCTCTCGCCACAGCGCCGGCGCGCCGATCAACAGGCCCGTAGCGACCTGGGCGACGAACGTCTCGGGGGTGTCCGGGTCGAGCAGAGCGGCGCGCGCGGTGATCGCCCAGCGCTGAGCGGGGGTTCTGCCGGTCTTCGCCGTGGCGGGAAGCCCGTCGGCGAGGACGCCGTGCAGCAGGTCGACGAGATGCGCACGAGCGATGCCGTCCTCCGCGACGATCGCGACGAGGAACGATCCGACCATCTGAAAGGGACCATCGACCGGTTCGCGGGAGAAGAGTCCGTCAAGGATGCGGATGACGTGGTCCCGCGCCGAAACGTCGGCGGAGATCAGATGCCGGGCCACGGCGTTGAGGTCTGCGGCATCCGCGATGGTGGGAGCCGTGCTTCCGATCCGCGAGAACACATCCGCGGCGAAGCTCTCCCAGTCCGCTGCGCGGGCGCCGGGCGGTGCCGTGGCGAGGCGGCGGTGGCGGAGCGCGTGGACGACTCCGCCGGCAGCGACGCCGAGGTCGCGGCGGCGCGAGGGGAACCGCCGCACCGCCGCCGCGGCGGCCCGCACCACGGACGCGGCGTATTCCTCCCCACCATCCAGTTCCGTCCAGCGCCCCGCGATTCCCGCCATCGTCCGGAGGAACCCCGTCACCTCGGGAAGCTCCTGCAGGAGGTGAAGCATGAGGTCGCGCGCCGCGGCCGGATAGCAGGTCGCGACACCGAGGGCGAGCTGGACGAGCGAGATCGACTGGCGGTAGCTTTCGCGCTCGGTCGCCAAGAGCGTCGGGATGATCTGCTCCGCGACGACGAACTCGCCGATCCGGTCCGGCCAGCGCTGCACGAGGATGGCGAGGCACGCCACGAGCTGCCGGTGCGCGACGTCTCGGTGGTCCCGCCACAAGGCTCCCAGCACCGCGAGCGCGTGGTCGGCATCGATCGCCTCCACCTGTGGAAGGTGCCCCAGGAGTCGGCGAGCGGTCTCCTGGTCGATCGATCGCGCGTCCGGGATCTCCATTCCGGGGACGTGCAACCATCCGACCGCCCCGATAGGACGGAGCGAGGCGTGCGGCTGTCCGATCAGCGTTCCCGTGATCGCGCGAGCTGCCGGCCGGGTCGCCTCCTCGCGCGCCAACAGGATGACGACCTGTTCGAGGACCGCGGCCGTGAACAGGTCGTACGGATGGGCGAGAACATGCGCGAGGAGCAGGGATGCCGCGGCATCCGTGTTCCGGGTCACCAGAGCGCGGGCGGCGATGAACTCGAAGAGTGTCTGGTGAGCGAACTCCCACGTCTCCTCACCCCGCCGGAGCACCCCGCGACGCGCGAGATCGTCCATTCCCGCGGCCCCGTCCCGGAGCGGGGCGGGATAGGAGACGGCATCCAGCATCACCGAGACCCGTCGGTCACGCACGATCGGTGTCGCGTCCGCGACCATCAGGATTCCGAGCCGGCCGGCCGTGGGGCTCAGGTCCTGCGCAATCGGCACGCGACCCCCGCGGTCGTCACGGACGATGCGGGTGGCCCAGTACCGCTCGTACAGCGCGGTGACGTCGTAGTCCACGCCCGGGAACCGCCCACCGCTGGTGTCGAAGAGCATGCGGAGCTGGATCGGCGAGCGCAGCACCGCCGTCATCGGAAGCCCGCGCGTCTCCACCCGGCGAACGAGATCCCGCCCGATCTCGATGGACAGCTTCGGGAAGTACCGCCGCATCAGCACTCGGACCGCGGTGTCGAGTTCGGGCGCCGTGTAGTCGCCGAGTTCCCGTTCGAAGACACCGCGGAGCTGCTCCCGCTCTCTCGGCCGAACCGTGAGGATTGCCCGGATCCGGAGATCGGAGAGTTGCTGGAGGAGATCGGTGGTCCGGTAGATGAGGCCCTCGGTATGCAGCAGCAGATCGGCGGTGTCCAGCAACACGACCGGCGTCATGTTCGCGCCACGGAGCTGCAGCGCATGTCGTACGACATCCTCGACCTCGAGCAGCCGATCGGCTCCGCCGGGTGTCATCCACGTCGCCGAGATCAGCAGCGGCGTCAGCCCCGCGTCGGCGAGTTTGCGGCGGAGGCTCCACAGGACGCTCGATTTTCCCGTTCCGGCCTTCCCCGAGAGAGCGACGAGCCGGTGGGGGGCGCCCCGCATCAGCTCGACGAGCTCTGTCTCGCATTCCCTCTCGATGTAGAGGTCCCTCGGCTCGAGCGTGCCGGCGAGATCGCCCACGAGACGTCGACCGAGGTCGTCCGCGTATCTCTCCCCGTACCGCAGGACCTGCTGCGTAGCCTCGGGGAGAGCGGTGAGCGCCGCGGCCCGGGCCGCGCGCTGCGTCTCGAGGATGTACGCGTGCAGCTCGGCCTCGAAATCGCGCCAGAACTCCCCCTTCCCCGCACGGGGACGGCCGAGGCCGAAGCGGCGGATCCCCGGAGTCTCGCGGTCCGGCAGCTCCATCATCTGCTGCTGTCGCGCGGCGAGTCGATCTCTCGACTTCGCATCGGCGGCGGCGGCGGGCACCTCGTACGTGAGGAACCGCGCGACGATGATCGCCGTTTCTCGCGAACTGAGCCGCCGGTACTTCGAGGGGTTCGAGTTCGACGGCGATTCGCGCTCCGCGCGCTCCAACTCGTCGCGGAATCTCTTGAGCAGAGTGAACGGGTCACGGCTCCAGGCCTCCGCCGTGTGCGGCGAGATATCCGTCGACGCGAACAGGTCGGCGACCTCGGGCACTTGGAAGAACAGCTCCTCCAGCGGGAAGTCGGCAGACTCCGCGTAGTGCACGGCGAAATGGATCAACGCGGGGCCCGAGGCCACCGCTTCCGCCTTATCCACGGAGCCAGGATGCCGAGACGAGGAGCGACGGTGTCATGCACACATTCTGGCCAGTCCCGCGTTTTCTCGTGCGGACTGCTTTCGCGTCGGCGGGTGCTGCCCGGGGACGGGGCGGAGGCGGCACCGAGTGACCGGACCTGTCCCGGTCACTCGGCGTGCTCTCACTCGGCGGAGCCGGACTTCGCCGCGGCCAGTTCGCGGCCGTACGACACGGCGTCGCCCTCGGCCTTGATCTTCAGCGCGAGCGCGGTGTCGGCGAACGCATCGAGCGCCGGGTTCACACCGACCAGCGTGAAGGGACGCTCCACGACGCGCAGGTCGAGTCCCCACACGTCCTCGAGCACGCGGCGGAGCCAGCCGGTCGAGTGGTCCCAGCCCTCCTTCGGCGTTCCGGGGGCGTAGTTGCCACCGAGGACGGTGACGAGCGTGGCGGGCTTCCCGCGGAGGGCGGTGCCCTGGGGATCGATGCGCGGGTCGGTGTAGGCGAGGTCGAACCACGTCTTGAAGTGCTGCGAGACGCCGTAGTTGTAGAGCGGCACGGCGAACAGCAGAGCGTCCGCTCCGATGAGCTCGTCGGCGAAGGTCTGCGCGAGCGCCTCCGCCGCGCGCTGGCCCTCGGTGCGCTCCTCCGGGGCGACGAACTTGCCCGTCACGGCATCCGCCCACGCCGTCGCCGGGACGGGGTCGACGGCGAGATCGCGTCGGGTGATGACCGAGTCGGGGTGGGCCGCGGCCCACTCCTGCTCGACGAGGTCGGCGAGCGACCGGCTCGCGCTCGATGCGGGCAGGATGCTGGCATCCAGGCGGAACAGGGACATGGGGCTCCAATCACGAAATGGATAGTCACTATGAAAAAGTGAGCGACTAGCGAGACTGTAGCACGCGTACGATGGAGCCATGCCCGAGATTTCGGATGCCGAGCACGGCCCCTGCGACGCCGCCGTCACGCTCGCCTTCTCGGTGCTCGGTAAGCGCTGGAACGGCATGATCCTGTCCTCGCTCGGCGCGGGAGCCACGACGTTCGTCGGCCTCCGCCGAGCGGTCACCGGCATAAGCGACGCGGTGCTCTCCGACCGCCTGGCGGAGCTCGCCGCGGCGGGTCTCGCCGAGCGTCGCGTCGAGCCGGGCCCGCCCGTCTCGGTGTCGTACGAGCTCACCGACGCGGGGCGGCAGCTGCTGCCCGTGCTGGATCAGCTCGGCGCGTGGGCGCGCGAGAACCTGATGCCTGTGCGCTGACGCCCAGACGACGTGCCGCGACGCTCAGTGAGCGCCCGGTGCGAGGCGGTCGGCGAGCCAGTCGGCGACCCGCACGTGCTTCTCGTGCGAATGGTTGTAGATGCAGTGGTCACCGTCGGGCCACTCGAGGAAGGTCTTGTCCTCGGCGCCCGCCGCGTCGAACAGCGCGCGGGCGTTCTCGACGAGGAACACCCGGTCGGGGGTGCCGTGCAGCATGAGCAGCGGACTCGTGAGGTGCTGGAGATCCTCGGGGGTCAGGACGTATTCGTTCATCGCGGCGGTGGCCGCCTCGGGGTCGTCGATCCCCAGGAGGGGTTGGATCTTGGCGGTGAACCGGTGGAATCGGTCCAGGATCTCGGCCGGGCGGTTCGTCCCTCCGTTGACGACGCACGCAGCCACCCGAGGGTCGCGGCTGGCGACGAGCGCGGCGAGAAACCCTCCCATGCTGTTCCCCCAGATGGCGACGGTGCTCCCCACGCGGCCGTCGGCGATGAGGTAGTCGATGATCACCGAGAACGCCGCGTCGACGTCGTGGTCCATCGTGATCCCCTGGAACAGCCGCGTCTCGCCCTGGCCGGGGCCGTCGACGAGAAGCGCGGCGATCCCGCGATCGCGGAGGTAGGTCGCACCCACGTGGTACTCCTCGCGCCACCCGTCGAACCCGCCCATAATGATGACGGTCGCCGGGGCCGGCACTCCCCGGGGGCGCAGGAGCCAGCCGCAGAGGGCTCCGCTCCCCCAGGGGATCTCCACGTGCTCGACGGGCGGATCCTCGAGCACGCCCGCCGCGCCGTAGTCGTCGATGAGCTTCCGGTACATGCGCCGTTTCTGCTCGGCGTCGTCGGGGAGCGGCACCTGCCCCACGCGGTAGCAGGCCGCGGCAGCCCGATACCAGCTGATCGCGGTCGCCCGGTGTCCGGCGCCGACGGCGTCCTCCGCGCGGGCGCGGTTGATGTCACCGAGCCGCTCCGCGGCGTCAGACCAGGGCGTGCCGTCGTCAACGAGCCGGTAGAGCTCGACGACATCGGCGTAGTCCATTCCGTTGCCGGTGAGGCGCTGAAGGGGCATGGCGCGCTTGTGCGCCTCCGCCTCGGCCTTCCAGGGTGGAGTGGCATCCTGCTCCGACATGTCGGGGAATCTCCTTACGCGGGAACGTTGACGCCGAGCGCGTCGCTGAGCGAGCCGACCAGGCCATGGACGTCGTCGGCGTCGATCGCCGAACCATACAGGTAGTAGTCCGGACGAGCGACGACGGCCACGCGCCCCAGCGACTCGAACCAGTCGCGGTACGTCCCGTCGACGTCCTCGAACGGCGAGCCGGACCCGGGCTCACCAATCACGATGATGCTCGCACCGATGCGGTCCAACCCGGCGCGTTCCCGCTCCGTGAGCGCGTCGACGACCTCCTGCGAGGTGACGATCAGCTGGAACCCCCGGCCGGCGACGTCGTCCAGGAGCCCCACCTCCCCACCCGCGCGGACCCGGCCCTGAACCGCCGTGAGACCCGCCGTGGGGTCGTCCGCGCGGGAGAACGCCGTCGGGCCCGGAGGAACGGTCGCCGGAGGCATCAGCGACGGATCCTGCTGCACGGCGAAGAGGAACTGGTCGCGCCCGGCAGCGGCATCCTCGTCCATGATGATGCAGGGCAGGCCGATCTCGCGGGAGTAGTCGATCCACCCCTGCATGTTCGGCTGCCGGTCGTCCTGGTAGCTGTCGAGGACCTGCGGCGACGCGATCCCCCGGAGGACGAGGTCGAGACGCCACGTGATGGCGGCGGCGTCGCGCAGACCGTTGCACATCCCCTCCCCGGCGAACGGCCAGAGCGTGTGGGCGGCGTCGCCGATGAGGAAGATGCGGTCCCGGCGCCACTCCTGGGTCATCGACTCGCGGAATCGGTAGATCGGCCAGCGCAGCACCTCGACGTCCTCGGGCCCGACCCAGGGCTTGAGCAGCTCCCAGACGGTGTCGATCGTGTAGTCACCGGGATCCTCGTCCTCGGCGAGCGTGAACTCCCACCGACGGTGGTGCTTGCCGAGCTGGAAGAGGCATCCGGGACGCTCCGGATCCGCGAACTGGCCGTTGTCGAACTCGAACGCGAGATCGCGCTTCTGCAGGGTGTCGATGACGAGCTGGTTGGGGCCGACATGCCCTTCCTTCGCCTCGATGCCGAGCGAGCGCCGCACGAAGCTGTTCGCCCCGTCGGCCGCGAGCATGTACTTCGCGCGCACCACGCGCTCCTCGCCGCTCTGCCGGTCGCGCACGTACGCGGTGACACCGTCGGCATCCTGGTCGAACCGCACCAGCTCGGTGCTGAAGTTCACCTCGACTTTGCCGGTTCTCTCCACCTGCCGGTTGAGGGCGAGCTCGAGGTTGTTCTGGTAGAAGATCCAGTGCGAGCGGTAGCCGTGGGGTCCGATGACCGACCAGTCGAAGCTCATCAGCAGATCGCCGCCGAAGGCCTTGTTGCGCATGTCGTAGAGCTCCCACTCCACGGCATCCTCACGGAACTCCTCACCGGCGCCGACGCGGTCCAGCAGCCGCATGATCTCGTCGTCGATGTGGCCGGCGCGCGACAGACCGTACATCTGCGCGTGACGCTCGACCGCCACGACCGTATGGCCCGCCTGACCCAGCAGGACGGATGCCATCTGCCCCACCGGTCCGTAGCCGACGACGATGACGTCGACGTCGGCGCGGGAGTGAATTGCTTCGTTGTCGCTCACGGGTATGTGCCCTCCACTTTGAGGTTGACGGTTCGTCACCGTCCTGCTTCGCAAACGGACATATGTCCGCTGTGCGGTCTGCGTCGATTGTGGAGCGGATTGCGCACCCTGTCAACCCGACTCCGACCCCAGCGGGCCGAGTGTGCGAACATCGGTAGATCACGGGTAGACGGCGAGGGAGCTCAAAATGGCCGGTCGCGGAGAATCGTCCGATTTCGTCGAAGCACTCGCCCGAGGGTTGGACGTTCTCGCGGCATTCTCCGAGCGACAGCCACGCATGAGCCTGGCCGACGTCGCGGGAGCGACCGGACTCGCGCGCCCCACCGCTCGCCGCCTCCTGCTGACGCTGACGGAGCTCGGCTTCGTTCGTCAGCGCGGATCGGAGTTCGAACTGACCCCGCGAGTCCTCGATCTGGGTTACGCGTACGTCAGTTCCCTGGGGTTATGGGATGCCGCCCGCCCCCACCTGGAGGAGCTCGTCCGGCACACGAACGAGTCGTCGTCGATGGCACAGCTCAGCGGGTCGGACATCGTGTACACGGCACGCGTCGCGGTCCCCAAGATCATCGCCCTGCGGGTCGAGATCGGCACCCGGTTCCCCGCCGTGGTCACCTCTCAGGGCAAGGTGCTCCTCGCCGCTCTGGATCAGGCAGCCCTGACCGAGACGCTCGCCACCCCGAGCCACTCGAACGTCGTGATCGCCACCCGTGATCGCGCGGAAGTGGAGCGGGAGTTGAGCCGCGTTCGCGCCCAGGGGTGGGCGCTCGCGGACGAGGAGCTGGCACCGGGCGTGCGCTCGATCGCCGCACCCGTCCGGGACGGCCACGGCGTCGTGAAGGCCGCCGTCAACGTCACCGTCCACGCGGCCGAGACCAGCGTCGAGGAACTGACGTCTCGACACCTCCCGGCACTCTTGAAGGCGGCGTCGGCGATCTCCGGGGATTGGGCACGCCTCGAGGCGCGTCCTTACGAGTCGGCATCCGACATGACACAGCGAGTTCTCTGACCGAACGGTCAGGGGTCCGACGCGCCCCGAGCACACAGGGCTCGAGCGCTCCAGAAGCCGTGTGCGGCGTTCGCTTGACGTTGCCACGGTCGTCGGATTCAATGGGCATGTCCGCTTGACGGACGAATGTCCGCTAAATGCGATCGGATGACGATGTCTGAATCCTCGACCCGTACGGTCCTCGAAGCCGTCGACCTCGACGGTCGGCCGACCGGCCCACCCGGTCCCCTCTCCGGTCTCCTCGTGGCGGACTTCTCCCGGGTGCTCGCGGGCCCCTTCTCCACCCAGATCATGGCGGACCTCGGCGCGACCGTCATCAAGGTCGAGGCTCCCAGCGGAGACGAGACCCGGGGATGGGCGCCGCCCGAGCGCGACGGGGTGTCCACGTACTACCTCGGTATCAATCGGAACAAGCGCGACGTGGTGTTGGACTTCGGCGACGAGGAAGACCGGGAACTGGCCCAGGAACTCGCCCGCCGCGCCGACATCGTCATTGAGAACTTCAAGCCGGGCGGGCTGCGGAAGTTCGGCCTCGACTACGACTCCGTCAGTCGGACGAACCCCGCAGTCCTCTACGCGTCGATCAGCGGGTTCGGATCCGCCGGCGGGGCTTCCCTGCCGGGCTACGACCTGGTCGTCCAGGCCGCCTCCGGATTGATGAGCCTCACCGGCGACCCGGAGGGCCAGGCGTACCGCAGCGGCGTGTCCGTGTTCGACATCATGACGGGCATGCAGGCGACGATCGGTGTCCTCGCCGCGCTGAATCACCGCAACGCCACCGGTCTCGGCCAGCACATCGAAGTGAATCTGCTTTCCACCGCTCTTGCGGCGATGGCCAATCACAGTTCCACCTACGTGGCCGGCGGTCGAATTCCCTTCCGGATGGGCAATGCCCACCCCAGCCTGTTTCCGTACGAGCCGCTGCCCGCGTCCGACGGGGAGATCGTCATCGTCGCCGCCAACGATGCGCAGTTCCGGAAGCTCGCGTCGGCGCTCGGCGTTTCCGCGCTCGCCGACGACCCGCGATTCCGCACGACGGAGGATCGCAACCATCACCGCGACGAGCTCCGCCCGCTCCTCGTGGAGGCACTGTCAACGCGGACCATCGCCGAATGGTTCGACATCCTCACCGACGCGGGCGTCGCGTGCGGACCGATCAACACCATCGACGGCGGCGTGGCCCTCGCGGAACGGCTGGGGCTGGATCCGGTCGTCCACGTCGGCCAAGGGGATGCCGCCATCCCCATGATCCGGAACGCGATCAGCTTCTCGCTCACTCCGCCGCGGTACGTCTCCCCCGCACCGCCGCTCGGCGCCGACAACGACGAGATCCGCGCCTGGCTGAACACTCCGGAGGACAGCAATGAGTGAATACGAGACGTCTCTCGGGACCTCGGATGCCGACAGCATCACGCTCATGGGACTCGACGTCGCCGACGATCTCATGGGCAAGGTCGGGTTCGGCGAACTCGCCTTCTGGATGGTGGCACAGCGACGCCCCTCCGCGGGCGAAGTGCGACTGTTCGAAGCCGTCCTCGTCTCCCTCGCCGACCACGGCTTCACCCCCACCGCGATCGCCGCACGCCTGACCTACTACAGTGCGCCGGACTCCATCCAGGGCGCCGTGGCCGCGGGCCTGCTCGGTGGCGGATCGCGGTTCCTGGGAGTGACCGAGGACACCGGCACGTTCCTCCACCGCATCGTCGAGCGTCTCGGTGACACCAGCACCTGGACCGACGAGGAGTGGGACGACACGGCCCGCTCGGTTCTCACCGAGGTGAAGGGCTCCGGAAAGTTCGTGCCGGGCCTCGGCCACCCGGTCCACAAGTCCGGCGATCCCCGCGTCCCCGCGATGATCCGCATCGCGACGGAGGAGGGTGTGCGGGGGCCGCACATGCGACTGTTCGAAGCGTTCGGTCGCGTGCATCCGGAGATCCTCGGACGCACCCTGCCGCTCAACGGCGCGGGCATCGCGGGAGCCGCTCTCGCTGATCTTCGTCTTCCGGTCTCGATGCTGCGCGGCTTCTCCCTTCTCGCTCGCACGGCCGGCCTGGTGGGACAGATCGCGGAAGAGCAGCGATCGCCCATCGGCCCCGACGTCTACCACTCCGTCGACCGGAACGCGCGCTTCGTCGCGCCCCGCGCCGACCTCTGACCCGAACCCCACGACAGGAGATTTCAATGGCGCACCTCTCCGCAGTCCTCGCGACGACACACCATCCGTTCTTCTTGAAGGCCACCGAGCTCACCCCGCCCGAGCAGCGCATCCCGCAAGCCGTGGAGTGGAAGCGCAAGGTCGAGTCCTACCGCGAGACGCTGACGGCAGCCGAGCCGGACATCCTCGTCATGGTGGGTGCCGATCACTTCCACCAGTTCTTCGCCGACAACTACCCCACGTTCCTCATCGGCAAGCAACCCCGGTACGACGCCACCTTCTACAACGAAGAGCGAGAGTTCGGCATCCCGAGATATGTCCTCGAAGGGCACGAGGATCTCTCGGGATTCATGTTCCAGGGCCTCCTGGATCGAGGATTCGACTTCTCCATCAGCCACGAACTCAAGATCGACCACTCGATCATCTGCCCGATCATCACCACCCGCCCGCAGGCGGATCTTCCCGTGGTGCCGATCTACACCAACATCTTCGCGCCACCCCTCCCGAGCCCGAAGAGGTTCTACGACCTCGGCCGCGCGATCCGGTCGATCATCGATGAGTACCCGTCCGACAAGAAGATCGCTGCGGTCGGCAGCGGCCATCTCTCGCTCGAGCTCGGGGGCCCGAGGATGTTCGGCGAGACCGGACCCGACCCGGCCTTCGACACACAGGCGATCGAGTGGCTGGCGACGGGCGACATCGACGCCATCCTCGAGAACGTCACTCACGAGAGCATGACGAACGCGGGCAACGCCACGCACGGATTCATGGACCTGATCCTCATGCTCGGCATCGCCGGCCCCATCGACGCCTCCTACGTCGACGATCTCGACCTGTTCCACACCCGCGAGATGTACATGACCTGGTACCCGGAAGGAGACCCCCGATGAGCAGGTACTACGTCAACAAGTTCCTCTACCAGGTGGATGGAGACCCGCACCTCCTCGCGGCGTACAAAGCCGATCCGGCCGCCCTCGTCCAACGATGGGAGGAGGAGTACGGGCGACGTCTCGGCACCCACAACAGCGTCGAGACCACCAGCTGGCTCGAATTCACCGACCAGGAGCGCACCGCCCTGATCGAGCACGACTATGTCGCGCTGTTCGAGATGGGGGCGCACTTCTTCCTCACCCTGACGATCTTCATCGCCATCTACGACGACGACTACATCGCGCAGAGCGGCCCCCTGTCGTTCCAGCGCGAGTACGCGTCGAAGCTGTCGCACTGGCTGGGGAAGGACTACCCCACCGTCGCGCTCTGAGGCGCGGCGATCTCCGAAAACCTCAACGGCGCCCCTCCAATGGGAGAGGCGCCGCTGTGCGGTTGGTGGACCTGAGGGGATTCGAACCCCTGACCTCCTCGATGCGAACGAGGCGCGCTACCAACTGCGCCACAGGCCCGGACAACTCGACAACACTATCACGCGCCCCTCACCCCGACCGACCCGGCCGACCTCCCGGGCGTGCCGCGTTCCGTCGCGCAACATTGCACGACGTGAAGCCACCGCGCGAACTTTTGGCGCCACCGAGGATCGACGGGCGGCGCACGCCCGCGCTCGGTCGCGGCAATCGGCGCGCGTGACGCTTCGGTCGTGCGGATTGGCGCGACCCAGGCGGACGCGCCGCTACTGACCCGACGCGCGACGCTCGAGGAGTTGACGCACGTGGTCTTCGATCTCGGCGTCGTCGACGTAGCCCATGGAGGCGTACGGCGAGACGGCGGCCGGACGTGCGACGTCGATCGACGTCGGCGCCTGAGCGGCGGCGATCTCGCGCGCCACCTGTTCGCGGGCGGCTGCGCGCAGCGCCTCACGGGCGAGCTGCTCGTCCACGGTCGCCGCGGCACGCGAACCCGCCGAAGCGACGAGCGGACGCGGCAGCTCGCGCGGCGTCCACGTCGGCCGTGGAGCGGGTGCGGCCGCGCCGAAGTCCTGCACCTCGACCGCAGCCCGCTGGACCACCGTCGTCACGGGGCGCGCGGTCGCACGTGCCGCGACGCGCGAGAGGCGCTGCAGCAGGACGAGAGCGAGAACGACCGCCACTCCCCCGGCGACCAGCAGAACGGGTGCCGCACCGAACGACACCTGGATGCCACCGGCCACCGCCGCGACGATCCCGAGGCCCGCGAACACCGTCGTCGCCAGACGGAAACGCCGGCGCGCACGGGCGCGCCGCAGCTCCGGCCGCGCGACCGCGGCGGCACGCTCGGCGTGCGCGCGCTCGACCGCGGCCGCCTGCTCAGCACGCGTCTTCTCGAGGGCCGCTGCTCGCTCGGCCTTGGCGACCTCGACCGCAGCGGCGCGCTCGGCGCGGGCGAGCTCGATGGCTGCGGCCCGCTGTTCCTTGACGAGATCGCGGTCGCGGGCGGCTTCCAGACGCGCGACCTCGAGCCTGGCCTTCGCCTCGGCGAGGTCGGCCTGCGCCTTCTGCGCCTGGACCTGACGCGCGATCTTCTGCTGCTGGTGCGCGGTGCGCGCCGTGAGTTCGAGGTGGACTTCCCGCGGCGTCTCGGCGGTCTCAGCGAGAACGCGCAGCGCCTGGTTCAGCCGTACGGCGTTGCGCTCGGCCGACGTGAACCGGTGCCGGCTCTGCCACGACGGCAAGAGGTACACCAACCACAGCGCGACCGCGACGAAGACGATCACCCCGCCGCCGAGAACCTGTCCACCCATGGCACCACGGTAGGTCACGCCGAGGTCACAGCTCGGCATCCGTCCGCGTGTCGCCCCGCGAATCGCGAGACTGCATCCGCCCGACAACCCCACGGCAGCGCGCCGCAGGTTCGTCAGCCCGATGCGGTCTCGGCGTCACGGAACGCCCGCACCCGGAGAGCGACGACCTACAGACGGTCGGCGGGCGGGATGGATGCCGCGTCCGGCGGGACCTGACCCCGATCCCACCGGTCGAGCACGCCGTACGGCACCTCTTCGCGCACGAGAGCGAAGGAGTAGTGGTCGCGCCAGTCGCCGTCGATGTGGATGTAGCGGCGACGGAGTCCCTCGTACCGGAACCCGAGCTTCTCCACCACGCGAAGGCTCGCGTGATTCTCGGGCCGGATGCAGATCTCGACGCGGTGCAGGTTGAGCTCGGTGAAGCACACGTCGGTCGCCATCGCGACGCTGATCGTCGTGATGTTGCGGCCGGCGTACTCCTCGGCGACCCAATATCCGATGGTCGCGGATGCCAGTGAGCCGCGCGAGACACCCCACACGTTGAGCTGACCGGCGACCTCGTCGTTCCACTCCATGACGAAGGGGACGCCGAGGCCGTCGCGGTACTGCTGCAGGAGACGGCGGATGCCGAGCCGCATGTCGAAGGAGACGGGCCCGTCCGGGCTCGTCGCCTCCCACGGCCGTAACCACGAGCGGTTGTCGATCAGCTCCTGCTGATGGACGCGCGCGTCGCGATTACGGATGAGACGGATCGACACCTCACCGTGCCGTCGTGGGACGGAGAGATCCATGGCATCCCGTCGGGTCAGAGACCCGCCGCGAACTCCTTGAACCACGGACGCAGGGCCGGACCCAGGTCTTCGCGCTCGGAGGCGAGCTGGACGATGGCCTTGATGTAGTCGACGCGGTCGCCGGTGTCGTAGCGACGCCCGCGGAAGATGACGCCGTACACGCCGCCACCGTCACCGCCACCGTTCGCGAGTTCCTCGAGAGCGTCGGTCAGCTGGATCTCGCCGCCCTTGCCAGGCTCGGTGTGTTCCAGGATGCCGAACACGTCGGGTCCGAGAACGTAACGACCGATGATGGCGAGGTTCGACGGAGCATCCTCGGCCTTGGGCTTCTCGACGAGCTGGGTGACCTTGACGACGCCGTCGTCCTCGGTCGGCTCGACCGCGGCGACACCGTAGAGGTGGATGTGCTCGGGGTCGACCTCCATGAGGGCGATGACCGTGGCGTTGCGCTTGGTGTACTCGGCGAGCATCTGCTCGAGCAGCGGGTCGCGCTCGTCGATGAGGTCGTCGCCGAGAAGAACGGCGAACGGGTGGTCGCCGACGTGGCTGCGGGCGCGGAGCACCGCGTGGCCGAGGCCCTTCGGCTCGCCCTGACGCACCATGTGCACGTCGGCGAGGTCGGACGAGTGCTCGACCTTGGCGAGCTTGTCGTGGTCGCCCTTCTCGCGGAGCTTCGTCTCGAGCTCGGGCATCGAGTCGAAGTGGTTGGCGATGTTGTTCTTGTTGCGCCCGATGATGATCAGGATGTCTTCGATGCCGGCACCTGTGGCCTCTTCGACGACGTACTGGATGGCGGGCTTGTCGACGACCGGAAGCATCTCCTTCGGCATGGCCTTGGTGGCCGGGAGGAAGCGAGTACCGAGTCCAGCGGCCGGGATCACGGCCTTGAAGGGCTTGTTAGGCATGCGCATACCCTACTGGTGCCATGCGACAGCGCTGTTACCAATTGCGCACCCCCGTACACTTAGGGCATGCCCGACAGCATCGAGCAGGCGAAACGCGCACTCCGCGCCGACCTGCGCGAACGACGCCAGACCGTCTCCGCACACGGGCGCGAAGTCGCCGAAGCCGGCGTCAAGGAGCAGCTCGACGCCCTCGTCGAACGCCTCGGCGCCCGCAGCATCTCCTGCTTCCTGTCGACCACGACCGAACCGGGTACGCACGCGTTCGTCGCCGGAGCGGTGGCACGTGGCATCCGGGTCCTCCTCCCGATCACGCGCGAGGACGGTCTGCTCGACTGGTCTGTGGCGACTCCGGATGCCGAGATCGCCGAGGGGCTGTTCGGGTTGCCCGAGCCGGTCGGCGACGTGCTCGGGCCCATGGCCGTCGACGATGTCGATCTGCTCGTCGTCCCCGCGGCGGCAGTGGACCGGGGCGGAATGCGTCTCGGCTGGGGCCGCGGCTATTTCGATAAGACCCTCGGGTCCATCGAGAAGTGCCCGCCCGTGTACGCCGTCATCTTCGATTCCGAGTTCGTCGACGACGTCCCGCGCGACGTGCACGATCAGCCCGTCTCGGGCATCGTCACCCCCACGCGCACGGTCACCATCGACCGCTCCCACGCCTGATCACCGAAGGAAACCGAATGCCCACCTACGCCTATGCCTGCAAGCAGTGCGGACACCGCTTCGACGCGGTCCAGTCCTTCTCGGACGCCGCTCTCACCGAGTGCCCCTCGTGCGGTGGCGAGCTGCGCAAGCAGTACGGCTCGATCGGCGTGACCTTCAACGGCTCCGGCTTCTACCGCACGGATTCGCGTGGATCCAATGGGGCGTCGTCCGGCGCGGCATCCGGAACCTCGGCCGGTTCTTCGACATCATCGTCCTCTGAGTCGACGAAGACCGCGTCCACCCCGGCATCCTGACCTTCGCCTATCCTGCGTGACGCGGCCGGAAGGGGAGCCTCGTCATGATCAAGGGATTCAAGGAGTTCATTCTCCGCGGAAACGTCATCGACCTCGCGGTCAAGGGCGTCATCGGCGCCGCGTTCACCGCGGTCGTCAACGCCATCGTCAGCGCGATCATCAATCC
>NZ_BADA01000465.1 GCF_000333395.1 Microbacterium sp. B19
TACAGCGGGGCACCGCCCGCTCGCAGGTGCGTGTCACTCAGTTGGAGCAGCACGCGTTCGCCGCGCGGGTGTTCGGCAAAGCGCATCTCGATCCCTTCGGGCCGTCGGGTACGGCCTCAGCCCGGCGTGATGCTCCCGGTTGAGGAGAAATGTTACCGGCATGTTTCGGGAACTCGTGATGAACGCGACGAGAAATTACGGGACGCGCGAACGGCGCGAGCCGGGGGTCAGAGCGAGGCGATGCGCACGAAGTCGGCGATCGAGAGCTGCTCGCCGCGGAGCGTGGGGTCGACGCCCGCCGCCTCCAGCGCCTCCGACGCGGCGGCGGCGGACTCGCCGAGCACGCTCGACAACGCCTGCCGCAGCATTTTGCGGCGCTGCTGGAAGGCGGCATCCACGATCGCGAACGTGCGGCGCCGGAGTTCTTCGTCGCCGCGGGGCTCGGCATCCCGTTCGAATCCGACCAGCACGCTGTCGACGTTCGGGACCGGCCAGAAGACCTGGCGTGACACCGTCCCGGCCAGGCGCCACGGGCCGTACCAGGCGGCCTTGACGCTCGGCGCCCCGTACACCTTCGACCCCGGCGGGGCCGCGAGGCGCTCCCCCACCTCGGCCTGCACCATGACGACGCCGCGCTGGAGGAACGGGAACGTCTCGAGGAAGTGCAGCAGCACCGGTACCGACACGTTGTACGGCAGGTTCGCGACGAGGACCTCGGGCTCGCCGGGGAGCTCGCGCACCTGCAGCGCGTCGGCGTCGATCACGGTCAGGCGCTCGGCCGGTACGTCGTGCGCGGCCGCGGTCTCGGGGAGCCGGGCGGCCAGCCGGTGGTCGATCTCGACGGCGACGACCGACGCGCCCGTCTCGAGGATCGCCAGCGTCAGCGAGCCGAGTCCCGGACCGATCTCGACGACCCGATCGGATGCCTCGACCCGCGCGGCCTGCACGATCTTGCGGACCGTGTTGGCGTCGACGACGAAGTTCTGCCCGAGCTTCTTCGTCGGCGTGACGTCGAGGTCGGCGGCGAGCCGGCGGATCTCGGCGGCACCGAGGAGCGAAACGGGCATTGTTCCACTGTAACCAGCGCGACCGCCAGTCGCCGCCCCCGGAGCGGGCGGGGGCAGTAGCGTGGGTGGGTGAGCCAGACGCAGTCGATACCCGCCAACGCCTTCACTCTCCGCGGCCCGTACGGGCGACGAGCGGTCGGACTCTCGATCGCCGCCGCCGTCGGTGGGTTCCTGTTCGGGTTCGACTCCTCCGTCATCAACGGAGCCGTGGATGCCGTCCAGGGCAACTTCGAGCTGAGCCAGGTGCTGACCGGCTTCGTCGTGGCCGTCGCACTGCTCGGCTGCGCGGTGGGCGCGGTCATCGCCGGCGCGCTGTCGGACCGCTGGGGCCGCCTCAAGGTCATGCTTCTCGGCGCCGTGCTGTTCTTCGTGTCCTCGATCGGCGCCGCGCTGACGTTCAGCGTCCCCGATCTCATCCTGTGGCGCGTGATGAGCGGCCTCGGCATCGGCATCGCCTCGGTCGTGGCGCCCGCGTACATCGCCGAGGTCGCCCCGCGCCAGATCCGCGGTTCCCTCGCGTCCCTGCAACAGCTGGCGATCACGCTCGGCATCTTCGGCGCGCTGCTCTCCGACGCGCTGCTCGCCACCTCGGCCGGTGGCGCCGCGAACCAGCTCTGGCTGGGCATGGAGGCGTGGCGCTGGATGTTCCTCGTCGGCGTCATCCCCGCCGCCGTCTATGGCATCCTGTCGTTCACCGTTCCGGAGTCGCCGCGGTACCTGCTCGCCAAGGGCCGCAAGGACGAGGCGCGCGCGATCTTCTCGCGCCTGGTGCCCCCGGCCGACCTCGACAAGACGATGAACGAGCTCACGAGCGCGATCGAGACCGACCGCAAGAACAAGAACGTGTCGCTGCGCGGACCGGTGCTGGGTCTGCAGGGCATCGTGTGGACCGGCATCCTGCTGTCGATGTTCCAGCAGTTCGTCGGTATCAACGTGATCTTCTACTACTCGACGACGCTGTGGCGCGCGGTCGGCTTCGACGAGAGCAACTCGCTGCTGATCTCCGTGATCACCTCCGTCACGAACGTCGTGGTGACCTTCGTCGCGATCTTCCTCGTCGACCGCGTGGGCCGGAAACCGATCCTCCTGACCGGTTCCGTGCTGATGACGGTGTCGCTGGCCGCGATGGCCCTGTCGTTCACGTTCGCGCAGGGCAGCGGCGACGACGTGTCGCTGCCGGCCCCGTGGGGCGGGATCGCGCTGGTCGCGGCGAACGTCTTCGTGATCGGGTTCGGCGCGTCGTGGGGTCCGCTGGTCTGGGTGCTGCTCGGCGAGATCTTCCCCAGCCGCATCCGCGGCAAGGCGCTGGGTGTCGCGGCGGGTGCGCAGTGGATCGCGAACTTCGCCATCACGGTGTCGTTCCCCGCGATGTCGGGCTGGTCGCTCCCGCTCACGTACGGCATGTACGCGCTGTTTGCCGCGCTGTCGTTCCTCTACGTGGCGCTGCGGATCCCCGAGACCAAGGGCATGGAGCTCGAGCAGACCGAGACCCTGTTCGTCCGCAAGGACAAGGCGAAGTCCTGACGAATCGCGAAGGCCAGCGCCCCGAGGGGTGCCGGCCTTCGTCGTACTCAGCCCGGGCGCGCGCGGCACGACCTCCGCGATCCGCACAACCTCAGCGGCATCCACCCCGGGCGGACTGAGGGAACGCAGATCACTGAGCCGACGCCGCAGATCCGGCGGCGCCCACGCCGGCGCGCATCACCGAGCCGACGCCGCGGGTCAGAACTCCCCGTACACCTCGACGGTGTTGGCCGCGACCTGGGCGGCGAGCTCGTCGGGATCGACACCGAGTTCGGATGCCAGGAAGCGCAGCGTCACCGGGATGAGGTACGGCGCGTTCGGGCGGCCGCGGTAGGGCACCGGAGTGAGGAACGGCGCGTCGGTCTCGACGAGGATCCGCTCGCGCGGGGTCACGGCGAGGGCGTCACGCAGGTTCTGGGCGTTCTTGAACGTGACGTTGCCCGCGAACGAGAGGTAGTACCCGCGGTCGGCCGCGATGCGCGCCATGTCGGCGTCGCCGGAGAAGCAGTGGAACACCGTCTTCTCGGGGGCGCCGACGCGCGCGAGCGTCTCGAGGACGGCGTCGTGGGCGTCGCGATCGTGGATCTGCATCGCGATGCCGTGCTTCTTCGCGAGCGCGATGTGCGCCTCGAACGAGCGGATCTGGGCCGGGATGCCATCCGCCTCGGTCCGGAAGAAGTCGAGGCCCGTCTCGCCGATCGCGCGCACCCGGGGCTCGGCCGCGAGCTCGTCGATGACCGCGATCGCGGCATCCAGCCCGCCCGCGGCAGCGTACGCCGGCGCCTCGTTCGGGTGGATCGCAACGGCGGCGAGCACGCGCGGATGGGTCGCCGCGGCCCACGCGGACCAGCGCGACGAGTCGACGTCTCCCCCGGCCTGGACGACGCCGTGCACGCCCACGGCCAGCGCCCGCTCGAGCTGCTCATCGAGCGACAGGCCGGTCTCGCCGTCCTCGATCTCGAGGTGCGTGTGGTTGTCGTACACGGGCACGCCGAGCGGCTCGGGAGCGGGCGGGTAGCTCACGTCGCGCCGACCGTCGGCCGACCGCTCGCGCACGTACTGGCTCGGGTCGCCGCCCTCGATCGTGCCGCGGGGCCGTTCGACGGGCGTGCTCATGCCTGCTCGACGCGCGGGAACAGGGGCGACAGACCGTTCACGGACGTCCCCGGACGCAGCACGCCCCAGCCACCGGCCTCGCGGAGCGCCTGGTCCTGCAGACGCCCGATGCTCTCGGCGGCGCCGAGGGCGATCCAGAGCTTCTCGGTCGAGATCGGCATGACGGGCGACAGCAGTACAGCGAGAGCGCGGAGTCCCTCGGCCGCGGTGTACAGCACCGTGCCCAGGCGCTCGCGCTTCGCGTCGTCCTTGGCCAGAGCCCACGGCTCGTTCTCGGTGATGTACTGGTTCAGCGCGTCGACGATCGTCCAGATCGCGTCGATGGCCTCGTCGATGCGGAACCGCTCGATGGCCGCGTCGGCGTTGCTCGCGGCATCCGCCACGGTCCTCTGGATCGCGAGGTCGGCCTCGGTGTAGTCCCCCGCCGGCGGCACGATCCCCTCGAAGTAGCGCTCGATCATCGCGATCGACCGGGATGCCAGGTTGCCGAAGCCGTTGGCGAGTTCGGCCTGGTAGCGGGCCGACAGGTCTTCCCACGAGAACGACCCGTCCTGACCGAACGCGATCGCCGAGAGGAAGTAGAAACGGTACGCGTCGGAGCCGAAGACGTCGGTGATCTCGGTCGGCGCGATACCGGTGAGCTTCGACTTCGACATCTTCTCGCCGCCGACCAGCAGCCAGCCGTGCGCGAAGACGCCGCGGGGCACCTCGAGCCCCGCCGCCATCAGCATCGCGGGCCAGATCACGGCGTGGAAACGCAGGATGTCCTTGCCCACGACGTGGTACGCGGGCCAGCGGCGCGCGAACTCCTCGGGGTCGCTGCCGTACCCGACGGCCGTGGCGTAGTTCAGCAGCGCGTCGACCCCACGTAGATGACGTGCGAATCGTCCCACGGCACCTGGATGCC
>NZ_BADA01000464.1 GCF_000333395.1 Microbacterium sp. B19
GCGCGGGTGCCGTCGGGGAGACCTTCGAGACGGTCGAGAACTCGATCATGCGCGTACCCGACTCAGTCGGAGACCACGACCTTCCGATCGAACGCGACGTAGCCCGCGAAGTCGGTGCCGACACGGTCGACCGCGCCGGGACGCAGGTCGGGGTAGGACCAGGCGCCGTCGGGCAGATCCGCGCCGTCGAGCGAGACGTTCCAGTACTGGGCCGCGCCCTTCCAGGGGCACGTGTAGGGCGTGGGGCTCTGCGAGAGCGCCCCCTCGCGGACCGAGCTCGGCGGGAAGTACCAGTTGCCTTCGATGGAGACGAGGTCGTCGCGGTCGGCTTCGGCGATGACGACGCCGTCGAGTACTGCCTTCATGGGGATCCTCCCTCTTCGTGGCCGCGTGCGGGCACGGCGCTCGCAGGTCTGCGGCTACCTGGGACACGCTAGCGAGGGGCCCCGACACGAAAGGTCAGATTGCCGCGTGTGACGACCTGGGCTAGGGTGCCCCTGGTCAGACCACACGCGCGCCCGCGACGGGCCCGTGAACGTGCAGGGCGGGATATCCCGCGGCGCTCAGGGTCACCTGCAGATCGATCGCCGACGTCTCGTCGGCCGCCAGGAACGCCAGCGTCGGACCCGATCCCGACACCAGCCCGGCGAGGGCGCCGGAGCGTTCGCCGCGCTCGAGCACGCGCCCGAGATCGGGTCGCAGGTGCAGCGCGGGCGCCTGCAGGTCGTTGCGGACGGTCGCCGCGAGCATGTGGGCGTCGCCCTGGCGGATCGCGTGCAGCACGTCCGGGTCGACCGCGGGGACGCGGGGCGCGGGCCCGATGTCGACCGCGTGGCGCGCGCGGTGCGCGTCNAGCTCGCCGTACACGACCGGGGTCGACAGCCCCTGGTCGTTCGGGACGAGGACCCAGTGGAAGCGACCGGATGCCAGCGCCGGGCTCAGTTCGTCGCCACGGCCGGTGCCGATCGCGGTTCCCCCGAGCAGCGCGAAGGGCACATCGGCGCCCAACTGGGCCGCGAGGCGCGCGAGCTCAGGGGTTGGCATCCCGATCCCCACAGGGCGTCGCAGGCCACCAGTGCGGCCGCGGCGTCGGCGGACCCGCCGCCCATCCCGCCCGCGACCGGCACGGCCTTGCGCACCGTCAGGTGCACGCCGTCGCCGATGCCCGCGACCCGAGCGAGCATGCGGGCGGCCCGCAGCGCGAGGTTGCGCTCGTCGGTGGGGACGCCCTCGACGTCGACCGTCGAGGTCTCGGCGATCTCGATCGTGAAGCCGGCGGCGGGCACGGCCGTGATCTCCTCGTACAGCGAGACCGCCTGGTACGCCGTGGCGACCTCGTGGTACCCGTCGTCGGCGACGTCGCCGACCTCGAGGAAGACGTTGATCTTGCCGGGAGCGCGCACGCGCACCGCCGTGGACGAGGCGCTGCTCATCGGGCCGACCGCCGACCACGCGCCCCGAGCCGTCCCCCGTGTGCGAGACTGGAACGTCGGCCCGACGTCGTCCGACCCGCGAGCGACGGGTCGATGGCGGCCGGTCCGGAGCGGGCGATCTCAGTCACTCTTCGACAGTAGTGCCCCGCTCACCGCCCTTCGGCGCCGCCGCCGAAACGCGCACGTAACGCCGCATTCGTACGGTGTACGAATCCGTCCCCACATCCCCCGAGGAGGCACAGTATGCGATCGATGGTCCCCCTTTCTGTCGAGACCGACCCGTGGCGCGCCCTCCTCTCGCGGGCCGACATCCGCATGGTCGACGGCATCCTGCACGTCGTCGATGACTGCTCCACCCCCTCGGACGCCGAGCAGGACGACCTGCTCACGGTCGCCGCGGCGATCGAGGCCGCGGGCGTCGAGGTGATGCTGGTGCGGGATGCCAATCGCCGACCGAAGATCGTCGTCGACACGGCGCACGCCGAGGCCGCGCTCGCCGCGCTGCGCGACCCCGAGCTCGGTCCCGTCTACCTCAAGGCCCGGGGCGAGGACCCGGTGCCGGCGCACAGCGTCCGCCCGAGCCGCAACGCCGTCGAGGCCTACGCCGTGTTCCGCCCCCGCACCTCGACCGAGGGCTCGTACCGCTACGGTTCGGCTCTCGCGCCGCGCCTCGAGCTCTGGCGGTTCGGGGCGCAGACCGTCGAGGCTCCGCGGCCGAGCGCGCTCACGCGTCGGAAGTTCGCCACGGCCGACCTCGACCTGGTCGAGGTCGAGCGCTACGGACGCCGCTGGCGCACGGTGGCGGGCATGTTCGATCCGCACCCGAACGAGTTCACGGAAGACGTCGACATGGTCTTCTCGTGGGTCGACGGCTCCTCGAGCGAGTTCCAGCGCCAGCGCGCCGCACGCATGAAGGGCTACGTCGTCGGTGACGGCGACGACAACGCGGCCCGTTACCGGCAGGTCGACGAGCTTCGCTACGCGCTGCGGAGCGTCCACATGTACGCCCCGTGGGTGCGACGCATCTTCATCGCGACCGACTCCCCCACGCCCGAGTGGCTCGCCGACCACCCCAAAGTCACGATCGTGCGCAGCGAGGAGTTCTTCGCCGACCCGTCGGTGCTCCCCACGCACAACTCGCACGCCGTCGAGGCGCAGCTGCACCGCATCCCGGGCCTCGCCGAGCACTTCCTGTACAGCAACGACGACATGTTCTTCGGGCGTCCCGTCACCCCGGAACTGTTCTTCAGCGGCGCGGGCATCACCCGGTTCGTCGAGAGCGGCATCCGGATCGGCAGCGGTCCCGCCCACGTCGACCGCTCGGGACACGACAACGGCCTGCGCGTGAACCGCGCGCTGCTGAAGGAGCGCTTCGGCCGGGTCACCACGCTCGACCTCGAGCACTGCGCCACGCCGCTGCGGCGTTCGGTCGCGTACGAGCTGGAGCGCGAGTTCGCCGAGGACTACGCCCGCACGGCCGCGAGCCGTTTCCGCTCGGCGACCGACATCTCGGTGACGAACAGCCTCTACCACTACTACGCCCTGGCCACCGGCCGCGCGGTCATCACGACGGAGCCTCGCACGCGCTACGTCCAGACCACGCAGCTCGACGCCCTGCGGCAGATGGAGCGGCTCGTCTCGCGGCGGGACACGGACATGTTCTGCCTCAACGACGGCAGCGTGCCCGAGATCCCCGAAGAGGTCCGCGTGCCCGCGCTCCGCGCCTGCCTCGAGCGCTACTTCCCCGTGGCAGCGCCCTGGGAGAAGGCCGAGGCGGTCAGCGCAGGATCGGCAGCGGCGTCGTCGGCGGCGACACCCGGCCGCTGAGTTCCGCCGTCGCCGGCACGACGATGCCGGCCGACCGCAGCCGTTCCTGCGACTCCGCGGCGTCGACGTACTGCAGCACCTCGGCTGCGCCGACGGGCACCACCGAGTGCACGATCGTCTCGTCGTAGACGTGCACGAGGTTGAAGCCCTGGGCACCGTCCTGCGGCCGGGTCCCCCCGACCGGCACCATGAGGTCCTGCGTGTAGCAGGTGGCGGATGCCACGGACACCGGGATGCCCGCGAACGTCGCGAACGTCGAGTAGTGCAGGTGTCCCGCGAGGATCGCGCGCACGTCGCTGCCGCGCAGCACGTCGGCGAGGAGCCGCTGG
>NZ_BADA01000463.1 GCF_000333395.1 Microbacterium sp. B19
GCTTTCTGGCTTGCGCGAGCCTGTCGGGAATGCTGGCGGTGGCCATCGAAACGCGCCAGCTGATTGCCGCGCAAAAGGCGCTGCTGGAATCATTGATCCGCCTGATGGCCGACGCCATCGACGCCAAGAGCCCCTATACCGGCGGTCACTGCGAACGCGTGCCGCATCTGGCCATCATGCTGGTGGAGCGCCTGGCACAGGAGCGCGAGGGACGCTACGCCGACTTCCAGCTCAACGAAGACCAGCGCTATGCCTTCCAGTTGGCCGCGCTGCTGCACGATTGCGGCAAGGTCACCAGCCCCGAGCACATCGTCGACAAGGCCACCAAGCTGGAAGTGATCCACAACCGCATCCACGAAGTGCGGATGCGCTTCGAAGTGCTGTGGCGCGATGCCGAACTGGAACTGCTGCGCGATTACTTCCCGGCCCTGCCCCCGCCACAGGCCGAAGCCTTGCGGCTACGACTGGACCAACGGCGCGCGCAACTGCGCGAGGATTTTGCCTTCGTCGCCCAATGCAATGTGGGCGGCGAGACCATGTCCGATGAAGCCATCACCCGTTTGCACCAGATCGCCCGCCAGACCTGGCAGCGCCATTTCGACGACAGCCTGGGCCTGGCCGACGAAGAAGCCCGGCGCCTGGCTGCGAGCCGCGATGGACGACCTTCCCCAAGCCTGCCGCACACCGAGCAGTTGCTGGCCGACCGAGCGGAGCACAAGGTGGAGTGGAATGACGGCCACCGCCCGGCCGTCGAACGCGGCGACCCGCGCAATACCCTGGGCTTCGACATGAAGCTGCCACACTATCGCCAGAACATGGGGGAGCTGCACAACCTGACGGTACGGCGCGGCACCTTGACCGAGGAAGACCGCTTCGCCATCAACAACCACATCGTGCAGACGCTGGTGATGCTGAAAAGCCTGCCCTGGCCGGACTCGCTCAAGAGCGTCCCCGACACCGCCGCCAACCATCACGAGAAGATGGATGGCAGCGGTTACCCGCGCCGCCTGCGCGCCAGCACCCTGCCGCTGCAGGACCGGGTAATGGCGTTGGCCGACGTGTTCGAAGCCTTGACTGCCGCCGACCGCCCCTACAAGCCGGCCAAGACCTTGTCGGAATCCTTGCGCATCATGGCAGCGATGTGCCGCGACCAACATCTGGATACGGAACTGTTCCGTTACTTCCTGCGCAGCCGGCTATGGCAGGCTTATGCCGATGAATTGTTGCGACCGGCGCAACGTGATGAGGTCGATATCGACGCCATCGAAGCATTGCTGGAAGAGCTGCCACAGCAGGATTGAGTACGCGCAGGAATGTACTATCAGAGGTGCAAGTGACTGGCCCCCATCGGCTGCCCCACCAGTTCACTCACGGCCTGCGCCAGCCGCAG